>DATFRS010000216.1:0-7367 GCA_035263065.1 Rhodanobacteraceae bacterium
GAGATGATGCTGGATCAGCCGATCGAGTGAGCCGCCTCAACTCGCGCGACGTTCCCCCTCTCCCGCTATGCGGGAGAGGGCTGGGGTGAGGGCAAGTGGGTTCGCCCTCGCCCAAGGCCCCTCACCCTACCCTCTCCCGCAAGCGGGAGAGGGGAAGAAAAGCGGAGAGGGAAAAACTATTTGACGTGCACGGTGATCTTCTTCGACACGATCGGCGGATCGAACTGCCGGTGCGCCGCGTCGCCGAGATCGAGCTGCAGCGTATGCGTCCCCGGCTCGAGATGGATCGTGTCCTCGGTCTGCCCCTTGCCGTAGTGCTTGTGCGTCGCGTCGTTCGGGATCGGCGCGTCGAGCGGCGGCAGCTCCTTGGCGTCGATCAGGAGATGGTGGTGGCCCGAGTTCGGCGTCGCGTCGCCCGCGGGCTTGATCGCGATGCCCTCGACGCCGAACCTGACGGTAACGTCCTGCCCGACCGTCGCGCCGTTCTTCGGCGACACGATGAACACCTTGGCGCCGTGCGGCGTCTTCGGTCGCGCGGTCGCGGCATCCTGTGCGAGGGCGAGGCCGCTTCCCAGCAGCAATGCGGCGGCAAACACGGATATCGTGCGCATGGCGCTCTCCTTGGCGGAAAAGCTTGGATGATAGCGCCCGCCCTCCGTACTGGATTGTTAACGCAGCGCCTAGCCCCATGTAAACGCCGTCCATGCCCGAAGCCGAATCCCGCAACACCAGCGTCCTCACGATCTTCCGCCGCCTCTGGCCGGAGGTCTGGCGCTATCGCGTGCGCGTCGGCGTCGCGCTCGTGTTCCTCGTCGTCGCCAAGCTCGCCAACATCGGCGTGCCGGTCGTCCTGAAGGAGCTCGTCGACAGGCTCGACATCGCGCCGAAGCCGCTGCTCGTCCCGCTCCTCCTGCTCGTCGCGTACGGCGCCCTGCGGCTCTCGGCGTCGCTGTTCCAGGAGCTGCGCCAGATCGTGTTCGCACGCGTGATGGCGCGCACGTCGCGCCAGATCACGCTGCGCGTGTTCGAGCACCTGCACGCGCTGTCGCTGCGCTTCCACCTCGACCGCCGCACCGGCGGCGTCGCGCGCGACGTCGAGCGCGGCATGACTGCGACGAGCGATCTCCTCGACTGGACGATCTATACGATCCTGCCGACGCTGCTCGAAGTCGCGATCGTCTGCGGCATCCTGATCGTGCGCTACGACTGGGGCTTCGCCGCGATCACGCTGACGACGCTCGCGGTCTACATCACGTTCACGTTCTCGATCACCGAGTGGCGCCTGCGCTACTACCGCGCCGCCAACGCGGCCGACACCGAGGCCAACGCGCACGCGGTCGACTCGCTGCTGAACTACGAGACCGTCAAGTACTTCGGCAACGAGCGCCACGAGTTCTCGCGCTACGACGGCAGCCTCGTCAAGCTCGAGGAAGCGACCGTCAAGAGCCTGAAGACGCTCGCGGTCCTCAACATCGGCCAGGCCAGCATCGTCGCGACGGGCCTGACGCTGCTCCTCTGGCGCGCGTCGGCCGGCGTCGTCGCGGGCAAGCTGAGCCTCGGCGATCTCGTGCTGGTCAACGCGTTCCTGATCCAGCTCTCGATCCCGCTCAACTACCTCGGCATGGTCTACCGCGAGGTCAAGCAGGCGCTGACGAACATCGAGCGCATGTTCGCGCTGCTCGGCGAGGAGCGCGAGATCAAGGACACGCCGGACGCGAAGCCGCTGCAGCTGCGCGGCGGCGAGGTGCGATTCGATCACGTCGACTTCGACTACGAGCCCGCGCGCACGATCCTGCGCGACGTGGACTTCCGCATCCCGGCCGGCCAGACCGTCGCCGTCGTCGGCACGACCGGCGCCGGCAAGTCGACGCTGGCGCGACTACTGTTCCGCTTCTACGACGTCAGCGGCGGCCGCATCGCGATCGACGGGCAGGACATCCGCGAGGTGACGCAGGAATCGCTGCGCCGCGCGATCGGCATCGTTCCGCAGGACACGGTCCTCTTCAACGACACGATCTACTACAACATCGCCTACGGCCGGCCCGACGCGACGCGCGAGGAGATCATCGCGGCGGCCCGCGCGGCGCACGTCCACGGCTTCATCGAATCGCTGCCGCTCGGCTACGACACGATGGTCGGCGAGCGCGGCCTCAAGCTCTCCGGCGGCGAGAAACAGCGCGTCGCGATCGCGCGCACGCTGCTCAAGAACCCTGCGATCCTGGTCTTCGACGAGGCCACCAGCGCCCTCGACACGCGCACCGAGAAGATCATCCAGGGCGAGCTCGCCGAGATCGCCCGCGACCGCACGACGCTGGTCATTGCCCATCGCCTGTCGACGATCGTCGGCGCCGACCAGATCCTGGTCCTCGAGCACGGCCGCATCGTCGAGCGCGGCACGCACGAGGAGCTCCTAACCCTCGGCGGCCGCTACGCCCAACTCTGGCGCATGCAGCGCGAGCGCAGCGCCGGCGAAGCCGCCGAGCCGCGCGGGACGCCCGTCGAGGCCTGACAGGCAGCGTCGCATTCGCGCAAAGCGGGCCGGAAACGCGGCCCGGACCTGCCGAGGTCGGCCGGGCATACCGCTTGCATGGACCCGTCCCAACGTCAACCGCTCTCATCGGGACCTGGGCCGCCATGAGCACCACGCGCACGATTGCCGTCACCGGAGCCACCGAGCAGGACGCTGCACGCATCACCTCGCTGCTCGAGCGACACCGCCACAAGCTTTCGCATGCGTGGGCAAGCGGCGAGGCGGCCGACGCCGATCTCCTGCTCGTCGACATCGAGTCGACGTACGGGCAGATGGACTGGCTGCGAGCGCGCTCGCGCGGTCGTCTCGTGATCGCATACACCAGCGCGGCCGAGCCGCTGGAACCCGAGTTCTCGCTGCGCAAGCCCGTCGTCAGCGGCGAGCTGGTCGCACTGCTGAATCGCTTCGCCGCCGGCATGAACGGCAAGCCCGAAGCCGCGGCGCCGATGCGCCCGGCGAACGCCGAAACCTACGATGCGTCGTCCGCGCCGGCCGCGGCGAACGATGCGAAGCCGGCCTCGATCGTCGCTGCGCGTCCGGCGCAGATCATCGCGCCGATGCCGGCGAAAGCCGAGCCGGCCCCGCCGCCGGTCTGCTTCATCGACGAGCTGCTCGGCATGCTCGACCCGTCCGAAGGGCCGGTGCGCCTCACGCACGAAGGCCTGCCGTCGATCATCATCGATCCCGCGCGCCAGCGCTGGTACGCCGGCGTCGGCGGCCTGAAGACGCTGGCCGGCTGGAGCCGGCTGCCGCTGCGCCGCGATCAGCTGCTGCACCTCGACGCGACCGAATTCGCCAACGCGACCGAGATCATGACGGCGCAGCCGTACCCGCGCCTCGTCTGGTTCGCGCGCCTGACGCGCAGCGAGGGCAATCTCGACGCCGGCCTGCCCGCCGACGCGCGCTACCGCCTGCTGCGCTGGCCGCAGGTCGAGCGCGAATTTCCCAAGCATTTCCGCATCGCGACGCAGATGATGCGCGGCACCGGCACGATCGACGAGATCGCGGCCCAGAGCACCGCCGGCATCGCCGACGTCGTCGACTTCATCAACGCCTACAACGCGCTCGGCTACGTCGAGTGCGAGGCGATGCTTCCGGTGACCGCTCCCAACGATCGCAGCGGGCTTCTGGAACGGGTGCGCAAGTCGTTGCGCAACTGACGCGCGCCCGGCGGCAAGCCGAAAAGGGACGCCAGCTATGGCGTCCCTTTTTCGTGGGCCCCCGCGACGTCCTCGCGTATCGAAGCCCCGAAGGGTGCTTCGCCGGCGGGAACATGTCGCAATTTTCGGTGAATTGCCGTTCTCCGTAGTGGTAGCCACATCCACGCAAGGAGCTCAGCGATGTCCGCTCGCCGTATTTCCTCTTTCCGCACGCCTCGTCTGCACCCGCTCGCCGCCTGCCTTGCCGCGCTGTTCGAGCTCGGCGATGCGTCGGCCGCGCCGGCGCAGCCCTCGGGCGCGATCGTCGTCACCAACTGCCTCGACAGCGGCTCGGGAAGCCTGCGCGCGGCCGTGCAGGCCGCGGGGCCCGGTACGCCGATCGATCTCACGCAGCTCCCGTGCAGCCAGATCACGCTGACGACCGGGCGCATCGACATCTCGCACGATCAGCTGCTGCAAGGACCGGGCGCAGGTCTCCTGACGATCGACGGCAACAACACCGATCGCGTCTTCAACCAGAACACCGTCGGCGCGCAGCTCGCGATCTACGGCATGACGTTGCAGCGCGGTTACGGCTTCCTCGCTGGCGGCTGCATCTATTCGAACGGGCCCGTGCTGCTGAACGACGCCGTCATCACCGGCTGCCGCGTGTTCGGCAACGCGGGCAGCAGCATCTACAAGGCCGGCGGGCTCTACGTGAAAGGCATGCTGTTCGCGCAGCACAGCCATATCGACGGCAACGAGGTCTACACCTCGCTCGGCGGCGCGATCGGCGGCGGCTTCGTCGCGACCGGCGACGCGGTGCTGATCGACAGCACGGTCAGCGGCAACAGCGCATCGAGCTCGGTGCAGCCCTCGCCGATCGTCGCGGCCGGCGGCGGCGAGGTCGGCGGCGCGCTGACGATGCAGTACTCGACCGTCGCCGACAACATCCTGCAGGGCGTCGGCGGCGCGGCCGGCGTCGGCGGCGGCCTGCGCGTCAACGGGCCGGCGACGATCACGAACTCGACGATCTCCGGGAACACCGCGGGCGGCACCGGCGGGCTGCTCGTCTACGGCCTCAACTCGGCGACCGTGTCGAGCCTCACGAACAGCACGGTGTCGGGCAATACCGCGAACGCCGTCGGCGGCATCTACGCCAAGCACGGCATCACGATCGCCAACTCGACGATCGCGTTCAACCACGAGCACTATGCGCTCGGCGCCGCGCTTCGCCTCAGCTACGGCGTCGCCGACCTCGAAAGCGCGATCGTCGCCGCCAACACGAGCGACACCGACACCGTCAACATCGGCCTTGGCATCGGCGGCGGCGTGACAGGCGCGACGAACCTCATCGGTCCCTCGGGCACGACGACGCTGCCGCCCGACACGATCCAGTCCGATCCGCGTCTCCTGCCGCTCGCGAACAACGGCGGTCCGACGAAGACGCACGAGCTCAGTCCCGACAGCCCCGCGATCAACCATGGCGCAAATCCGTTCACGCTCACGAATGATCAGCGGGGTGCGGGGTTCCCGAGGACACTCGGTTCCGCGCCCGACATCGGCGCCGTGGAGGCCGACGCGGACATCATCTTCGCGAACGGCTTCGACTGACGGTCAGCGAACGAGGGCGTGCACGGTTTCGATCGACGTCGGCACGCCCGTCGCCTTCATGCGCGCGACGACCTCGGCGGTCGTCCAGAGCGCATGCGCCATGAAGCGCCAGTTGACGAGTGCCGCGCCGTAGCCGTCGCCTTCGTCGTTCTTCGCGCCGGCCGTCGCGTCGCGAACCATCGCGATCTCGAAGCCCTGCTCGATGAAGTCGCGCAGGTGCGCCTCGACGCAGAGATTGCCGACGGGCCCGGCGAGCACGATCTTCTCGACGCGGCGCCGCCGCAGCTGCAGCAGCAGGTCGTTCGTCGACGTGCCGTACGCCTTGTGCGGGCTCGTCACGACCGTGGCGCCGTCCTCGACGTAGCGCTTGTAGCGCTCCGGAAAATCGGCGCCGGAATTCTCGAACGACTCGAGGCTGAGCGGGCCCTTGCGTCCGAGCAGGCCGATCTGGTGTGCGAGATCCTCGAGCGGCGTCACCGGCCGCGTCCACGCGTCGTCGTGCGGGTAGTAGTAGTGCGGCGAAACGAACACCGGAAAGCCGTAGCGCTGCGCGGCGGCCATCAGCCGCTCGAGGTTCGCCGCGGTGTCGTTGGCGGCGAGGCTTTCGGCGATCAGCGGATATGCGCCGCCGGTCGGCGAAAGAAAATCGTTGTGGATGTCGGTCAGGACGAGCGCCGTATCGGCGGGGTCGAGCGTGAAGCCTCGCGCGGGGTGCTGGAACATTTTCGAGCTCCTTCGTAGCGAATGGAGGCGCCAGTTTCCGCATCGCACGCCGCCGTTTCTGTAGCGATTGCTACGCAGGTGCGAAAGCCGCCGGCTCCGTACCGATTGCTACAGACGACGCCGATATCGCGGGACTACGTTGGGCCACCACTGTGCCAAACGAGGTGATTCCCGTGTCCAAGGAACTGAGCTGGCTCGCCTGGACCGTCGCGATGACGGCGCTCTTCTGGGCTCCTTATGTGTTGAACCGCGGCGCCGTTCGCGGCGTCTGGGGCATCTTCGCCAATCCGTCGGCGAACGACCTGCCGCTTTCGCCGTGGGCGCAGCGCGCGCAGCGCGCACACACGAATGCCGTCGAAAATCTCGTGCTGTTCGCGCCGGCCGTGCTCTGCGTCGTCGCCGACGGCCGCACCGACGCGGTCACCACGACCGCCTGCGCGGTCTACTTCTGGTCGCGCCTCGCCCACTTCGCCGTCTATACGGCCGGCGTGCCCGTGGTCCGCACGCTCGCCTTCTTCGGGGGCTGGGGCGCTACCATGGCGCTCGTGGCCCGCGAGGTCGGGATCCTGTGATGCAGCGACGCGCCCTCATCGCCGGTGCCGGCGGTTCGTTCGGCACGGCGCTCGTCCGCCGTTTCACGCAGGCGGGCTATGCCGTCGATGCGATCGTGCGGCGGCCGGAGTCGATTCCGGCCGTCGGCACGGCATCGACGATCGCGTGCGACCTCACCGTCGAAGCGACGGCGCGCCCCGCGCTCGAACGCCTCGTCGCGCAGGCCGACGGCATCGACGTGCTCGTGTTCAACGTCGCGACGCTCGTGACCGGCTCGTTCGAGAAGCTCGCGCGGGACGACTTCGATCGCTGCTTCCAGGCGTCGGTCGGCGCTGCGGTCACGACGGTGCAGGCCGTGCTGCCCTGCATGCTCCGTCGTGGCGCGGGCGCGATCCTGTTCTCGGGCGCGACGGCGTCGATCCGCGGCTCGAGCGGCTTCGCTGCGTTCGCGGCGGCGAAGTTCGCCTTGCGCGGGCTCGCGCAGTCGCTCGCGCGCGAGCACCAGCCGCACGGCATCCACGTCGCGCACGTGCTGCTCGACGGGCTCCTGCGCGGATCGGCGTCGGTGACGCGCTTCGGCGCCAACGCGGCGAAGACGCTCGACGTCGACGAGGTCGCGAAGACCTATGTGTGGCTGGCCGAGCAGCCGCGCTCGGCGTGGACGCACGAGCTCGACCTGCGCCATCATGAGGAACGCTTCTGATGGACGCGATCGCCCTCCACGCCGACACGAGCCTCGCCGCGCTGGTGCACGGTGCGGCGTTGCCGTGGCAGGCGTCGCCGTCGCCCGGCGTCGAGCGCAGGATGCT
>DATFRS010000217.1:0-15738 GCA_035263065.1 Rhodanobacteraceae bacterium
CAACGCCGTCCTCGACAACGCCGTCCTCGACGACCGCATCGACCACGCCGTCGACCGGCACGACGCCGCCTGCTTCGACGAGCGGCACGGCCTCGACGACCACGCCGTCGTCCTCGACGACGACGCCTTCGACGAGCGGCACGACGACGCCGTCGACGACCGCATCGACCACGCCTTCGACGACGACGACTCCGCCGCCGAAGCCGACCGCAATGACCGCCGCCGTCAAGGACGCCAAGACCAAGGCACAGCCGCTGCCGCCGACCACGCCCGCGTGGTACGAGCAGTCGTGGCTCAAGCCCGCCGCGATCGGCGCCGGTGCGCTGCTCTTGCTGGCCGGCCTCCTCGCGATGCGCAAGCGCAAGGCCGCCGCAGCACCCGCCGCGCGCGGCTCGATCGCCGGCGCATTTGCCGATTCGCCGATGGGCGAGAGCGGCCTCGGCACGGTCGCCACCGATTCGGAAGAGGGCGCGCTGCGCGAGCAGCTCGAGCTCGATCCCGGCAACCTCGGCCTGCATCTCGAGCTTCTGAGCCTCCTCTACGCGGAGCGCAACGTCGACGCGTTCGAGGACGCCGCCCAGGCGATGAGCGCGCACGTCGTCGATGCGCATCAGCCCGAATGGCTCGAAGCGCGCGCGATGGGCCAGGAGCTCGCGCCGCACAATGCGCTGTTCGCCGACGAGGCGCCCGAGCAGACGCACGACATCTACGACGACGAAGCGGTGACCGCGCGTCATGCCACGCAGACGCCGTTCGATCGCGACGACGACGTGTTCCACCACCACGAGCCGGCCCCGCCGGCGCCGCAGCACGCGACCACCGCGTTCGACTTCGATCTCGACGCGCCGCCGTCGCCGTCGCCCGCACCCCAGGCCAGCGAAGCCGCGTTCTCGTTCGACAACCTGCCGCCGATCGATTTCGGCAAGGAAGCCGCGCACGAGGTCGAAACCGCCGTCGCGCCGCCGCTGCACGTCGACGAGGACGAGTTCCCGGGCGAGGACGGCGTCGGCACCAAGCTCGATCTCGCCAAGGCGTATCTCGACATGGGCGACCCGGAAGGCGCGCGCTCGATGCTCGAGGAAGTGATGGCCGAGGGCAACGACGTACAGAAGGGAGAGGCTCGGCGCCTGATGGCCGAGATCAAATAAGCTTCGATCGCTTTTTTCAGCGCATGGCCCGGCTCGTCCGGGCCTTTTTTTTCGCGCTTGCTACCATGCGCGTCCCCACCGACAGTCCCCTTCAGTGCGCATCGCCCTCGGCATCGAATACGACGGCACCGATTTCCTCGGCTGGCAGCGCCTCTCGCACGGCGAGAGCGTGCAGGCGGCCGTCGAGAAGACGCTGTCGTTCGTCGCGGCGCACCGGGTCGAGGTGACCTGCGCCGGGCGCACCGACGCCGGCGTGCATGCACGCTGCCAGGTCGTGCATTTCGACAGCGACGCCGAGCGCACCGATCGCGCGTGGACGCTCGGCGCGAACTCGGGCCTGCCGCCGACCGTCGCCGTGCTGTGGGCGCGGCGCGTCGCCGAGGATTTCCACGCGCGCTACAGCGCACGCGCGCGACGCTATCGCTACACGATCCAGAACCGCGCGATCCGGCCGGCGCTCGACGCGCGCCGTGTCGCGTGGGAGCGCGTGCCGCTCGACATCGACAGCATGCAGATGGCCGCGCAGGCGCTGATCGGCGAGCACGACTTCCGCGCGTTCCGCACGGTCGCGTGCCAGGCGCGCTCGACGTTCCGCAACGTGCACGAAATCCAGATCACGCGGACGGGCGACGAAATCGCGATCGAGATCCAGGCGAATGCGTTCCTGCACCACATGGTGCGCAACATCGTCGGCTCGCTCCTGCCGATCGGGCGCGGCGAGCAGCGCGAGGCGTGGCTCGGCGAGCTCCTCGCCGGCCGCGACCGCGCGAAGGCGGGACCGACGGCGCCGGCGGCCGGGCTCACGTTTATCGGCCCGCGCTATCCTGCCGACTGGCAGCTGCCTCCCGAGGTCACGTTGTGAGAACGCGCATCAAGTTCTGCGGCATCACGCGGCCGGACGATGCGCGGCGCGGCGCCGAGCTCGGCATCGACGCGGTCGGGCTCGTCTTCACGCGCGCGAGCCAGCGCTTCATCGGCATCACGCAGGGCCGTTCGATCCGCGCGGCGCTGCCGCCGTTCGTGACCGCCGTGGCGCTCTTCATGGACGACGAGCCGGGCTGGATCGAGGAAGTCATCTCGGTCGTCGAACCCGATCTCCTGCAGTTCCACGGTGCCGAAAGCGACGGATTCGCGTCCAGTTTCTCGCGGCCTTACATCAAGGCGGTGCCGATGGGTTCGGTCGCCGACGTGACGCGCCACGTCGCCGCGTATCCCGGCGCGTCGGGCCTTCTCCTCGACAGCCACGCGCGCGGCGCCCGCGGCGGCACCGGCGAGACGTTCGACTGGTCGCGCTTCCCGGCCGGCAACGCGCGACCTTTCGTGCTCGCGGGGGGTCTTACCCAGGACAACGTGGCGTGCGCGGTCGCGACCGTGCGACCCTACGGCGTCGACGTCTCGAGCGGCATCGAATCCGCCCCCGGCATCAAGGACATGGCAAGGATGCGCGCCTTCGTCGACGCAGTGCGCGCGGCCGACGCCGCGTCCGACGCAGCCCAGTGACGAACATGGACATGAAAGTCGAAGACTATTTCGCCTATCCCGATCATCGCGGCCGCTTCGGCGGCTACGGCGGCAGCTACGTCGCCGAGACGCTGATGGCGCCGCTGGCGGAGCTGCGCCGCGCGTATTTCACGCTGCGCGAGGATCCCGCGTTCATCGCCGAGCTCGATCGCGATCTCAGGCACTACGTCGGCCGCCCGTCGCCGATCTATCACGCCGAGCGCCTGTCGAAGGCGATCGGCGGCGCGCAGATCCTTCTCAAGCGCGAGGACCTCAACCACACCGGCGCGCACAAGATCAACAACACGGTCGGGCAGGCGCTCGTCGCGCGGCAGATGGGCAAGCGCCGCATCATCGCCGAGACCGGCGCGGGCCAGCACGGTGTCGCGACCGCGACCGTGTGCGCGCGATTCGGTCTCGACTGCGTCGTCTACATGGGCGCCGTCGACATCGAGCGGCAGAAGATCAACGTCTATCGCATGAAGCTCCTCGGCGCCGACGTCGTGCCGGTGACGTCGGGTTCGAAGACGCTGAAGGACGCGCTCAACGAAGCGCTGCGCGACTGGGTCACGAACGTCGCCGACACGTTCTACATCATCGGCACCGTCGCCGGCCCGCATCCGTATCCGCAGATGGTGCGCGACTTCAACAGCGTGATCGGCCGCGAAGCGCGCGCGCAGATGCAGGAACACTACGGACGACTGCCGGATGCGCTCGTCGCGTGCGTCGGCGGCGGCTCGAACGCGATCGGGCTCTTCCACGCGTTTCTCAACGATCGCGACGTCGCGATCTGGGGCGCCGAAGCGGCCGGCGAGGGCATCGCGACCGGCAAGCACGCGGCGTCGCTCGCCGCCGGACGTCCCGGCGTCCTGCACGGCAACCGCACCTACGTTCTGTGCGACGACGACGGCCAGATCACCGAGACGCATTCGATCTCGGCGGGGCTCGACTATCCCGGCGTCGGTCCCGAGCACGCATTCCTCAAGGACACCGGCCGCGCGCAGTACGTCGGCATCACCGACGACGAAGCGCTCGCGGCGTTCCACCAGCTCGCGCGTACCGAAGGCATTCTCGCCGCGCTCGAATCGAGCCATGCGGTCGCGCAGGCGATCAAGCTCGCGCGCACGATGACGAGCGACAAGCTGGTCCTCGTCAACCTGTCCGGGCGCGGCGACAAGGACGTGCACACGATCGCGGCGCGCGAGGGAATCGAGCTGTGAGCCGCATCGACGCGCGCTTCGCCGCGTTGCGCGCGGACGGCCGCACCGGGCTCGTTCCGTTCGTGACGGCCGGCGATCCGTCGCCCGACGCCACCGTCGCGATCATGCACGCGCTCGTCGACGCCGGCGCCGACCTCGTCGAGCTCGGCGTGCCGTTCTCCGATCCGATGGCCGACGGGTCCGTGATCCAGCATGCGAACGAGCGCGCGCTCGCACGCGGCGTCGGTCTCGCGCGCGTGATCGGCTGGGTCCGCGAATTCCGTCGGCGCGACACGTCGACGCCCGTCGTGCTGATGGGCTACCTCAACCCGATCGAGATCCACGGCGTCGAGCGCTTCGCGCGCGAGGCGCGCGAGGCCGGCGTCGACGGCGTGCTGCTGGTCGACTGCCCGGTCGAGGAGATCGAGTCGACCGCGCCGTTGCACGAGGCGGGTCTCGCCCGCATCTTCCTCGCCGCGCCGACCACGGCGGACGATCGCCTGGCCGCGATCTGCGCCGCGGCCGAAGGTTTCCTATACTACGTGTCCTTCGCCGGCATCACCGGCGCCGACCGGCTCAGCATGGACGACGTGCAGGCGCGCGTGGCCCGCATCAAGCGCTCGGCGAAGACGCCGGTCGCGGTCGGCTTCGGCGTCCGCGATGCGGCTTCGGCCGCGGCGATCGGCGCGTTCGCCGATGCGGTCGTGATCGGCAGCGCGCTGGTCGACCGGCTCGCCGGCGCGAAGGACGTCGCGGAAGCGACCTCGAAGGCGCGCGAGTTCCTCGCGCCGATCCGCGCCGCGCTCGATGCGCGCGCCGCGACCCATGTCGCATAGTCCGCCGCCGGACGATGCCGAATTGCCGGAAGGCGCCGAGCCCGCGCCGCCGATCGAATCAGGAGAAGCGTACGACATGAACTGGCTGCAGAAACTGATGTCGCCGCGCGAGCGGACGCAGGCGACGACCAAGGGCAAGGTGCCCGAGGGCCTCTGGGAGAAGTGCGAAGGCTGCGGCGCGGTGCTGTATCGCCCCGAGCTCGAGCGCAATCTCATGGTGTGCCCGAAGTGCTCGCATCATCACGCGATGCGCGCGCGTGCGCGGCTCGCCGCGTTCCTCGACGAAAACACCGGCGAGGAGCTGTTCGCTTCGCTCGAGCCGACCGATCCGCTGAAATTCCGCGACTCGAAGAAATACCGCGACCGCATCGCCGCCGCGCAGAAGGCGACCGGCGAAAAGGACGCGCTGATCGCGATGCGCGGCACGCTGAAGTCGAATCCGCTGATCGCGACCGCGTTCGAGTTCGAATACATGGGCGGCTCGATGGGCTCGGTCGTCGGCGAGAAATTCACGCGCGCCGCCGAGCGCGCGCTCGAGGAACGCGCGCCGCTCGTCTGCTTCGCGGCGACCGGCGGCGCGCGCATGCAGGAAGGCCTGTTCTCGCTGATGCAGATGGCGAAGACGTCGGCCGCGATCGCGCACCTGCGCAGCGCAGGCGTGCCCTACGTGTCGGTGCTGACGCACCCGACCACCGGCGGCGTCTCCGCGAGCCTCGGCATGCTCGGCGACATCAACATCGGCGAGCCGAAGGCGCTGATCGGCTTCGCTGGCCCGCGCGTCATCGAGCAGACCGTGCGCGAGACGCTGCCGGAAGGCTTCCAGCGCTCCGAGTTCCTGCTCGACCACGGCGCGATCGACATGATCGTCGACCGGCGCCAGATGCGCGACAAGATCGCGGCGATGCTGGCGGTGATGACGAAGAAGCCGAAGGCGGCGTAACGCTCAGCGGACCGTCACGTCCGGCGTGCACACGAAGCGCACGGCGTCGAGCCGCGGCGCCGCGGTCGGAATCGCGTGGCGGATCGCGTCTAGCTCGGTGTCGATCGCCTCGATTTCCTCGGCGCGCACCGATGGATTGATCTCGGCGAGCGCGACGAGGCGTTCGCGCTCGGCGCCGAGCACGCGATCGGCCGCGGCGAGCGCGCCACCGACTTCGGCCGCAGCGAGGCCGCGCGCCTGCGTTTCCGCGGCAGCCAGCATCGGCGCGACGAGCTTGGCGAGCAGCGGGCGATAGCGCGCGGCGTCGACGGGTTGCTCCTTGGCACGGGCGAGGCTCGTCGCCGAGGCCTCGAAGTCGTTGCGCGGATTGAGCCGGTTGTCGACGACGACGCGCAGCGGCAGCGGCGGCAGGAAGCGGCCGACGTCGAGGTTGCGATCGGCGACGCATTCGAGCACGAACACGCATTCGAGCAGGGCCGTGCGCGGCGGGAGCTCGGCATCGATCAGCAGCGATGCGTTGCCTTGCTCGCTTTCGAGCAGCAGGTCGAGCGCGCCGGCGACGAGCGGGTGATCGAGCCGCAGCAGCGGCAGCTCCTCGCGCGCGAGCGCCGTCGCGCGATCGAACGTGGCCTGCTGCGGGCCGTCCTTGAGGCCGGGGAAGCCGTCGGTGCTGAGGTATTCCGGATCGAGCACGACCGTGCGCGGTGCGATCTCCTCGTTGTCGATGCCGAACTGCTCGAAGAGGCTCAGCACGAAGTCGTCGAGCGCGTCGGCGTCGGCGGCGCGGAGCGCTTCGGCGAGTGTCTGCTCGCGCGCCTGGCGCTCGGAGGCAAGCTCCAGCAAGCGATCGCGGCCGGACTGCACGAGCTCGGACAGCTCGCGATGCGTCGCGCGCGTTTCGGCGATCAGCGAGTCGATCTCGACGTCGGGATCGTCGCCGCCGAGTGCGTGGCGCTCGGCTTCGGCGACGACGCGCGCGCCGTAGCGGCGCAGGATCTCGCGGCCGTCGGACGGGCTCGTGCGGAGCGCATCGAGGCCTTCGTCGTACCAGCGCAGGAGCGCGTGCTGCGCGGTGCCGCTCATCGCGACGCCGTGCACCGTGATGTCGTGCTTCTGTCCGATGCGGTCGAGGCGGCCGATGCGCTGCTCGAGCAGGTCCGGATCGAGCGGCAGGTCCCACAGGATCAGGTGATGCGCGAACTGGAAGTTGCGGCCTTCCGAGCCGATCTCGGAGCAGAGCAGCACGCGCGCGCCTTCGGGTTCCGCGAACCACGCCGCGTTGCGGTCGCGCTGCAGGATCGTCATGCCTTCGTGGAAGCGCGCGACTTTGACGCCGGTGCGCAGGCGCAGCGCTTCCTCGAGCGCGAGCACCTTCGCCTGCGTGCGGCAGATCAGGAGGAACTTGTCGCCGGCGAGCCGCTCGATCAGCGCGACGAGCCACGGCAGGCGCGGATCGTTCGAGTAGTCGTACTCGCCCGCGGGCGGATGCGCCTGCGCGTCGGCATGGAACTCGGCGAGCAGGCGATGGCGCGCCGCGTCGTCGAGATCGCCGCCGTCGAGCACCGCGATGTCGGCGACGCGGCGCGGAAAGCCGCCGATCTGCGCACGGCGGTTGCGGAACATGACGCGGCCGGTGCCGTGACGATCGATCAGCGCGTCGATCAGCGCGGGCGCGGCAGCGGCGCCTTCGCTCGCGTAGCGGTCGAGCAGCGCGAGCAGCGGCGGATCGCCGGCGAAGATGCGCGCGAGCTCGTCGCGCGAGCCGGGCTCGAGCGGCGCGCCGTCGATCAGCGCAGAGGTAAGCGCGGACAGCTGCACGTAGCGATCGCTCTCGGCGATGTACGCGTCGAGATCGGAGTAGCGCGCGGGATCGAGCAGGCGAAGCCGCGCGAAATGGCCGGTGCGGCCGAGCTGCTGCGGCGTAGCGGTCAGCAGCACGAGCCCCGGCGCCGTCGCGGCGAGCCGCTCGACGAGCGTGTATGCGCCGCTGGCAAATTCGGGAGTCCATTCGAGATGGTGCGCTTCGTCGACGACGACGAGATCCCACGCCGCGCCGATGGCCTGCCGTGCGCGCTTGGCGTTCTCGCTGAGCCAGTCGATCGCGGCGATGACGAGCTGCTCGTCCTCGAACGGATTGCGCGTCTCGTCGGCGACCTCGATCGCCTCGCAGCGCTCCTCGTCGAACAGCGCGAACGGCAGGTTGAAGCGGCGCAGCAGCTCGACGAACCACTGGCTGGTCAGGCTCGGCGGCGCGAGCACGAGCACGCGGCCCGCGCGGCCCGTCGCGATCTGGCGCGCGAGGATCATGCCGGCCTCGATCGTCTTGCCGAGGCCGACCTCGTCCGCGAGCAGAGCACGCGGCGGGCGGCGCTGCGCGACGATGCCGGCGACGCGCAGCTGATGCGCGATGAGATCGATGCGCGCGCTGGCGAGGCCGAACGCCGGCGAGCGCATCGCGTCGGCACGGCGGCGCAGCGCGGCGACGCGGAAATCGAAGCGGTCCGGCGCGTCGATGCGCGCGGACTTGAGGCGCTCGTCGGCGCGCGAGATCGGCTGCGCGTCGTCGAGCTCGGACTCGCTCAGCGTGCGATCGCCCGCGTGATAGACGTACAGCCCGTCGTTCTGGCTGACGCGCTCGACGACGAAGCTCTGCTTGTTGCCGGCGATGCGCTGGCCGGGGCGGAATTCGGCGCGCGTCAGCGGCGCCGAATGCAGCGCGTACTGGCGCAGCACGCCGGCCGTCGCGAACAGCACCTGCACGCTGCGCGCCTCGATGCGCAGCACCGTGCCGAGGCCGAGCTCGGGCTCGGCGTTGGAAATCCAGCGTTGGCCGGGGACGAGTGAGGTGCGCATGCTTCGAGGCGGGAAAGGGTCGCGAATTATCCGCGCATCGGTGGGGTTAGTCACCCGGCTTTCCCCTCTCCCGCTTGCGGGAGAGGGCAGGGTGAGGGCGCGCGCTTGCGTCGCCCCTCGCCTTCGACCCACGTCCCTGTGCGTCTTACCGGCCATCCTGGCCGGCGCGTTACTTTCTCTTGCTCGTGCAAGAGAAAGTAACCAAAGAGAACACGCCCTCGGTGTCGCGCCCTCGGCTGCGCCGAGGGTTCGCTACGGGCGAACGGGGTTCCGCTGACGGCACATCCCTGTGCCGCAGCGGAATGCGCGCGATCCATCGCGCGCACCCGCGCTCGCGCGCGGGCCTCGTCCGTCCGCCCTTCGCCGCGCCACAGAGGGACCAAGCGGAAGAGACAAGCAGAAGAAAGAACGGCGCCTTTCGGCGCCGTTCCAGGACACGTTGTAGTGCCGCGTTACCAGATCTTCACCTGCTTGTCGTCGCTTCGAACCATCTCGTCGCCGGCCTTGCACTGGAACGCGTCCTTGAACGCCGGCATGTTCGACGGCGCCGCGATCGCGCGGTACTTGGCGGGCGCGTGCGGGTCGGCGTTGAGCAGGACTTCCTGGCGCTGCGGCAGGATGCTGCCGCGCCAGACGCGCGCGAAGTTCAGGAAGAAGCGCTGCTCGGGCGTGTAGCCGTCGACGCTCTTGTTGCGGTCCGGATGCTCCTTGAGGTCGACCTTGAGCGCATCGAGCGCGACGTTGAGGCCGCCGAGGTCGGCGATGTTCTCGCCGAGCGTCAGCTTGCCGTTGACGTGCTTGCCGGGCAGCGGCTCGTAGGCGTCGAACTGCTTGACGAGCCGGTCGGTGCGCGCGTCGAACTTCTCGCGGTCGTCCTTCGTCCACCAGTTCGCGTTGTTGCCCTTGGCGTCGAACTGGCTGCCCTGGTCGTCGTAGCCGTGCGTCGCCTCGTGGCCGATCACGGCGCCGATGCCGCCGTAGTTGATCGCGTCGTCGGCCTTCGCGTCGAAGAACGGCGGCTGCAGGATCGCGGCCGGGAAATTGATCGTGTTGTCGGTCGGGTTGTAGTACGCGTTGACCGTCTGCGGCGTCATGCCCCACTCGAGGCGGTCGGTCGGCTTGCCGACCTTCGAGATCTGGTACTGGTACTCGTACTTCGTCGCCGCGTCGACGTTGGCGAAGTAGTTGTCCGGCACGATCTTGAGGCCGGTCCAGTCGCGCCACTTGTCCGGGTAGCCGATCTTTGGCAGGAACGTGTCCCACTTCTCGATCGCCTTCTTCTTGGTCTCGTCGCTCATCCAGTCGAGCTTCTCGATGCGCACCTTGAGGGCGGCCTGCAGGTTCGAGACGAGCTCCTTCGCGCGCACCTTCGATTCCGGCGGGAACGCGACGGCGACGTAGAGCTCGCCGAGCGCCATGCCCATGTTCTCGTTGATCGCGTCCATGACGCGCTTCCAGCGCACGCGCTGTTCCTTCTGGCCGTTGAGCTTCGCATCGTAGAACGCGAAGTGCTCGTCGGCGAACGGCTTGGAGAGATACGGCGACGCCGCATCGATCGCGTGCACGCGCAGGAACGCGCGCCACTGGTCGGCCGGCACGTCCTTCAGCATCGCCTCGACCTCGGCGAAGAACTTCGGCTGCGAGAGCGAGAAGCCCTTGGCGACGTCGGCGCCCTGCGCGGCGAAGAACTTCTTCCACTCGATGCTCGGCGTGACCTTGTCGGCCTCGTCGATCGTGACGAAGTGATACTGGTTCTTCGGATCGCGCAGCTCGACCGGCAGGAACGACGCCTTCGCAAGGCGCGTCTCGAACGCGAGCACGGCGTCGGCCGACTTCTTCGCGTCGCCTTCGGACGCGCCGGCCAGCGTCAGCACCTTGGCCACGTGCGCCTTGTACGCTTCGCGAAGCTCGGCGTAGTCGGCCTTTTCGTAGTAGTCCTTCGTCGGCAGCGCGAGGCCGCCCTGGAACGTGTACGCGATCTGCATCGCGGCGTTCTGGAAGTCCGGCAGCACGGCGACCTGGAACACGTCGGCGCGGCCGCGCGAGGCGCTGTCGGTCAGCCAGCCGACGATGTCCGCCGACGTCTTCAGCGCGTCGATCTTCGCGAGGTCGGCCTTGATCGGATCGTAGCCGGCCTTCTCGACGGCGGCCTCGTCCATGCCCGAGCGATAGAACCAGCCGATCTTCTGCTCGACCGAGCCCGCCTTCGCGGTGTCGGCGCCCTTGGCGGCCTTCTCGGCGATCTCGTGCTGCGTTTCGAGGCTGTGCTCGCGCAGCTGGTCGAACGCGCCCCAGCGCGTGCGGTCGCCCGGGATCGGATTCTTGGCGACCCACTTCGCGTTGACGAAGCTGTTGAAGTCGCCGCACGGATTGATCGACTTGTCGAGCTCGGTGACGTCGAACGAGCTCGCGGCGAAGGCGCTGCCGGTCGACAGGGCCAGCGAGACCGCGAGTGCGAGCGGCTTGAAGAACGTGCGATTCATGATGGCTCTCTCCTCGGAAACGTGGAAATCCCGTACTGCATTACCAGATCACGACGCGATCGCCGGCTGCGCGCGCCATCGGCTGCGGCGGCGCGCAGGTGAATGCGGCGGCGAATTCGGGCAGATTCGAGACCGGCCCGTCGACGCGATACTTCGCCGGCGCGTGCTCGTTCGACTGCACCTGCAGGCGCAGCGCCTCGGGACGCTGCTGCGTGCGCCAGCTCTGCGCGAACGACAGGAAGAAGCGCTGCTCGGGCGCGAAGCCGTCGCGCTTCTCCGCGGGCCGATCGTGCGTCGCGATGCGGAACGCATCCCACGCGACCTCCAGGCCGCCGAGATCGGCGATGTTCTCGCCGAGCGTCAGCTTGCCGTTGATGTGAAGGTCGTCGACCGGCACGTACGCGTCGAACTGCTGCACGAGCTTTTCGGTGCGCGCGTCGAACTGCTTGCGGTCGGTACCGGTCCACCAGTCACGCAGGTTGCCCTCGGCGTCGAAGCGGCTGCCCTGATCGTCGAAGCCGTGCAGCATCTCGTGCCCGATCACGGCGCCGATGCCGCCATAGTTCAGCGCGTCGTCGGCGCCGGCGTCGAAGTAAGGCGGCTGCATCTGCGCGGCCGGGAACACGATCTCGTTCTGCAGCGGGTTGTAGTACGCGTTGACCGTCTGCGGCAGCATGCCCCATTCGGTCTTGTCGACCGGCTTGCCGATCTTCGCCGCCTGGCGGCGCGTCTCGAACGCGACCGCGGCAAGGAGATTGTCGAAATAGGAACCGCGCGCGATCCTGAGGTCGGCGTAGTCGCGCCATTTGTCGGGATAGCCGATCTTCGGCGTCAGCGTGTCGAGCTTCGCGTACGCCGCCTCCTTGGTCGCCGCGGCCATCCAGTCGAGCTTCCCGATGCGCGCCCGCAACGCCGTCTTGAGATCGCCGACGAGCTTCTCGGCGCGCTGCTTCGCCTCCGGCGGGAACGTGCGCGCGACGTACGCTTCGCCGACCGCGAAGCCGAGCGCCTCGTTGGTCGCGTCGATCGCGCGCTTCCAGCGCGGCTTCAGCTCCTCGGTGCCGCGCAGCGTCTTCGCGTAGAAATCGAAGTCGGCGTTGACGAAGTCGTCGCTCAGCGACGGTGCCGCGAAATTGACGAGATGCCAGCGCAGGTACGCGCGCCAGTGCTCGACCGGCACGTGCGCGAGCGCCTTGTCGGCCGCGGCGAAGAAATCCGGCTGCGCGAGCGAGAAGCGATCGACCTCGCCGTGGCCGATCGCCTGGTAGAACGCCGACCACGGGAAGTGCGGCGTCTTCGCGTCCGCGTCCTTGACCGTGAACATGTGATACGAATTCTCGGGCTCGCGCAGCGCGACGCGATCGAGCGAGGCTTTCGCGAGATCCGTCTCGAGCGCGAGCACCCAGCCCGCCTGCGCGTCGGCGTTCTTCTGGCCGACCAGGCCGAGCATGCGCGACACGTGCGCGCGGTACTTCGCGAGCAGCGCCTTCGATTTCGCGTCGTCGCGCAGGTAATAGTCGCGATCGGGCATGCCGAGGCCGCCCTGCGTCGCGTACGCGATGACCATCGACGCGTTCTTCATGTCGGCTTCGGGGCCGAAGTCGAACAGCGTCGGGATGCCTTCGGCGTGCCAGTCGCGGATCAGCGTCGCGACATCGACGGAGGTCTTCAGCGCGTCGATGCGCGCGAGGCGCGCGCGGATCGGCTCGTAACCGGCCGCGTTGATCGCCGCTTCGTCCATCGCCGACGCATAGAAATCGCCGATCTTGCGCGCATTCGTGCCGGGCTCGGCGGGATGCTGCGCGGCGTCGTCGAGGATCTCGCGCAGCAGCGCGAGGTTCCGTTCGCGGAGCTCGTCGTCGAGGCTCCACTGGCTGTATTCGGCGGGGATCGGGTTCGATTTCAGCCAGCCCCCGTTCGCGTGCTGGAAGAAGTCCGTGCACGCGCCGACCGATTCATCGAAGTTCTGCGGATCGAGGCCACGCTCGTTGGTGTGCGCCGACGCGGCGCTCGCGGCGAAAGCAAGGGCAGCCGCGAGCACGCGGGGCCGGAAACGGGACATGCGGGATTCCTGAAAACGGACGATCGGCGAGGCTAGGAGGACCACCCGGGGCCTTACAGTGTCGAAGGTCATCCCGGGGCGATATTCACATTTTAGCCGACGTCGCCGGCCGGTTTCGGCACCGGAAAGCCAGGAAACGTTAAGGCTCAGCGCGCCGGCCGGAGCTTGCCGAGCGCCGCCGCGTCGAGCCTCAGCACGGGGTACGCGCCGACCTGCTGCGTCGTGAACCACGGCGAGCGCTCATAGAAGAACGCGAGCCGCGCCGACGGGCTCTTCGCGAACTCGGGATCGGCCGCGACCTTCGCGTCGAACTCGGCCTTGAGCGCCGGGTCCTTCGCGATTGCGTCGCGCGCGAGACGCTCGGCGACGCGTGCGTCGGCGTATTCCTTCTGCTCGAACACGGTATCGAGGAAGCCCCAGCGCAGCAGCGAGTCCGGCGCGGCGGGCTCGAGCAGGTTCGCCACGACGTTCGCCGCGGGCTGGTCCATCGGCACGAGCACCGATCCCGCAGGAATCCCGACCTTCGCGTGCTCCGCCGCGATCGCGACCTCGCCGATCACGTGACGTCCCTCGAACGGCTTCGCGTCCCACACCGGCTTCGTCAGCCGATAGCGCTCGACGTCGAGCGACGACGCCTCCGCGAGACGTTCGAAGCGGATGCCGTGCTGCGCGAGCTTGTCGACGACCTCTGGCCAGCCCGGCGGAACGATGTACGCGGCGGGAAGGCGCACCGACGCCGTCGCGATCAGGTCGCGATAGAACGGGATCTCGTACGTCCTCGGCGTCTTCGGATCGTAGGTGACCCAGGTGTCGCCCGAGATGTCGCTCTTCTGCTGCGTGAACGCGTAGCCCTTCAGGGTCATCGTGATCGGCTGGTCGGTCGTCTTGAACGCAACGGGAATCTCGACGCGGTCGTTCGCGTGCGCGATCGTGTCGGCATCGGCTTGCGCGGTCGCCTTGCGCAGCTCGCCGGGATGCGCGTTGATGTAGTCGAGCACCGCGACGACGAGATCGTAGGTCGCCTTCACGCGCACCGCGTACGGCTTCAGCATGTGCGTCTCGACGAGCAGCGCGGCGCGGTTGCGGAGCGCGACGTAGCCGGTCGAGAAGCGCGGCCCCGAGCCGAAATTGCCGACGCCCTTCGTGATGTCGCGATGATCGACGAGATCGAGATACGGCGCCTGCAGGTGCCCCATGCGGTCGAACGCCGGGAAGATCGACTGCTTGAACGCGTGGTCCTCCCAGGCCTTCACGGCCGGATGCAGCGGGCCCCACGATTCCATGTACCAGGTGAGGTCGTACTGGTAGTCGGCGCCGTCGGTCGTGTGGATGTCCATGAAGAGATCGGGCTGCCACGCGGCGAACATCGCGAGCCAGTCGCGCATCTCGGGCGCGTCGGCCTTCGTGTAGTCGCGGTTGAGATTGAGGTTCTGCGCCGTCGCGCGAAAACCCATCTCGTCGGGCCCGTTCTGGTTGATGCGGTTGTACGGCGTCGAGTTCTCGTGACCGTCGACGTTGAATATCGGCAGCCACACCAGGATCGCGTGGTCGAGCAGCTTCGCGTGCCTGCCGGCGACCGAGAGATCGCGCAGCAGCATCAACGCGGCGTCCTTGCCTTCGATCTCGCCGGCGTGGATGCCGGCCTGCACGAGCACGATGTCCTTGCCAGACGCGCGCGCGGCTTCTGGCGTGAACTCTCCACCCTTCGCCGCGACGACGAGCATCAGGTCGCGGCCTTCCGGCGAAACGCCGAAGCGCGTCAGGCGGATCGTCTGCGGCGCCGCGGCGGCGAGTCGCTCGAGATACGCGTGCGTGTCGGCATACGAAGGCGTCGTGCGGAATTGGGAACGTTCGGCGGGCGTGATCCAGTCGGACATGGCGGCCTTTGGCGGCGCAGCGGCGGCCGCGCCCGCGCACAACGCGAGGCACGGCAGCAGCTGTCGGATAAGTTTCATCGGGGATCGATGGGCGTCGGGCAGGACGCCGGATGGTACGGCAAAGCGCGCCCGCCGCGTGTGCCGCGACGGGCGCGCGGCGATCCATGCGCCGCCGCATGGATCGCGCACTTCGCGAAACGCTACGGATCGAAGCCGTCGGCGAAGATCACGTCGCTGTCGGGGACGAGCGCGATGTCGTCGAAGCGGCCGAAGCCGTTTTCGGGGAAGAGGGGATCGTTGCCCTTCTGGAGCACGAGCTGGATCAGCACGGACGTGTTCGGCGTCCATTCGGCGGGTGACACCGCGACGTACTGACCGCCGATCGGATGCCAGCCGGTCGTGTCGTCGGAAATCGGGAGCTCGCCGGAGTCGACCGCCGCGCCGCTGCAGTCCGCGCTGTTCGGGAACGTGTACCAGGCGAGGATCGGCACGTCGCCGACGCCGTGATTCGCCGAGACGTAGCCCCAGCCGGACAGCCGGTAGAGGGCAGGGCCGGGGATGCCGATGCACTGCGTCAGCGCGGTGACGCGCATCGCCGGCGAGTCGTCGATGATCTCGATCGAGCCCGACGTCGTCGAGCCGCTGCGATCCTCGGGACTCCAGCTCGAGATGCCCGGCGTCGCTTCGGCCCAGATGTGCAGGTCGTCGTCGAACGCCGCGTTGCGCGCGAGGTTGCCGATCGATTGCAGCTCGTACGCGCCGAGATCGCGTGGCCCGTAGGCGTTGTCGGGCACGAGCGCGAGATCGACGGAGCGCGGCCGATCGTCGCCGTCCATGCCG
>DATFRS010000218.1:0-3839 GCA_035263065.1 Rhodanobacteraceae bacterium
GCCGTTCGACGCGTGCCCGGTGCAGGCCGGCGTCATGCGCATCACCGAATACATGTATTCCGGCGCGAACGGCGAGTTCATCGAGTTCACGAACGTCGGCAACGCGCCGCTCGACCTCACCGGCTGGAGCTTCAGCGACAGTGCCGAGCTGCCGGGCGCGGTCGATCTCGGCGCTTACGGCACGGTTGCGGCGGGCGAGTCCGTGATCCTGACCGAAACGGCCGAAGCCGATTTCCGCACCGCGTGGAATCTCTGCGACGGCATCAAGCTCATCGGCGGCAATACGACGAATCTCGGCCGCGCCGACGAGATCAACGTCTACGACGCAACCGCGACGCTGATCGACCGCCTCACCTACGACGACCAGACGCTCGGCGGCCCGCGCACGCAGAACAGGAGCGCATGGGTGTCGGCCGACGGGCTCGGGCAGAACAACGTCCTGGACTGGACGCTGTCCGCCGTCGGCGACGGCGAAGGCTCGGTCGCCTCGACCGGTGCCGACGTCGGCAGCCCCGGCAAGAGCATGCGCGCGACGGTCGCGTTCGATCCCTGCGTCGGCACGCCGGACGCACCGACCGTCACGGTCGATCCTGCGGCGACGTCGCTGTTCCTCGACCTCGCGCCGACCGGTTCCGGCGTCGCGAGCGGCGTCATCGGCGACGTGACCGATCCCGCCGCGACCGAAGGCATCGGCTTCACGTTCGCGCTGCCGGGCGGCGGCGATCCGTCGACGCTGACGATCACCGCGGACAGCGACGACACCGACGTCGTCGACGCGAGCGGTC
The DNA here is from genome assembly GCA_035263065.1 of Rhodanobacteraceae bacterium. Classification (GTDB taxonomy): domain Bacteria; phylum Pseudomonadota; class Gammaproteobacteria; order Xanthomonadales; family Rhodanobacteraceae; genus Dokdonella_A. The sequence goes on from DATFRS010000218.1 coordinate 786, forward strand.
TCGTGCTGACCGGCAGCGGCGCGACGCGCCGGCTCCAGATCGTGCCGCACGGCGTCGGTTACGCGTCGATCGTCATCAGCGGGACGGACGCGGCCGACAACAAGGGCACGTACATCATCGACTACGCCGCGTCGGCCGCGCCCGCGCTGCCGGAAGCGACGCACTACCACACCGGCGCGAGCGACGCGTCGGCGACCGTCGCGGTCGACGATGAGTACATGTTCGTCGCCGACGACGAGACGAACGTGCTGCGGCTCTACCGGCGCGACCAGTCGGGCCTGCCGGTGAACGGCTTCGACTTCAGCGCCGATCTCGACCTCACCGATCCCGACAATCCCGAGCTCGATCTCGAAGGCTCGACGCGCGTCGACGACCGCCTGTTCTGGACGACCTCGTTCAGCAACTCGAAGAGCTTCCACGTGCGGCCGAACCGGCACCGCGTGTTCGCGACCGATCTGTCCGGCACCGGCGCGGACGCGGCGCTCGCGTACGTCGGTCGCTACGACTGGCTGCTCGAGGATCTCGTCGCGTGGGACCAGAACGACGGCCACGGCCTCGGCGCGAACTACCTCGGCTTCGCCGCGAGCAGCGCCGAGGGCGTCGACTCGAAGACGCCGGAAGGCTTCAACATCGAAGGCCTCGCGATGGCGCCGGACGACACGACCGCGTACTTCGCATTCCGCGCGCCGCTCCTGCCGACCGACGATCGCCACCAGGCCGTGATCGTGCCGGTGCTGGACTTCGCGACGCTGGTCGCCGGCGCCGCGCCGGGCTCGCTGCCGCAGGGCTCGGCGACGTTCGGCGCACCGATCTTCCTCGATCTCGGCGGCCGCGGCGTGCGCAGCCTCGATCGCAACGCGGCCGGGCAGTTCCTGATCATCGCCGGCCCGCCGGGCGACGCGACCGGCGTCGCGCCCGCGGATTTCCGTCTGTACGCGTGGACCGGCAATCCGGCCGACGCGCCGTTCGACCTCGGCCTCGACATGACCGCGCTCGACATCGCGGACGGCAGCTTCGAATCGATCGCGAGCCTGCCGGACGATCTCGGCGTCGCGACGCCGCTGCAGTTCCTGTTCGACAATGGCGACAGCGTCTGGTACGGCGACGGCATCGCGGCGAAGGACCTGCCGGATCCGCGCCTCAAGAAGGCGGCGAGCCTCGACGTCACTGTCGACGTCGCGTTCCCGGCGGCGACGGTCGCCAGCGACTGCTGCTCGCCGCAGAGCGCGACCGTCAACCAGGCGTTCCCGTTCCCGACGACGGCGCGCGTGACCGACGCGTACGGCCACGGCGTCGCGAACGTGGTCGTCGAGTTCGCAGCGCCTCCGCCTACCGGCGCGACCGCCGTTCTGTCCGCGTCGGAAATGACGACCGACGCCGACGGCTACGCGACGATCACGACGAGCGCGAACCAGACCGCCGGCAGTTATTCGATCGTCGCTTCGGTCAAGGGTGTCGCGACGACGGCGACTTTTGCCATGACGAACCTGCCGGATGCCGCGAGCAATGTCGTGCTCGTCAGCGGCGACCTGCAGAGTACGGTCGTGACGCAACCTTTCGGCGATGCGCTCGTGGTGCGCGCCCGAGACCAGTTCCTCAATCCCGTCCCTGGCGCGACGATCGAATTCGTCGCACCGAGCTCGGGTCCGGGCGCCGAACTGTCGGCGTCGAGCGTCATCACCGATGCGAACGGCGAGGCCAGTGTCACAGCGATCGCGAACGCCATCGCAGGCAAGTTCCCGGTCCTGGTGAATCTGGACAACAGCACGCAGGACGTGTTTTCGCTGAGGAACCTTCCCGACGTCGCGAGCGAAGTCGCGATCGCGAGCGGCGACGGCCAGAGCGCGGTCGTGACGCAGCCGTTCGCTGCGCCGCTCGCCGTGCATGTCACCGACGCCTTCGGCAACGCGGCGCCGAATGCGACGGTCGACTTCCTCGTGCCGGCCGCGGGGCCGGGCGCGGTGCTGTCGGCGATGAGCGCCGTGACGGACGCGAACGGCGACGCGAGCGTGACCGCCACCGCGAACACGATCGCCGGCGGCTTCTTCGTCGCGGCGACGGTCGGCGCCTCGCAGGCGACGTTCTCGCTGACGAACCTGCCGGGTCCGGCGGCGTTGTTGACGGTCACCGGCGGCACGCCGCAGAGCGCAGTCGTCGGCCACGCGTTCGCAGCGCCGCTTGCGGTGCACGTGACGGACGCAGAAGGCAACGCGGTCACGAGTGCGAACGTCGCGTTCGCGGCGCCGGCGAGCGGCGCTAGTGCCGTGCTGTCGGCGACGAACGTCGGCACCGACGCGAACGGCGACGCGTCGGTCACCGCGACGGCCAACGCGACCGTCGGCAGCTACGTCGTGACGGCGAGCGTCGACGGCATCGCGACGCCGGCGACGTTCGATCTCACGAACGCGATCGATTCAACGGATGTGATCTTCCAGGACGGCTTCGAGCAGCCGACACGGTAACGCGAAAAGCCCCTCTCCCGAGCGGAGAGGGGCTGCGGATCTCAGCCGCGGTTGCCGCGCGCGCGGAACTCGGCGAGGCGGCCGTCGACGGCGTCGAGCATCGGCTCGATCGCCTCGCGCGCCTTTTCGGCGGCGTTCAAGGTCGTGAAGTTGACCTGCTCCGGGCTGCTCGACCAGAGCACGCTGCCGTCCGACACGCGGTACGCCTTCACGCCGAGCTGCACGGTGTACAGCGTCGAGCTCTGGCCGTAGTACGCGATCTCCTGCGAGCCGACCGGGCGCGCGTTGACGAACACGACCGCGTCGGCACGGCCCGACATCGCGCCGAGATTCGGCCGGTCGCCGTGCATCGCGCCGCCCTCGATCACGCGGAAGCCGTGCGACTGCAAGAGGCTGATCAGCGCTTCCTGCGCCGGTGCCGTGATCACTTCGTCGCCCGCCGCGACGACGGCGATCGTCGGCACGTGCGGCTTCGGCGGCGCGGCCGGTTTTTCCGGCACGTTCGCATTCGCGATGCGGGGCGCGGGCGCATTCTGCGCAGCCTGTGCCGCGGGCAGATCGCGCAGCGCGTCGACACCGGCCTGCGAAGCGC
>DATFRS010000219.1:0-8492 GCA_035263065.1 Rhodanobacteraceae bacterium
GCGATCGCGCGCGCGCTCGCCAAGGAGCCGAAGCTCGTCTTCGCCGACGAGCCGACCAGCGCGCTCGATGCCGCCAACGGCCAGATCGTCATCGACACGCTGCACCGCATCGCGCGCACGCACGGCGCGACCGTGCTCTGCGTCAGTCACGATCCGCGCCTCGTCGCGCACGCCGATCGCGTGCTCGCGATGGAGGACGGCCGCATCCTGTCCGATCGCCGCACGGAAAAAGCCGCATGACGCGGGCGGGCGAGGTGTTCCTCGTCGCGCTGCGTCTCGGCCTCACGTCGTTCGGTGGGCCGATCGCGCATCTGGGCTATTTCGAGCGCCGTTACGTGCGCGAGCTCCGCTGGCTCGACGCCGAGGACTACGCGAGCTTCGTCGCGCTGTGCCAGGTGCTGCCGGGACCGGCGAGCAGCCAGGTCGGCTTTCTCGTCGGGCTGCACCGCGCGGGTGCGCCCGGGGCGATCGCGGCGTGGCTCGGCTTCACGCTGCCGTCCGCGCTCGGGATAGTCGCGTTCGCGCGGCTCGCGCCGTCGTTGCAGACGCCGGCCGCTGCCGCGTCGATGCACGGTCTCAAGCTCGCGGCGGTCGTCGTCGTCGCGCAGGCGGTGTGGAGCATGGCGCGGCGGCTCAACGCCGATCTGCCGCGCGCGGCGATCGGCGTCTTCGGTGCCGTCGCGATGCTGGCCACCGGCGGCGCGCTCGCGCAGCTCGCCGTGCTGCTCGGCGGCGCCGTGCTCGGGGCGCTGCTGTGCCGCGATGCAAGCTGGACGTGGACGCGATCGCAGCCGCTCGTCTCGCGGCGTGCCGCGACCCTCGCTTTCGTCGCGTTTCTCGCGCTGCTCGTTGCGCTGCCGCTGCTCGCGCAGCGCTCGCCGCACGGCTGGGCCGCGTTTGCCGATGCGTTCTACCGGAGCGGCGCGCTCGTCTTCGGCGGCGGGCACGTCGTGCTGCCGTTGCTGAGCGACGCGCTCGTGCCAGGTTGGCTGTCGGCGGACACCTTCCTCGCCGGCTACGGCGCCGCGCAGGCGGTACCGGGGCCGCTCTTCACGTTCGCAGCGTATCTCGGTGCTGTCGCGAGCGCGCCGGGCGGGACCGCCTTCGCGGCTGCAGCGGCGCTCGTCGCCGTGTTCCTGCCGGGGCTGCTGCTCGCGGTCGCCGGCGTGCGCGGGCTCGATGCGCTCGCGCGGATTCCGCGTGCGGCGGGCGCGATCGCCGGCATCAACGCCGCGGTCGTCGGGCTCCTCGCCGCGGCGTGGTACGACCCGGTCTGGCGAAGCTCCGTCGACGATCCCGCCGACGTCGCGATCGTCGTCGCCGGCTTCGCGCTGCTCGCGTGGCGCCGGACGCCGCCGATCGCCGTCGTCGCGCTCTGCGTCGCCGCGGCCGTATTGCGCGGGACGTTCGCATGATCGCGGCGCGATTGTGTGTATGCTCGATCGCGGCGCCGTCCGCGCCTCGAGGGATGCGTCGTCCATGATCATCCGCGGCAGCCAGGCTTCGCGCGTCGCCGGCTTCGTGCTGGCCGCGCTCGTCGCCGCGTGCACGAACGGCGAGAGCAACGACAAGGCCGCGCCGGTGACGCCGTACATCGCGATGGCGCGCGGCCAGGTCGACGTCGAGGGCGGCCTCGTCCGCGTCAGCGCGACGCGCGACGGACGCATCGCCGACGTGCGCGTCGAAGCCGGCGCCGAGGTCAAGGCCGGCGACGTGCTCGCGACGCTCGATGCGCATCACGCCGAGATTGCGATCGACGTCGCGGACGCCGAGCTCGCGCAAGCCGAAGCGCGCGTGCGCGTGCTGAGCGCGCGACTGCCGCAGACCGAGATGCAGGCGCGCCGCGTCGGCGAAGCGGCGGGCGAGGGCGCCGCGACCGGCCAGTCGGCGGACGATTCCCGGACCGCGGTCGCGGTGCTGAAGGCGGAGATCGGTGCCGCCGAAGCCGCCGTGAAAGTCGCGCGCGCGCACGTCGCGGAAGCGCGCGCGGAAGTCGAGGCGCGCACGCTGAAGGCGCCGGTCGCGGGACGCATCGCGCGGCGCACGGTGCAGGTCGGCGACGTCGTGTCGGCGCAAGCGCCGAGCTCGCTGTTCGAGATCCTGCCTGAGCGCCCGCGCATCGTGCGCGCCGAGCTCAACGAGTCGTACCTCGATCAGGTGAAGCCCGGCATGCAGGCCGAGGTCGTGCGCGATTCGGATCAGGGCAAGGCGGTGCAGGCGCGCGTCGTGCGCATCGGCGACGTGTTCGGGCCGAGCCGGCTCACCGACGATCCTGTCGAGCGGGCGGGCGCGCACGACGTCGAATGCGTGCTGGTGCTCGAGGGCGGCGACTTCCGCATCGGCCAGCGCGTGCTGGTACGATTCCGGCGCTGAGGGGCCCGGCCGGGAAGGGCGGCGGGGCGCGGAAAGGGCCGCGAAAGGCACCTCCCTTTACGATTTTCGACGATCCGCCCGCACCGGCGATAAGGATTTCCGCGTGTCGAACTGGACGATTCTCTGCGATTTCGACGGCACCGTGTCCGTCGAGGACATCACCGACTCGCTGCTCGAACGCTTCGCGCGTCCCGGCTGGCAGACGATCGAGCAGGCCTGGCGGCGCGGCGAGATCGGCTCGCACGACTGCATGGCCGAGCAGGTCGCGCTCTTCGACGCGAGCCGCGAGGAAATCGACGCGCATCTCGACAGCATGATGATCGATCGCGCGTTTCCGGCGTTCGTCGCCGAAGCCGAGAACGCGGGCGTGCCGCTGGCGATCGTCAGCGACGGTCTCGACTATGCGATCCGCCGCATCCTCGACAGCCACGGCCTCGGCCGCCTGCCGATCATCGCGAACCGACTCGAGTCGGACGGCCCGCGCAGCTGGCGCCTCGATTTCCCGTTCGGCAGCCCGACCTGCCGCATCGCCAGCGGCAACTGCAAGTGCGCCTGCGCCGGCCGCGCGCGCGACGAGGAGCGCCGCGTGCTGCTGATCGGCGACGGCGCGTCGGATTTCTGCGTCGCCGGCGAAGCCGATCTGGTGTTCGCCAAGCACCGGCTGATCGAGCATTGCCGCTCGGCCGGCATCGCCTATGTGCCGATCACGGGCTTTGCCGATGCGCTCGACCTCCTGCCGACGCTGCTTGCCGGCGAGATCGCGGCCCAGGTGACGCGCCACGAGCCCGCGACGACCGCCTGATCGCGTTTTTCGCGCCGAATTTTCCGGATCGAAGTTCCGCGCCGGCCCGGCGCGTATCACAATGCACGCGAGGCGTGGAGTGGACCCCCGATGAATTACGACATCTCGAAGCAGAAGACGTTGCCGCGTAGCGACGTCGAGCTCCTCGCCGACGAGGCGCGCTACTGCTCGTTCGGCGACACCGTGCACTATTCCGATCCGCCGAAGGTCTTCGCGCGCTGCGAGGGCAGCTACCTCTACGACGCCGCCGGCACGCCGTTCCTCGATCTCCAGATGTGGTATTCGGCGGTCAACTTCGGCTACGGCAACCAGCGCCTCAACGATGCGCTGAAGCGCCAGATCGACACGCTGCCGCAGGTCGCGAGCCAGTACCTGCATCCGACCAAGATCGAGCTCGCCAAGATCATCGCCGAGGACGCGAAGGCGAAATGGGGCAACGACGGCCGCGTGCACTTCAACGTGGGCGGCTCGCAGTCGGTCGAGGATTCGCTCAAGCTCGTGCGCAACGCCTCGAACGGCAAGAGCCTCGTGTTCGCGTTCGAGGGCGGCTACCACGGGCGCACGCTCGGCGCGTCGGCGATCACCTCGTCGTACCGCTATCGCCGCCGCTACGGCCATTTCGATCGCGCGCAGTTCATCGAATTCCCGTATCACTTCCGTGGCCAGAAGGGCATGTCGAAAGAGGAATACGGCGAATACTGCGTCGCGAAGTTCGAGCGCCTGTTCGAGACCGAATACAACGGCGTGTGGGATCCGAAGGCCGGGCAGTGCGAGTACGCCGCGTTCTACGTCGAGGCAATCCAGGGCACCGGCGGCTACGTGATTCCGCCGCGGAATTTCTTCACGGGCCTGAAGCGCGTGCTCGACAAGTACGGCATCCTGCTCGTCGTCGACGAGATCCAGATGGGCTTCTTCCGCACGGGCAAGCTCTGGTCGATCGAGCATTTCGGCGTCGAACCTGACGTGCTCGTCTTCGGCAAAGCGCTGACCAACGGCCTCAATCCGCTCGCCGGCATCTGGGCGCGCGAGGCGCTGATCAATCCGACCGTGTTCCCGCCGGGCTCGACGCATTCGACGTTCGCGTCGAACCCGCTCGGCACGGCCGTCGGTCTCGAGACGATGAAGATGCTCGCCGAGACCGACTACGCGACCATGGTCGCGGCGAAGGGCGCGCATTTCCTCGAAGGCTTGCGCGATCTGCAGAAACGCCACCCCGAGATCGGCGACGTCGACGGCCTCGGCCTCGCGCTCCGCGCCGAGATCTGCGAAGCCGACGGGTTCACGCCGAACAGGAAGCTGCTCGACCGCATGTGCGACATCGGCCTCGCCGGCGAGCTCGACGACAACGGCCGCAAGGTCGGTCTCGTGCTCGACGTCGGCGGCTACTACAAGAACGTCATCACGTTCGCGCCGTCGCTGCACATCACCGGCGAGGAGATCGACCAGGGCATGCGCCTTCTCGATCAGCTGCTGACTCGCGCGAAGCGCGGCTGAGCGCCAGAAAAAACGCCCGCCGAAACCGGCGGGCGTTTCCCCACGATGACCGAAGGATCAGCGATCCCAGCGGTAGTCGTAATAGCGCCAGCGGTTACCCTCGCGTTCCCAGCGCGACGGCACGTAGTGATAGCCGTGGCGCTCGCGCACCCAGTGGCCGTGACGCCAGTTGTAGCGATGATGGTCGTAGTACCAGTTGCCGCCGACCCAGACGTAGCCCGGGCGCGGCCCCGGCGCGGTCTCGACGCGCAGCGCAGGCGGCTCGATGTCGGCATAGATCACGGTTCGCGCCATCGCGTTCGTGTTCAACGCACCGGCGCCGGCTAGAGCAAGCGTCGCACCCAGGAGAATTTTGTTCGCACGTTGCATCGTTGGCTCCTTTACGGCGCTCGGGGAGAGCGCTTTCCAGTGCGAGCCACGCTAGCGGCGAAGCACTGAATGCCCGCCAAGCAAGATTGTGTAAATGCGCGCGTCCGTTGAAGAAGCTGAATCGACGCGCGTGAACACGGCGCTTCGCGCGTCGCCGCTTCATGTTCCTGACGGGAATCCGAGGCGTTATGCGCGGCGCAATGCGAGCACGGCGTTGAGCCCGCCGAACGCGAACGAGTTGCTGAGCGCGGCACGCACGCCCTTCTCGCGCGCCGTGTTCGGCACGTAGTCGAGATCGCACTCGGGATCGGGATCGATGAAGTTCGCGGTCGGCGGCACGACGCCGTCGCGGAGCGCGCCGATCGTCGCGACGAGCTCGATCGCGCCGGCGGCGCCGAGCGCATGGCCGTGCATCGATTTCGTCGACGACACCGCGAGCGCATCGGCGTGCGCGCCGAACGTGCGGCGGATCGCCCTGGTCTCGGTCGGATCGTTGGCCGGCGTGCCGGTGCCGTGCGCGTTGACGTAGTCGACGGCTTCCGGCGCGAGGCCGCCGTCGCGGAGCGCGCGCTGCATCGCCATCGCCGCGCCTTTCTCCGAAGGAAACACGATGTCGCCCGCATCGGCCGACATGCCGACGCCGGCGAGCTCGGCGAGGATCGTCGCGCCGCGCGCCTGCGCACGCTCGAGCGTTTCCAGCACGAACACCGCGGCGCCTTCGCCGAGCACGAGACCGCGCCGCTGCTTCGAGAACGGCCGGCAGGTGTCGTCGGCGAGGACGCGCATCGCTTCCCACGCGCGCACGGCGCCCATCGTGAGGCAGGCTTCGGTGCCGCCGGTGACCGCCGCGTCGGCGACGCCGCTGCGCACGAGCGCGAACGCCTGCGCGATCGCGTGGTTCGCCGACGCGCACGCGCTGACCGTCGCGAACGACGGGCCGCGCAGGCCGTGCTCGATGCTGATCTGGCACGCCGGCGCGTTGGCCATCAGGCGCACGATCGTCAGCGGATGCAGGCGTGGATTGTTCTCCGCGTACATGCGCCGCGACGCTTCGTCGTTGGTGTTCTCGCCGCCGATGCCGGTGCCGATCACGACCGCGGTGTTCTCGCCGAGCTCGTCGCGCGCGAAATCGATGCCGGCCTGCCGGATCGCTTCACGCGCGGCGACCAGCGCGAGCTGCGAGACGCGGTCGAGCAGGATCAGCTTCTTCTCGTCGAAGTGCGCGAGCGGATCGAAGCCCTGCACCTCCGCCGCGATGCCGAAGCGCAGCGACTCGCGCGGCAGCGCGGTGATCGGCCCGATGCCCGAGCGCCCTTCGCGAAGCGCGGCCCACGTCGCGGGCGCGCTGTGGCCGAGCGGCGTGACCGCGCCCATGCCGGTGATGACGACGCGATGCATGAAAACGCTCAGCCTGCGGGCGGATTCGCCTGCCGCTCGGCGGCGAGTTTCTCGACGGTTTCGACAAGGCCCTTGACCGATTCGGTGTCGAAGTTCGGATCGCGGTCCGGCATCGTGATCTTGAAGTGGTCCTCGATCTCGAAAAGGATCTGCACGGCGTCGAGCGACTGGATGTCGAGATCCTTCAGCGTCGCGTCCGGCGTGATTTTCGCGCGGTCGATCCCCGATTCCTTGGCGATGATGTCGAAGATGGTGTCCTGCACGCTGCTCATGAAGCGGATCCTGTCAACGAAAGAGGGCGCACCGGTGCATCGCTACTCGTCGCCGCGGCCGTCGGCGGCGGGCGTCGCGGCCGGATGGTCCGGCCCGAGCAGGAGGACGCCGGCGGCAATCATCGCCGAGCCGATGAGTTTCGGCCAGCCCATCGGCTCGTCGAACAGCCAGCGCGAGGCGAACATCAGCACGATCAGCACGATCGCGCCGGTCGGGAACGCGCTCGACAGCGAGGAGTGGCGCAGGATCACCATCCAGGCGAGGAACTCGCCGACGTAGCAGGCGACCGCGGTCCAGAGCCAGGCCGAGCCCGCCGCGGCAACGAACGCGCGCGGCGTGAAATCGAACGGGCCCGTGTCGATGCCGGCGTATTTCAGCGCGATCTGGCACAGCGCGCCGAGCGCGAGCAGCAGGATCCAGCTCGCGACGATCGTCGGGCGCGAATGGCCGACCGGGCTCATGCGCGCACCGCCGCGGGATTCTCCGGCATGTCGAGCTTGAACACGCGCTCGACCGACGCGAACACGCGATCGACGACGCGATTGCGGTGCCGGTACCAGAGCCAGTTCGGCACGAGGCGGCTGCCGAGGCGCAGCTTCTCACGCTCGAGCCCCTGCCCGCTCTGGTAGCGCGAAAGCCCGTGCGCGATGCAGTAGCGCACGTTCTCGAGCCAGCTCACGTAATAGAGGTTGTGCGCGCGGCCGGCCGCGTAGTCCATGCCGAAGAACTTGTCGAGCAGGCACTCGCGGTTGCGCAGCACGAGGTTGAAGCCGATCAGCGCGTCGCCGAGCCAGTACGTCGCGCAGAGCGCTCGTCCGCGCGCATCGCGCAGGACGCCCGAGAAATATTCCGGCGTCAATTCCTCGAAGCGGTACTCGGCGTGCGCGAGCGTCGCACGGTACAGCGTCATGATGCGGTCGAGCACGTCGTCGATCTCGGTGCGCCATTCGATGCGCAGCTCGTCGCGCGAGCGCAGCTTGCGCCGCATGTCGCGGCGCGTGCCGGCGCCGAGCGAGGCGAGGTAGTCGTCGAACGAGCGGAACGGCAGATCGAGCAGCGCGGTCGCCTGGCCCGGCATGCGGCGCAGGCCGAGCTTGCCGCACGCCTCGGTCCAGAGCGCGTCGTCGGCGCCGCTCGCGTCCTTGACCGCGATCATGCCGATGCGCCGCTGCGATGCGAATTCGGCGAGCTTCGCGAGCAGCGCGTCGGCGAGGCGGAGGCGCTCGCCCGCGCTCGCGTCGGCGGCGAAGCCGAGATGGCAGACCTCGCCGACCGGCGAGCCGAGCGACACGAGCGGAATGCCGAGCAGCCGCGGCGCGAGGCGCGCGACGGCGTTCGTGGCGCGCTTCAGCGGACCGCTCAGCGTCGTGTCGATGCGATAGTCGGTGACGAAGCCCGGCACGGCGGCGCGCAGCCGGCCGCGATCCCAGACCGCGAGATAGATCCATTCGAAACCGGCCAGCGCGGCGTCCTCGACGGCGCGGTAGTACGACCAGTCCTCGAGCTCGTCCGCGAAGAGCGCGTTCCATTCTTCGCGGTCGAACGCTTCGATCGATCTTGCGAGGATCGCTTCCATCAGTCGATCGCGGCGGCGATCGCTGCGGCAGGCACCCCGACCGGCTTTGCGTCGGCGATGCGCCGGAAGAACGTGGCCGAGCGCTCGATAAGCGCGCCGCGCTGCCGGTCGATCGTGACCATGTGGTAGCTGTCGTCGAGCAGCACGGTTTCGACCGGCGCGCGCACGCCGCGCTCGACGATGCGCACGTTCTTGAGGCTCGCGATG
>DATFRS010000220.1:0-17480 GCA_035263065.1 Rhodanobacteraceae bacterium
ATCCGTTCCGCGCGGCGAGTTATCTCATCAGCGCACATCGCCTCGATCAGCTGCCGGCCGATGCCGGCGCCGAGATCGCGTTCGCAGGCCGCTCGAACGCGGGCAAGTCGAGCGCGCTGAACCGGATCTGCGATCAGCAGGGCCTCGCGCGGACGTCGAAGACGCCGGGCCGCACGCAGCAGCTCGTCGTGTTTCCGCTCGACGAGACGCACCGCCTGATCGATCTCCCGGGCTACGGCTACGCGAAGGTGCCGGAAAAGCTCCGCGCGCACTGGCGCGAGGTCATCGACACCTACCTTCGCACGCGCGAGTCGCTGCGCGGCATCGTGCTGGTCATGGACGCGCGCCATCCGCTGAAGGAATTCGATCGCATGATGCTCGAGTTCGTCGAGGCGACCGGGCGCGAATGCCTGTGCCTCCTGACCAAGTCCGACAAGCTCTCGCGCGGCGAGGGCTTGCGCGTGATCGGCGCCGTGCGCAAGGAACTGAAGGCGCTCGCGCCGAGCGCGACGGCGCAGCTTTTTTCGTCGTTGAACGGCGGCGGCGTCGACGAGGCGCGCACGACGCTCGCCGGCTGGCTGTTCGGTTGAGCAGGGCGCCCGCGACGCCCATCGGAGGTCGGCAGCCGATCGCGGCATTCGCCTTGCCGCAGGGCCGTCGGGCGGGCTCTTTCAACTGCGCGAGAGAGGCCCCATAGTCCGCAACCCCACGTCGAGGCACGCTCGTGTCCGGACCTTCCGCCGTCACCGAAACGCCGATCACCGATCGCGCCCAGCTCGTCGACTACATCGCTGCCGGCGCGCGTCCCGCCGCCGACTGGCGCATCGGCACCGAACACGAAAAATTCGGTTTCCGCCTGGACGATCTGCGCCCGCCGACGTGGGAAGGCGGGCGCGGCATCGGCAAGCTGCTCGAAGGCATGACGCGCTTCGGCTGGCAGCGCGTGCTCGAAAACGACAAGCTCATCGCGCTCTCGCGCGACAACGCGTCGGTGACGCTCGAGCCCGCCGGCCAGCTCGAGCTGTCGGGCGCGCCGCTGGAGACGATCCACGACACCTGCTGCGAAGTCGCCAAGCACCTCAAGGAAGTGAAGGCCGTCGCGGACGAGCTGAAGCTCGGTTTCCTCGGCATGGGCTTCCAGCCGAAGTGGCGCCGCGAGGACATGCCGTGGATGCCCAAAGGCCGCTACGCGATCATGCGCCGCTACATGCCGCTGGTCGGCTCGCTCGGCCTCGACATGATGACTCGCACCTGCACCGTGCAGGTCAATCTCGACTTCGCGAGCGAAGCCGACATGGTGAAGAAGTTCCGCGTCGCGCTCGCGCTGCAGCCGATCGCGACGGCGCTCTTCGCCGATTCGCCGTTCACCGAAGGCAAGCCGAACGGCTTCCAGAGCTACCGCTCGCACATCTGGACCGACACCGATCCCGATCGCACCGGCATGCTCGACTTCGTGTTCGAGGACGGCTTCGGCTACGAGCGCTACGTCGACTACCTGCTCGACGTGCCGATGTACTTCAGCTACCGCGACGGCAAGTACATCGATCTTGCCGGGAAGTCGTTCCGCGATTTCCTCGCCGGAAAGTTGCCCGAGCTGCCGGGCGCTACGCCGACGCTGAAGGACTGGGCCGATCACATGACGACGGCGTTCCCTGAGGTCAGGCTCAAGAAATACCTCGAGATGCGCGGCGCCGACGGCGGTCCGTGGAATCGCCTGTGCGCGCTGCCGGCGTTCTGGGTCGGCCTGCTGTATGACTCGACGGCGCTCGATGCGGCGTGGGATCTCGTCAAGGACTTCACGAACGCCGAGCGCCACGCGCTCCGCGACGGCGTGCCCCGGCATGCGCTGAAGCTCCCGTTCCGCGGCGGCACCGTGCGCGATCTCGCCGAAGCGGCGCTCAAGATCGCCGGCAACGGCCTCGCGCGTCGCGCGCGGAAGAACAAGACCGGCGCGGACGAGAGCGTCTTCCTCGAACCGCTGATCGAGATCGTCGAAGCGAACCAGACGCCGGCGGAGCGCAAGATCGAGCTCTTCAACGGCGAATGGAACGGTGACATCGATCGCGTCTTCCGCGACTTCGCGTACTAGCAAGTCGGGTTCGCTGGAACGGACGCGCTGCGCGTCCGTTCCCCTCCGTCGCTTGCGCGAGAGGGCTGGGGTGAGGGCAAGGTGACAAGGCTCCCTTCCGTGCGCAGCGGTGTCAGCGGATCCGCACTACCCGCGGCGCATGGCAAGCTAACCACCCGCCGCGCAATCGCATCGAACACCGCAGCTAGCGCACCTATGACTTCCGGCGCACGCACCCGCGTCGCCCCTGTGACACAAACCTCAATTCCCTCCGCTCCGGGAGCCGCCATGTCGTTGCGTCGCCTCTTGCCGTATGTCGTCTTGCTTGCGCCGCTTTCTGCTTCGGCCGGCACCAAGCTCCTGCGCTTCCCCGACGTCTGCGGCGACCGCGTCGTCTTCACGTATGCCGGCGACCTCTGGACCGCCTCGACGCAGGGCGGCACGGCCACGCGCCTCACCGCCGGCCCAGGCATCGAGCAGTCCGCGCGCTTCTCGCCCGACTGCAGGCGCATCGCCTTCACCGGCGAGTACGGCGGCGACGACCAGGTCTACGTGATCGCGGCGACCGGCGGCGAGCCGAAGCAGCTCACGTTCTATCCCGCGATGGGTCCGCTCCCGCAGCGCTGGGGCTTCGACAACCAGGTCTACGGCTGGACGCCGGACGGCACGTCGGTCCTGTTCCGCGGCTGGCGCGACTCGATCAGCATCTCGAACCCGCATCTTTACACCATCAGCGTCGAAGGCGGCCTGCCGTCGACGCTGCCGATGCCGGTCGCCGGCATCGGGCGCTACTCGCCGGACGGGAAGCAGATCGTCTACTCGCCGAAGTACCGCGACTTCCGCACCTGGAACCGCTACGTCGGCGGCTGGGCGCAGGATCTCTACATCTACGACTTCGCGTCGAAGACCGCGAAGAACATCACCAACGATCCGAACACCGACCGCGACCCGGTCTGGATCGGCAACGGCATCTTCTTCATCGCCGACCGCGGCGAGCACCTGAATCTCTATCGCTACGACACCGGCAGCGGCGAGACCCGGCAGCTCACCGACTACAAGAACGCGGACGCACGCTGGGCGAGCGGCGATTCGAAGGGGCAGGTCGCGTTCGAGGTCGACGGCGTGCTGCACGTCTACGACGTCAACGCGAACCAGGACCGCGCGCTCGACATCACGGTGCCGAGCGATCTCGTGCGCACGCGCGCCGAGGAGAGGAGCGTCAAGGACAAGATCGAGGACTTCGCGCTCTCCGGCAACGGCAAGCGCGCGCTCTTCACCGCGCGCGGCGAGGTTTTCTCGGTGCCGCTCAAGGACGGCATCACGCTCGACCTCACGCACACGCCGGGCGCGCACGAGCGCGAGGCGCAGTGGTCGCCGGACGGCAAGCGCGTCGCCTACGTGTCCGACCAGAGCGGCGAGGAAGCGATCTGGGTCCGCGACGCCGACGGCAACGACGCGCATCAGCTCACGAACGAGGCCTTCGGCCGGCTCTACGCGCCGCGCTGGTCGCCGGACGGCCTTCGCATCGCGTTCGTCGACAGCGAAAGCCGCATCCGCGTCGTCGCGGCGGCGGGCGGCCCCGCGCCGGTGATCGCCGACGATCCGAACGGCTCGCGCCGCGACTACGCCTGGTCCCCGGGCGGCCACTACCTCGCGTATTCGATCACCGACAAGGACACGCAGCTCTCGCAGCTCTACGTGCGCGATCTCGCGGCGGCGAAGAGCGTCCACATCGGGGACGCGCGCTTCGACGCGTACGCGCCGACGTTCTCGCCGGACGGCAAATACCTCTACTTCCTCGGCAACCGCGAGTGGACGCCGCAGCTCTCGAACGTCGAGTGGAACTTCGCCGCGAACCGCGACACGGGCATCTTCGCGCTGACGATGCGCAAGGGACTCGACAATCCGTTCGCGCCGCGCAACGACAGCGCCGCGAAGGACGACGACAAGAAGGACGCCGACAAGAAGAACGGCGAGGACAAGAAGGACAAGCCGAAAGCGGCCGCCGAGATCGACGACCGCATGGATCTCGATGGCATCGAGCAGCGCCTCGTGCGCGCGCCGATCGATCCCGACAACGTGCCGTGGATCGCGGTTACCTCGAAGGCGCTGCTCTACGTCGTCTCCGACGCCCAGTACTACGACCGCGACGGCGCGTTCAAGCCCAAGCTCAAGAAGTGGACGTTCGAGGAGCGCAAGAGCGAGGACGTGTACGAAGGCGTCGACGACATCTCGCTCGCGGCCGACGGCAACACGGTGCTGATCCGCAACGACAAGGCCTACAAGTGGATCGACCTGACGGCCGGGAAGCCCGAGGCGAAGGACGTCTCGACCGACGGCCTTTACGCGCTCGTCGATCCGAAGGCCGAGTACGCCGAAGTGTTCCGCGAGACGTGGCGCCGCTATCGCGACCACTTCTACGTCACCAACATGCACGGCTACGACTGGAACGCGCTGCG
Source organism: Rhodanobacteraceae bacterium (assembly GCA_035263065.1). Lineage (GTDB taxonomy): Bacteria > Pseudomonadota > Gammaproteobacteria > Xanthomonadales > Rhodanobacteraceae > Dokdonella_A. The sequence goes on from DATFRS010000220.1 coordinate 4,528, forward strand.
CGCCAAGTACGAGCCGATGGTCGCCTGGGTCGGCGATCGCAGCGATCTCAATTACCTGCTGGGGCAGATGGTCGCGGAGCTCTCGGTCGGCCACGCGTACGTCAGCGGCGGCGACCTCGGCCTTCCGCCGAAGCCGCACGTCGGCCTCATCGGCGCGCGCTTCGAGCTCGACGAGGCCAGCGGCCGCTATCGCATCGGCCGCATCCTGCCGGGCCAGAACGACGAGGACCGCTACCGCTCGCCGCTGACCGAAGTCGGCGTCGACGTGCACGAAGGCGAATACGTGCTCGCGATCAACGGCCAGCCGCTCGACGCGAAGGACAATCCGTATCGCCTGCTGCGCACGGCGCCGGGCCAGCTCGTGCAGCTCACCGTCAACAGCCGCGCGTCGACCGACGGCGCGCGCACCGTGCTCGTGAAGCCGATCGACAGCGAGGAGCCGCTCAACTACTTCGCGTGGGTCAAGCACAACCGCGAGTACGTCGAGAAGGCGAGCAACGGCGAGCTCGGCTACCTGCACATCCCGGACATGGGCGGCGACGGCCTGCGCGAGTTCGTGAAGTGGTTCTATCCGCAGCTGCGCAAGCAGGGCCTCGTCATCGACGTGCGCGACAACGGCGGCGGCAATGTCTCGGCGATGGTCATCGAGCGGCTGTCGCGCAAGCTGCTCGGGCTCGACTACGGCCGCGGCTACGAGATCACCGGCACCTATCCGCAGCAGACCTTCATCGGCCACCTCGTCGCGCTCTGCAACGGCACGACCGCGTCGGACGGCGACATCTTCTCGTACATGTTCAAGCAGGCGAAGCTCGGGCCGCTGATCGGCACGCGTACCTGGGGCGGCGTCGTCGGCATCAACAGCTGGGGCCCCGCGATCGACGGCGGCGACATCTTCGTGCCGCAGTTCGCGACCGCGAGCACCGAAGGCCAGTACGTGATCGAAGGCCACGGCGTCGATCCCGACATCGAGGTCGAGCAGGATGTCGCCGCGCAGCTCGCCGGCAAGGATCCGCAGCTCGACCGCGGCATCGAGGAATTGCAGAAGGCCGTGAAGGCCGCGCCGGTGAAGTTGCCGCCGCCGCCGCCGGCACCCGTGAAGGCGCCGGCCGACATGCGCGCCGCCGGTGTTTCCGGCTGAAAAAAAGCGGGGCGTTACGCGGATTTGACGTCGCGTAACGTCCAGTGCTTTCCGATCAGGAGATCCAGCCGATGCTTCAGGATCACGTGCGGCAGTGACGTGACGACCTGGACGTCGGTGTGCAGATCGTGCTGCTCCGCGCTCACCGTCGCCGACGGATCGCTCGCGCCGAGCGCGGGATCGATCGCGTCGGGATCGGGCTGCATCTTGCGCCAGCGCTGCCACAGCGACGGCGAGCGGAGCGCGTCCTCGAGCAGGCTCGCGAAGCTCTCCGGCGAGCCGCCGTGGAACGACAGCTCGTGCGATTCGCCGCGCGAGCGGGGCAGGTCGTCGATCGAAATGAAATAGCGCTGCGTGCTCATCGCGAGTTCCGATAGGGCGAGACGGCGAGTCTAGCAGCGTCGCGCCGCGAGGATCGCGAGAGCCAGGCGAGCGCGGCCGCGAGGACGCTCGCAAGGCAGCACCAGCCGAGATAGCGAAGCTCCGCCGGAACGAGCAGCAGCAGCGGCACGAGATAGAGCCACGTGCTCGCGAGCAGCGCGAGCGCGCAGGCGCCTGCAAGCTCGCGCCGCCGACGCCATGCCGCCGGCGCGGCGAGAAGTCCGATCAGGAGATAAGGCCAGCCTGCGAGCACGCTCGTCGTGCCGAGCCGCGCCGCCGCGCGCATCAACGCCTTGTGCAGTGCGGATTCGTTGCGCAGCACGCGCGGGTTGTCGCGATACCGGATCTCGTCGTCGACGTAGATGAGCTCGCGCGGCCACGACGGATCGTGCACGCCGAGCAGCGCGACCGCGCGCCGCCAGTGATGCACGATCCAAGCGCCGGGATGCCGGCGCACCGCGTCGAACCACGCCGTGCGCAACCGGGCGAGCTCATCGGGCGTGTAGTCGGTCATGAACGGATCGCGCATGCCGTGCTGCGTCGATTGCAGCATCGGCACCATGCTCCAGTCGCGGAATGCGCCGGCGAGCTCCGGCACGTCGAGCCCCGGCCCGATCATGAACGGCGGCAGCAGCATCTCGCCGGTCGAAACCGAGATCGCCGCGAGCTCCCATTCCGCGGCGGCCGTCCAGAGCGGCACCTTGCGCTCGACGCGCGCGCTGATCAGCACCGCGAACGCGAACCAGAGGCCGAAGAACGCCAGCGCGAGCAACGCGACGTGGCGCTTCGACGCCGCCGGCCCGAGCGCGAGCCACGCGAACCACGCCGCGAACGGCAGCAGTGCCGCGATCGCGTTGTAGCGGATCGCAGCGGCATAGAAGAGCGCCGGCAGCGCCACGACGAGCCAGCCTCGCGCCTCCGTCGCCTGCGCACGCGCCATCGCGCCGACCGCGAAGAGCAGCGCCGAGAAAAGCCCGACGTCCGTCCATACGTGCCCGCGCAGGAGCCACGGAACCGGCGCGAACGCGACGACGAGCATCACGACGAGCGTGCGCCATCGATCGAGCCGCAGCGCGCCGACCAGCAGTGCGAGCCCGCTCCAGAACAGCGCAAGGTGCAGCGCGAACACGAGCCCGGGTCCTTCGACGAGCGCGTCGCACGCGCGCCACACGAAGATCAGCATCGGCGGCGCAATGTCGGTCGTCGCGCCGCCGCGCGCCTGCCACCACGTGTACGCCGAGTCGAACGACATCTGGCCCGGCCAGTACGCCGCGACGTCGAACGCGAAGCCCGCGAACGCGACGAGCCACGGCAGGAGGCGCGGCGGCACGGCGAGCGAACGCGCTTCGCGGCCGATCATCGGTCAGAGCTTTCCGAGCGCAGGCGACAACGCCGCGATGTCTTCGCCGCTTCCGGGCGCCGTCGAATGCGCGAGCACGCCGAGCAGCGGCGCCGCGATGCGGGAGCGCAGCGTCGCGAGATTTTCGTCGGCGTACTCCATCGCGGGATCGATGCGGTTCGCGATCCAGCCCGCCAGCGTGCAGCCGTCGGCGCCGATCGCACGCACGCCGAGCAGCGCGTGATTGAGACACCCGAGCCGAAGCCCGACGACGAGAACGACGGGCACATCCAGCGCGCGCACGAGATCGGCCTGCATCAGCGTCTCGGACAGCGGTACCGACCAGCCGCCGACGCCTTCGACGACGACGCGATCGCCCGTCGCCGCGAGCTCGCGAAACGCACGCACGATCGGCTCGAGCTCGATCTCGACAGCGGCCTCGCGCGCCGCGAGGTGCGGCGCGATCGCGAGCGGCAGCGCAAACGGATTGCACGCCGCGTACGAAGGCGCGGGCGCGCTCGCGGCGATCAGCGCCTCGGCGTCCTCGTTTCGCAGGCCGTCCGGCGATTCGCGGCAGCCGCTTGCCACCGGCTTCATGCCGATCGCGCGCTGGCCGCTCGCGCGGAATGCGTGCAGCAGCGCGACGCTCGCGTGCGTCTTGCCGACGCCGGTGTCGGTGCCGGTGACGAACACGGCGCGCGCGCTCAAGCCGTGCTCCCGATCGCGGCGAGCTGGCGTCGTTCGCGTCGCGCGAGCAGCTGGAACGCGACGTAGACGAGGATGTAGACGAGGCCCGGCGCCGAATCGAGCGGCATGCTTTCGCCGCGGCCCATCGGCAGGAAGAGTCCGAGCAATACCGACGCGACCGCGATCGCGATCACCGCTTTCCAGCGCAGGCAAAGCGTCGTCGTGCGGATGCGCTCGGCCGGCGTGAGGCCGATCGCGTCGGCGAGCTTCATCGCATGCGAGTACAGCGCGAGAAAGATCAGCGCCGTCAAGAGGTAGCCGAGGCCGAATACGACATAGAGCGTGCGCAGTTCCGTGACCGTGTGGATTTCGACTGGCGTTTCGGCAAGCGCGCCGCCGCTGATGCCGGCGAGCGTCAGCTCGGCGACCATGCGCAGCGGATACACGTAGACCAGCACCATGAACACCAGCGCGAGGCTGAGCCGCGTCGCGACGACGTCCTCGATGCCGTAGTGCCGCGACCAGTTGCGATGCGCCTGCCAGAGTCGCCCGATCACGAAGAAGCTCGCCGCGAACGCCGGCACGCCGCGCATGGCCTGAACGAGCTCGGCGACCGACGCGGGCACGCGCCCGATCGCGATCACGAGCAGCGTCACCGCGAACGCGAAGGCCGCATCGACGAACGCGTCGACGCGCGTCGGCTGAACGCCGCGGATGCGAAAACCGTGGTCCAGAAGCGTCGTCGTGGCGGTCATGGCGGGCGTCCCCGGGGCGCGCGCAGTATGCCAGCGCCGCACGGCGGCGGCGTGGGCGTACAATGCGCGCCGCACGCCCTTCGAGACCGCCATGTTCGTCGCCGCAGCACCGCGCTCCACCAGCAAATCGGGCCAGTACGCCGAGCTCGCCGAGCAGGCCGCGGGCCTTCTCGCCGGCGAGCGCGATCGCATCGCGAACGCGGCGAATTTCGCGGCGCTGGTCTGGCACGGCGTGCCGCGCATCAACTGGTGCGGCTTCTATTTCTTCGACGGCAAAGAGCTCGTGGTCGGTCCGTTCCAGGGCAAGCCCGCCTGCGTGCGCATCGCCGTCGGCAAGGGCGTCTGCGGCACCGCGGCCGCGACGCGCGAGACGCAGGTCGTCAAGGACGTGCTGGCGTTCCCAGGCCATATTGCCTGCGACGTCGCGTCGCGCTCGGAGATCGTCGTGCCGCTCTTCGACGGCGACCGCCTCGTCGGCGTCTGGGACGTCGACAGCCCGGACGTCGCGCGCTTCGACGAGGAGGACCGCGTCGGCATGCAGCGGCTTTGTGCGATATTCATGGAGTCGCTGCGCGGCTGACGCCGTGCCCGGGAGGGGTGCGATGACCAAGATCCGCAACGTGGGACCGAAATCCGCCGCCTGGCTGCGCCAGGTCGGCGTGCGCACCAACGAGGACCTCGCGCGCATCGGTCCGGTCGATGCGTTCCTCAAGGTCAAGCGCGCCGGGTTCCGGCCGAGCCTCAATCTTCTCTACGCGATGGCCGGCGCGCTCGCCGACTGCCACTGGGCCGAGCTCCCCGAGGACCGCAAGCAGGAGCTCCTGAGCGCGCTCGAAGCGGCCGAGTCGGCGAACCCGATCCGCACGCGCTGGGAAAAGGCGGCCGCGGCGAGCGAGCGCGGCGCGGCCAACGGCTCCGAAGAAAGCGAATCGCACGACACGCACGCCGACGCGCACGAGAGCGCCGACGACGACGGCGAAGAACGCTCGGCCGCGGACGACGACAGCGGCGGCGTGAGCCGCTTCGACTGATCGAAGCTACGGTTTTACGACGGCGTAGTTTCGCGCGTCCTCGCGCCACTTCGGCGCGGACCGGATCGCGGGCAGCACGTCGGCCGGCGTCTCGACGAGCTGCCACATGTCGCGGTGCCGCGGATTCATGAAGCGCTCCGCGATCATCTGCTCCATGAAGCGCTGCAGCGGCGCATAGAAGTTGTTGGTGTTCACCAGCACGATCGGATTGAAATAGAGGCCGAGCCGCTTCAGTGTCAGCGCCTCGGCCATTTCCTCGAGCGTGCCGCAGCCGCCGGGCAGCGTGACGACGGCGTCCGATCCGGTCAGCAGGCGATGCTTGCGCTCGCGCATGTCCTCGACGACTTCGAGGCTCGCGAGCCCGGGATGCTGCCATTCGACTTCGGTCATGAAGCGCGGAATGATCCCGACGACGTGCCCGCCGGCCGCGAGCGCCGCGTTCGCGAGCGATCCCATGAGACCGACCGCGCCGCCGCCGTAGACGATCGTGCAGCCGGCTTCGGCGAGGAGGTGCCCGAGCGTGGCGGCGGCTTCGTGGTACATGCGGTCGCAGTGCTCGCTGGACGCACAGTAGACGCAGATGCGCATGCGATTACGGCTCTCAGGACAGCGGTCAGTAGATCACAAGGCGCGTTTCAATGCGCCCCGGCGAGACGCGCGCGAAGGTCGGCCGCGTAAGGACTCTGCGAAGCCGTGAGCTCGGGCGCGACTTGCGCCGCAAGCGCAGCAGCTTCGTCGCGTCGATCGAGCGCGGCGAGCGCCACTGCAAGCGCGACCTCGACTTCGACTACGCGCGGATCGCCTGGCGGATGCGGGGGGCTGCGCACCGCGAGCGCCTCGCGCAGCAGCGGCTCGGCTTCCTCGGCGCGGCCGCGCGCGAGCTTGGCGCGCCCGAGCGCAAACAGCGGCGCGCCTAGTCGGACGTTTGCCTTCGGCAGCGCCTTGCGCGCGGCGGCGAGCGCGGCGGTTGCGGTCGCCTCGGCCAGCGCCGCGTCGGCGGTGTCCAGCTGAGCCTCGCTAAGCTGCGCATCCATCAACGCGAACGACGGATTGGTTTCATTGCCCGAGCGCTGCAAGGCGTTCAAGGCAGCCTCGAGCTCGCGCCTGCCTTCGACGGCGCGGTGCCGAAGGCGCAGCACGTTGCCGAGGTGCGCGCGCGTCAAGTTCGGCCACTGCGAGGTCGGCGCGTCGTGCTGCTCCTGTATCGCAAGCGCCGCCCGCAGCGACGCTTCGGCGTCGGGGTACCGGCCTTCGAGCGCGAGGCAGATGCCAAGATTCATCAGCGGATTGGCGGCCTCGTAAGCATCGTCGGTTCCCTTGATCTCTTTCCACAGCGCCAGCGTTTCGCGAAAGCCGGCTTCGGCCTCCTCGAGCTCGCCCAGATCGCGCCGGTCCATCGCGGCGACGTTGAGTGCGTAGGCCAGCACGTCGGGACGATCCGCGCGGGATCGTTGCCGCGCGATCTGGACGAGACGCAACCGCTGCGGCAATGCTTCGGCGAGCTTGCCCTGCTGCTCCAACACTCGCAGGAGATTTGATCGTACGCTGCGCGCGCCCTCGGTATCCGGTCCGTACAGCGCATCGGCGATGTCCGATGCCTCGCGCAGGCGGCGCTCCGCGCCGACGAGATCGCCGCTGTGCAGCAGCATCAGGCCGTAATCGTTGAGCGCGCGACCGAGCGCGCCGTGCCGGTCGCCGTGCCAGGCACGCCACGCGGCGACAGAGTGCTCGAAGGCGTCCGCCGACTCCCGATATCGCGATAGCTCGTCGAGCGCGATGCCAAGAGTCTGCCAATCGTCCGCGGTGAACTCGCTGACTTCGCCGTAGCGCGCCTGATCGGCCGCGAGGGTCTCGCGCAGCGGCTGCTCGGCAAGATTTGCGTCGCCCCGCCAGACCAGCAGGCCGTTCATCATGTGGCGCGCGTCCGACGCTTCCCGCGTGCCGGCAGCGCCGGCGCTTTCGGCCAGCCGGAGCGCGAGACTCGCATGATCGTAGGCGGGCACGAATGCATGCTTGTCCACTTCGAGATAGCCGAGTTCGATGAGGCTGCGTGCCCTGATCTCAGCGGGCACGCCGGCGCCGGTGCTCGTCTCGACCGCATGGTGCAACAGCTCGTCGGCGCGCTCGACGTCGCCGATGTTCCGGTACAGGCTGCCGAGCAGCGTACCAAGATCGGCCTGGAGCGCCGGCTGGTAGCGCACGCTGTCCTGCATCTGCTGCGCGCCTTTGTCGAGCAATTGATGCGCGGTGACCGGCTGGCCGCCGTTCTCGTCGGGCGAGATCTCGGCGAACGTATCGGTCAGGAACCGGCGCACGGCCTGCGCACGTTGTGCCTCCCCGCGCGCCAGGCCTGCCTCGTGCAGACTCACGGCGGCGGCGGCGAGGCTGACGAGGATGACGCCAAGCGCCGCCGACAGCGCGAGGCGGTTGCGCAGCGCGAACTTCTGCAGACGGTAGAGCGCTCCGTCGCCGCGGGCTGCGATCGGACGTCCTTCGAGATGGCAGCGAATATCCGCCGCGAGCGCATGGGCCGTCGCGTATCGCCGCGCGGGATCGAATGCGAGTGCCTTCAACGCGATGCGATCGAGGTCGCCGCGTACTGCGCGCCCGGCTGCGGCTTTCTCCGTGCGCGCCAGCGCCGCGCTCGGCGCGAGCGGGTCGGCGCCGTCACCCGGTCGCGGCCGCGCAGGCCGCACGCCCGCGAGGAGCTCGTACAGCACGACGCCGAGTGCAAAGACGTCGGTTGCGGTGGTGATGGCCCCGCCGCTGAATTGCTCGGGCGCGGCGTAGTCCGGCGTCAGCATGCGCGCGAGGGTCTCGGTCGGCTGTGCCTCGTCGGTCGTCGCCAGAACCTTGGCAACGCCGAAATCGAGCAGCTTCGGAACACCGTCTTCGCAGACCAGGATGTTCGACGGCTTGATGTCGCGATGGATCACGAGATTCTGATGGGCGTACTGCACCGCTGCGCAGATCTCGAGAAACAGGCGAAGGCGCGCGCGGATATCGAGCGAAGCGCGGCGCACGTAGACGTCGATCGGCGCGCCTTCGATGTATTCCATGACGAGGTAGGGCACGCCGCGCCCGTCGACGCCGCCGTCGAAGAGGCGCGCGATGTTCGGATGCTCCAGTCGAGCGAGGATCTGGCGCTCCTGCCGGAAGCGCTGCAGCAGGCCCGGCGTCGGATATGCGATCTGCTTGATAGCGACCCGCTGCTCGAACTCGCCGTCGCTGCGCTCGGCGAGCCAGACTTCGCCCATGCCGCCGATGCCGATCGATCGCACGACGCGATACGGTCCGAATGCGAGCGGGCGATCGGGGTCGCTCTCGAGCGTCTCGACCAGACTCTCCGCGAGAAGGCCGGGCGGCGCCTCCATGAAATCGCGCGCCTTCGCATCGGCGCGAACCAGGCGTTCGAGCCGGTCGCGCATTGCGTGGTCGTCGCCGCACGCCGCACGCAGCCACGGCTCGCGGTGCACGGGTTCGATCTCCAGCAGCTGTGCAAAAAGCTCATGAAGGCGACTGCGATCCATGGCCGCTCACGGATCCGGATACAGCGCTTCGTAGAGGATCGCCTTGGCGCGGCGCCAGTCGCGGCCGACGGTGCGCTCGGTCAGGTCCTGCATCGTCGCAATGTCGGCGACGCTCATGCCGGCGAAGAAACGCAGATCGACCAGATTCGCGAGCCGCGGCTCGTCGGCCTCGAGCTGCGCCATGACATGCTCGAGGCGCAGCAGCTCTTCGGGACCGAAAGATCCGCTGGGGACTTCGGTCGCGTCCTCGAGTCCGACGAGCTGCACCTGCATGCCGCCGCGCTTCTCGGTGAGCTTGGCGCGCGCGTGGTCGATCACGATCTGCCGCATCGCGCGTGAGGCGACCGCGAAGAAATGCGCGCGATCGCGCAGTCCGGCGCCCTGCTGCGTAAGCTTGAGATAGGCCTCGTGCAGAAGGGCCGTCGTGTCGAGCGTCGGCGTCGACGACGCGGATAGCTGCCGGCGCGCGAGCCGTTTCAGCTCCGCATACACCGTCGCAAATGCGGCCTTGAGCGCCGCGGCATCGCCGCGATTCGCCGCCTCGAGTAGCGCCGTGACGTCGGACTGCCCCACCTCGGTCCCCTGAACGCCGCTCCGCGAGTATAGCCCCGGTCCTCGCGCGGCGTGCCGGTGCGCGGAATGTCTGGTCGCGCGGGATTTCTCGTTTTCTCAAGTGCAGACGGCTTCGCGTTTGCGCGGGAGGAGGGCACATGAGGATTCGTTTCGAGGTCGCCGCGCTCGCGGCCCTGGCGCTCGCGGGTGCGCACGCGCCGCTCGCGCAGGCGCAGTCGAGCGGCGGTCCGTATCGCATCGACCGCGTGGTCATCGCCGGCGGCGGCGGGCCGATCGACGGCGGCGCGTATCAGGTCAGCGGGACGTTCGGGCAGTCCGCGATCGCACGCCTGGCGGCGAGCGACTACGTGCTGTTCGACGGTTTCTGGTCGCCAGCCTCGTTCGAGACGAGCGACCGCATTTTCGCCAACGGGTTCGATCCCTAGGGAGGATTTTTCGACATGCGTATCGCGGCATTGGTCATCGCGACATCGATCGCGCTCGGCGGCGCGGCGCTAGCGGCGCCGCTCGGCTCCGGCATCACGTATCAGGGTCTCATGGCCGACAACGGCGTGCCGGCCAGCGGCTCTTACGATTTCCAGTTCGCGCTGTACGGCGCGGCAGGCGGCGGCTCGCCGATCGGCAGCGTCGACATCAACGATCTCGTCGTCAGCGGCGGGCTCATCGACGCCACGCTCGACTTCGGCGCGGCGGCCTACACGGGTCAGGCCCTGTGGGTCGAAGTGCGCGTGCGGCCGGGCGCATCGACCGGCGCGTACACGACGCTGTCGCCGCGGCAATCGCTCGCGGCGACGCCGTTCGCGCTCGGCCTGCCAGTGCCCTACAACCGCGCGGTCGCCGACGCGAACCCGGCATTCGAGATCCACAACAGCGGCGGCGGTCCCGCGCTGTGGGGCGCATCCGGAGGGCAGGTCGGCGTGCGCGGCGTCAGCGACACGAGCGCCGGCGTCTGGGGTTCGAGCAACAGCTTCGACGCGATACGCGGCGAGAGCATCAGCGGCGCCGGCGTCACCGGATTCAGCGACAACAACTTCGGCGTCTACGGAAGCAGCGGGACGTTCGACGGCGCGCACGGCGAGAGCTCGTCCGGCTACGGCACCGTCGGCATCAGCAGCACGGCGGCCGGCGTCGCGGGATTCAGCGCCGGCTTCGACGGCATCCAGGGACGAACCGGCTCCACGAGTTTCGCCGGCGTATCCGGCTTCGGCGGTCACTATGGCGTCTATGGCGAACCCGGCGATCCGGTGCCGGACTACGCCATGTACGCCAACGGCGATTTCGGGTCGTCCGGCACCAAGTTCTTCGTCGAGCCTCATCCGACCGATGCGACGAAGGAGATCCGCTACATCACGCTCGAAGGCCGCGAAGCCGGCACCTACTTCCGCGGCACGGCGCAGCTGCGCGGCGGGCTGGCGCGCATCGAGATTCCGGACGACTTTGCGATCGTGACCGCCGACGCAGGGCTCACTACGCAACTGACGCCGGTCGGCGCCGCGGCGAGCCTTTACGTCGTCGAGCGCTCGCTCGACGGCATCGTGGTCGCCGGCACGCCCGACGTCGTCTTCGACTATCAGGTCAACGGCGTGCGCAAGGCGTATGCCGACGCGGAGCCGATCGCCGAGAACCGGGACTTCGTGCCCGACTCGCCCGACGCGACCCGATTCAGCAAGCTGCCGCCGGAAAGCCAACGCCGCATGATCGAAAACGGAACGCTGAACGCCGACGGGAGCGTGAACCTCGCGACGGTGCGTCGCCTCGGCTGGGATCGCCGCGCGGGCTGGACGGAGATGCCCAAGCAGCGGCCAACTGCCGGCGCGGATGCGCCATAGCGATGCCGAAGGGGGCAGCCCGCCCCCTTTGTCGTGACTTGGGTTCGTCAGACGAAGGCTCCATGATTGTCGAATGCGCAGCACTCCCGCGTTCATCGTCGCCTTCTTGCTGGCCGATGCGACCGCATCGGCACAGAACGCGAACCAGGCGACGACGGCCGAGCTTCCGACCGTCGTCGTCAGCGGCGAGCAGCCGGGCCCGGGACTCTGGAAAGTCTCGTCGGGCGATCACGTGCTGTGGATCCTCGGCACGCTCTCGCCGCTGCCGAAGGACATGCGCTGGAAGTCGCACGAGGTCGAGGACGTCATCGCGAGCGCGCAGGAGGTTCTCGATCCGCCGCGCGTCAAGATGGACGCGAACGTCGGCTTCTTCGGCAAGATGGCGCTGCTGCCGGCGCTCGTCGGCGTACGCGACAATCCCGACCACAAGACGCTGAGCGACGTCGTGCCGCCGGAATTGTATGGACGCTGGCTTGCATTGAAGACGAAATACTTCGGCGCGGGGCGCGGACGCAACATCGAAACGTGGCGGCCGATCTTTGCGGCGATCGAGCTGTGGAACCAGGCGATCAAGAAGGCGGGCCTGACGCGCTCGGACATCGCGGGCGATGTCGTGCGCGATGCGGCGAAGCGCGCGAAGCTCGAGGCCGTGACGCCGACCTACACGGTCGAAGTCGACGATCCGCGCGCCGCGGTGAAGGAATTCAAGAAGGGCGAGATGGACGATCTCGAGTGCTTCCGCAAGACGCTCGATCGCATCGACAGCGATCTCGACGCGATGGCGGTGCGCGCCAACGCGTGGGCGACCGGCGACGTCGCTACGCTGCGCACGCTGCCCGACAGCGATCAGCGCGAGGCGTGCATCGCCGCGGTCACCGGCAGCGATCTCGCGCGCGAGCGCGGCATCGCCGATCTCCCGGACCGCGTCGAGAGCGCGTGGCTCGATGCGGCCTCGGCGGCGCTCGCGAAGAACGCGGTCACGTTCGCGCGCCTGCCGATCACCGATCTCCTGGCCGCGGACGGCTACGTCGCGAAGCTGAAGGCGAAGGGCTACGCGGTCGAGGCGCCGGATGACGCCGGCGTCAGCACCGATTAAGCGAACGGCCCCGGCTCTCGCCTAAGCTTCGCGTCGTCACGGCGAGAGCGACCTGGTTTTGCAGAGCGATGCGCACAGCCTTTCGTTCGCGAGCGATCGCCTGCCGTGGCAGCGGAGCCTGCGCTGGGAGCGGGCGACGCTCGACGCGCGGCGCATCGCGTTCGGTGTCCTGCTCGGCGCATTCCTGACCACGATCGAGCTGGTCGGCTTCGGCATCGGCATGCGCGGGCAGATCGCGCGCGAGGTACGGCACGCGCCGCCGACGCCGGTGCAGGTCGAGCTCATGGACGAGCCGCTGTTGCCGATCCCGCCCGAACCTGAAGTACCGGCGAAGCTCCTGCAGCCGCGAATACCCACGGCGGTCCCTGGGCGCTCGCGTCCGAGCGTGCCGCCGGCGATCATCGAGACGCCGCCGTCGCCGGTGCTCCAGCTCTTCGATCGCGACGGAAACGTACGCTTGCCGGAGTCGCCCGTGCAGAACGGAGGCGAAGTCGCGTTCGGCGCGCACCCGCGGGGCTCGCCCTATCCCTTTGCGCGCCGCAATCTCGTGCCGTATGCGCCGACGTATTTCGATCGCGCCTGGGTGCCGGGCGA
>DATFRS010000221.1:0-3071 GCA_035263065.1 Rhodanobacteraceae bacterium
ATCCTCGAGGAAGGGCGCCGGGCCGGACGTTTCCAGCCCGTCACGCCCATCCTCCTGCAGGGCGCCATCATCGCGCCGCTGCTCTTCTTCTTCGCGACGGCGCCGCTGCGCAGGAAGATCGAACGGGCGGGCGTCGCCAGCATCTCGGCCGTTTCGCGCGACATGGTGGTCGCGCACATCCAGCAGCTCACGCTCGCTCAGCTCGAAGGGAAGATCGTATGACTCGCAGTCGCTGTGTTCCGCTGCTCGGCCTGCTGCTCCTCGCCGCGTGCAATCGGACGGCGGAGACCCCGGCCAACCGCGCGACGGGCTACGTCGAGGCCACCGAGGTCCGCGTCGCGCCGGAAGTGGGCGGACGCCTGGTCGACGTCAAGGTCGCGGAAGGCGACCGCGTGAACGCGGGCGACGTGCTCGCGCGCATCGACACCGCCGACACCGACCTCGCGCTGCGTCGCGCGAGCGCCGAGCGCGCGCAGGCCGAGGCGCAGCTCGCGCTGCTGCGGGCGGGCTCACGCGCCGAGGACATCCGGCAGTCGGCGGCGCAGGCCGAGTCGGCCCAGGCGGACGTGAAGGCGGCGCAGGCCGAGCTCGACGCCGCCAGCGCGGACGTCGAGCGCTTCGAGAACCTCCTGCGCGCGAACGCCGGCTCGGTCAAGCAGCGCGACGACGCCGTCACGCGACGCGACGTCGCGTCGGCGCGCGTCAGGAGCGCGCAGCAGCGCGCGCGCGGCGCGACGGATGCGCTCGCGAAGATGCGCGCGGGTGCACGGCCGCAGGAGATCGACGCGGCGCGGGCCCGCGTGTCGACCGTCGACGCGCAGATCGCGGCGCTGCAGAAAAACCTGGGCGACGCCACGCTGAAGGCTCCCGTCTCGGGGATCGTGACGTCGAAGCTGCTCGACGCCGGCGAGATGGCCGCGCCGCGCGTGCCGATCGTCGTCGTCACCGATCTCGATCACGCGTGGGCGAACGTCTACGTGGACGAGCGCCTCGTGCCGCAGCTCAAGATCGGCCAGGCGGCCACGCTCATCACCGACGCCGGCCAGCGCCTCAACGGCAGCATCACCTTCATCTCGCCCAAGGCGGAGTTCACGCCCCGCAACGTGCAGACGGCCGACGAACGGTCGAAGCTGGTGTATCGCGTGAAGGTCACGGCCGACAATCGCGGCGGCGTGCTCAAGCCCGGCATGCCGGTCGAGGCCGAGCTGTCGCCGGCCGCAGGCGACCCGAACGGTGGCAGATGACCGGCGGCGAAGACGCGATCCGCTTCGACCAGGTCACGCGCCGCTACGGGAGCGTGACGGCGATCGACGCGCTGTCGTTCGACGTGCGCGCCGGCGAGATGTTCGGCCTCATCGGCCCGGACGGCGCGGGGAAGACGACGACCATCCGTTTGACCGGCGGCCTGCTGCGGCCGGACGGCGGCCGCATCTCCGTGCTGGGGAAGGATCCGGTCGCCGACCACCGCGCGACGACCGGCATCGTCGGCTATCTCTCGCAGCGCTTCAGCCTCTACGGCGACCTCTCCATCGACGAGAACATCGCGTTCTTCGCGGAGATTCACGGCGTCCGCCGATTCGAGGCCGCACGCGATCGGCTCCTCGACATGACGCAGCTCACGGCGTTCCGCGCGCGGCGGGCGGACCGGCTGTCGGGCGGCATGAAGCAGAAGCTCGCACTGGCCTGCACGCTGGTGCACGAGCCGAAGATCCTGCTGCTCGACGAGCCGACGACGGGCGTCGACCCCGTATCCCGCCGGGAGTTCTGGAAGCTGCTCTCCGAGTTCCTCTCCCGCGGCCTCACCATCGTCATGGCGACGCCGTACCTCGACGAAGCGGAGCGATGCGCGCGCGTCGCGCTCCTCCACGACGGACATCTGCTCGCGCTCGACGCGCCGCAGCACCTGCAGTCGGTGCTGGCGGGACAACTGCTCGAAGTGGTCACCGATGCGCCGCGTCCGCCGGTCGATCTGCTGCGCAAGGTTCCCGGCGTCGAGGACGTGCAGAACTTCGGCGACCGCGCGCACGTGAGGATCCGTCCCGGATCGCAGGCGGATCTGACGCGTGCGATCGAGCGCTCGCTCGCGGCCGCCGGCGTCGGCGGCATCGGCGTGCGGCCGATCGTCGCCTCGCTCGAAGACGTCTTCATCGATCTGATTACAGGAAACCGCCGATGACATACCGGGTCGTGTTCCTTCTGTCCTGTGTTCTCCTTCCCGACTCCGTGCTCGCACAGACGACGCCGATCACGCTCGAGGAGGCCATCCGCCAGGGACTCGCGAACAGCCAGCGCCTGGCCGAGCTCGACGCGCGGGCGCAGGCGGCCGATTACGCGGTCGCGGGACGCCACGCCGCCGACCTGCCGATCGTCTCCGCGCAGGGCGGCTACACGCGTACCAATCATGTCGAGGAGTTCTCGGTGCCGACCACGATCAGCCGGCCGCCGCAGGTGCTCTATCCGGACATCCCCGACAACGTCCGCACGCGGCTCGATCTGCAATGGCCGATCTACACGGGCGGCCGCACCGATGCGCTCGAGCGCGCGGCACGAGCCGAGCGCAGCGCGATCACGAAAGACGTCGACGCCGCGCGCGCCGATTTGCGTCTCGAGATCACCCGCGCCTACTGGGCCGTCGTCACGGCTGAGGAAGCGGAGGCCGTCCTGCAGCGGGCGCTCGAGACGGCGAACGCGCACGTGGCCGACGTCCGCAGCCGTCTGGCGTCGGGGTTGATCCCGCCCAACGAAGTGGCGTCGGCCGAAGCGCAGGCGGCGCACGAGCGCCTGTTGGCGATCGAAGCGTCGAATCAACGCGGGATCGCCGAGGCCGACCTTCAGCGTCTGACGGGCAACGACCGGGCGACCGCGGCGCCGGCGGCCCCGTATGCGCCTCCGACCGTTCCCGAGGTGCAGACCGTGCCGGACTTGATCGCCGCGGCGCTGAAGGCACGACCCGAGCGGCAGGCGCTCGAAGACCGGGTGGCGGCTTCGATGGAGCGCGTCACGGCTGCGGCCGGCGCCGCGCGTCCGCAGGTGGCCATCGGCGGGGGATACGACTACGCGCGCCCCAATCC
>DATFRS010000222.1:0-10975 GCA_035263065.1 Rhodanobacteraceae bacterium
CGGCATGCCGGTGCGCGCGCTGACGCGGCTCACGACCGGCACGAGCAGCGTCGACAGCGCCTGGCTCTGGATCACGGCGGAGAGGCTTCCAGCCATCGCGTTGAGCAGCAGCGACACCCGCGCCTCGATGCCGCCGGCGAGCCTCAAGATCAGCGACGCCGCCTTGCTCAGCATGCCGGTGCGATCGAGCCCGGCGCCCATGATCATGACCGCGATCAGCGAGATCACCGCGTTGCCGGCGAAGCCGTCGAAGAGCTGCTCGACCGGGATGAGCCGCGTGATGCCGATGACGACGATCACGAGCAGTGCGAGGAGATCGCCGCGGATCCACTCGAGCACCAGCATGACGACGGTGAACGCCAGCAGCCCGAAGACGAGCGTCATGCTGGGGGTCAGTGTCAGGCCGGATTCCATCGGGGCGGATTCTTGTTATCGGCCGGGGCGCTCAGCGCTCGGGTCGTCGGTCAGGTGCGTTCATAGACGAGATCCCAGACGCCGTGACCGAGTTTCAGCCCGCGGCGCTCGAAGTGCGTGTCGATGCGCCAGGCAGGCCGCTCCGCCGTCGCATGGTGCGCCTCGCGGCGCCAGCCCGGCGCGATGTCGAGCACGCTTTGCATATGCTCGGCATAGTCCGCCCAGTCGGTCGCCAAATGCAAGCGTCCGCCGGACGCGATGCGCGACGCGACGAGCGCGACGAAGTCGGGCTGGATGAGGCGCCGCTTGTGATGGCGCTTCTTCGGCCACGGATCGGGAAAATAGATGCGCACTTCGGCGAGCGAAGCCGGCGCGATCTCGCGCTCGAGCACCTCGACCGCGTCGTGCTGATAGAGGCGCACGTTGTCGACGCCGGCGTCGGCGAGCCCGTTGAGCAGGCGCCCGACGCCCGGCCGGTGCACTTCGATGCCGATGAAGTCGCGATCGGGTTCGGCCTGCGTCGCATGGAGGAGTTGCTCGCCGTTGCCGAAGCCGATCTCGAGCACGAGCGGCGCGCGCCGGCCGAACAGCGCGGCGAAATCGCGCGGCGTGCCGGCGAAGTCGAGGCCGTAGCGCTGCCAGTGCGCGTCGAACGCGCGCTGCTGCGCATCGGTGATGCGGCCCTGGCGCAGGACGAAGCTGCGGATGCGGCGGTCGGGTCGCTGTTCGGGATCGCTCTTCGGGCTCGCGCCGGGTGAGCGGTCAGCGGTGAGCGGTGAGCGGTGAGGACGCTCGTCGCTTTTTTTCCGCTCACCGCTCACTGCTGACCGCTCACGTTCCATCTCAACCGATGCGCCCGTCGAGCGGGCTCGACGCCGACGCGTAACGCTTGCGCGGAATGCGGCCGGCGCGGAATGCCGCACGGCCGGCTTCGACGGCGAGCTTCATCGCATGCGCCATCAGCACCGGATCCTTCGCGCCGGCGATCGCGGTGTTCATCAGCACGCCGTCGCAGCCGAGCTCCATCGCGATCGACGCATCGGATGCCGTGCCGACGCCGGCATCGACGAGCACCGGCACCTTCGCGTTCTCGACGATCTCGAGGAGGTTCCAGCGATTCTGGATGCCGAGCCCCGAGCCGATCGGCGCCGCGAGCGGCATCACCGCGACGCAGCCGATTTCCTCGAGACGGCGCGCGAGGATCGGATCGTCGCTCGTATAGACCATGACCTCGAAGCCGTCGGCGACGAGCGTCTCGGCGGCCTTGAGCGTTTGAACGACGTCGGGGAACAGCGTCTTCTCGTCGCCGAGCACTTCGAGCTTGACCAGCGTGTGCCCGTCGAGAAGCTCGCGCGCGAGGCAGCACGTGCGCACGGCGTCGTCGGCGTTGTAGCAGCCGGCCGTGTTCGGCAAGAGCGTGTAGCGCGACGGCGGCAGCACGTCGAGGAGGTTCGGCTCGCCCGGATGCTGGCCGATGTTCGTGCGGCGGATCGCGACGGTGACGATCTCGGCGCCGGCGGCTTCGGTCGCACGCGCCGTCTCGGCGAGATCCTTGAACTTGCCGGTGCCGGTCAGGAGGCGCGAGCGATAGGTTTTGCCGGCTATGACGAGCGGATCGTCGATCGAAGGCGGTGAAACGGATTGGGGCAGGGCGTTCATCGGATGTCCGGATCGTCGTCGCGCCGTCGTGCGCGACGGCAGTAACTCGGCACCGCTCAGCCGCCGCCGATCGCGTGCACGACCTCGACGCGATCGTCGGCGACGAGCGCGCGCGCGGCGTAGTCGCTGCGCGGCACGATCTCGCGGTTGATCTCGATCGCGACGCGCTTGCCGGCGAGGCCCGAGAGCGCAATGAGATCGGCGACTGTCGCGCCGTTCTCGATGTCCTCTTCGCGGCCGTTGAGCGTGATTCTCACCGCGATATTCTAGCCGCCCGCGGCGGCATGCGCACAAAAAAAAGCGACGCCGCGCGGGGCGGCGTCGCTCGTATTGCTCCGAAGACGGGACTCAGCGGTGATTGTGGCCGTCGTCCTTGTCGTCGTCCTTCTTCTTGTCGCGCGGCGGCGGCGCACGACGCTCCTGCGTCGGCTGCGGCTGCTGGTGCTGCTGCTGTTGCGGCTGCACCTGACGCTGCACCTGCTGCTGCGGCGCGTGCTGCACCTGCGGCTGCTCCGAGCGCGGCTGGTACTGCGGCTGCGACGGGGCCTTGCGCGGCGTGTATTCGCGCTGCTGCTGTTGCTGTGCACGCATCGCCTGCTGCTCATGGGCTGCCTGCTGCTGCTGCGCGGAGCGCACCTGCTGCTGCTGACGCTCGTAGCGCTGGGCCTGCGCGTTGTTGCTGGCGCCCTGCGGCGGTGCGCTGACCGTGCGGTGCTGCTGCGGCGCGTTGTCGTCGTCCTTCGGCGTCGTCGTGCGGCGCTGCTGCGCGTTGCCCGACGGATTCGCGGGCTCGTTCTGGCCGCGCTGCACCGTCGCGCGCTCGTTGCCGCGCGGCTTGTCGACGTTCGGGTTCGCGGTCGCGTTCGGCGGCGTGCGGTTCGTGGCGGTACGCGCCGCGTTGTCGCTGGCGGTGCGCGGCGGCTGACCCGCATGCGGGGCGAAGCGCGACGAAGGCATGCCGTTCGCGTTGTTGGCGTTGCCCTTGCCGTTGTCGCCGGCGTTCTGGCCGCGCTGCACCGTACGCTCCTGCGGCGTCTGGCCCTTGCCCTGACCCTGCGCCTGCTCGCGGTTCGGCACCGCCGGCGTGCGCGCGTTCGGGTTCGTGGCCGGCGTCGTCGCCGGGCCGCCGCGGTTCGGCGGCTGGTTCGCCTTGTTGTCGTTGCCGACCTGGGCGTTGCCGCGCGCGTTTGCGTTGGCGGCAGGACCGCGCGCCGGCAGCGGCTGCGGCTTGGCGCCGCCCTGGCCGACGACCTGCACGCGCTGCGGCGCGCCGCGGTTGTTCGCCTGCGCGTTGGCCGGGGCCTTCGCGGCGATCTGGCGCAGCTGCTGCGTCGCGAGCGGCTGGCCGCCGTTGCGCTGGACCTCGGCGATGCGCGCATTGACCGGCGCCGGCTTCGGCGGCGGGGCGGTGCGCGCGATCACGCGACGGTCGAGCGTCTGCGCGGCCGGCATGGCGCGGGCGCGCGGGTTGGCGCCGGTGAAGCTCGCGCGTTCCGGCGCGATGCCGACGCGGCTGACCACGTTCGCGTTGCGCAGCTGGTTCGCGTTGACCTGCACGCGGGCGGCGTTGACCGCGCGCGCGTTGACGAACGCTTCGCGCGAGACCGCCGTCACCGCGGCCGGGTTCTGCCGGTACGCGTAGTTGACGTTGGTGATGTACGTGTTGTTGATCACCGTCGTGTTGCGCACGTTGACGTTCGTGAAGTAGTTGTGCGAGGTGTGGTACCACGGCACGTAGACGTCACGCGGGCCGAGCGGGAACCAGCCGACCGGACCGCCGGTCGAGACGCTGACGCCCCAGCCCGCGCCGCCGACGAAGGCGACCAGCGCCGGCGCGTAGATCGGACGCACCGCGACCGGACCCGGGCACCAGCCCCAGCGGTTGCTCGCGTAGACCCAGCGGCCGTAGTGGAACGGCGCGAAGCCCCAGGCCGCGTTGTCGACCCAGGTCCAGCCCCACGGATCGACCCACGCCCAGTGGCCGTCGCGGTACGGCGCCCAGCCGACGGAGACGTTGCTCGGATACCAGACGTGGCCGTATTCCGGCACGTCGTTCCAGCCGCCGTAGTCGTCGAGGTCGGCGTAGCCGATCACGTCCTCGGAGACGTACTGCCGCGAGGCGGCGTGCTCGTAGCGGTTGTTGCGCGACTGCACCCAGTTGTCGAAATCGTCGCCGCGCGGGATGTCGACCACTTCGTAGTCGCGCAGCGCCGAATCGTTGAAGCGGTAGGTCTGGCCGGCGCGAACGCTGTAGCTCGCGTTGTTCTCGCCGTAGACGTCGCCGGCGCCCGAGAAGACCGTGACCATCGTCGAATTGCCGTCGGGCGCGATGTCGACGCGGTAGTCGCCGGGCTGCGTGACGACGAAGGCGAGCGTCGGGGTGTCGACCTCGTAGCTCTGGCCTTCGAAGACGCGGCGCACGTGCAGGTTCATGATGCCCTGCGTGAGCTCGGTCTGCGCGACGCTGTCGTTGAGGTTCAGGATGTCGAACGACGAGCCGGCGTCGAGGCGCAGCGTCGCCGCGCCGACTTCCATTTCGACGCGCGAGTCGCGATCGGTGTACAGCTTGTCGCCGGTGCCCAGGGGCCGGTTGAGGCTCGCCTGGGCCCAGTCGTCGTCGCCGGACGGCTGGAAGCTGACGTCGCCGCGGATGTAGCTCAGGCGCGCGACGCGATCGGGCGGATCGTCGTCGGCGAACGCCGGCAGGGCCACGGCAAAGAGCGCCAATCCGAGCACGGCGTACAACGCCTTGCGGATGGAACGACGCGGAATACGCATGAATGGTTTCTCCTAGTGCCTACGCCAGCCGCGGGGTACGGCGGGGATGGTCCCCAAGACGTCCTTCTCCGCCCACGGCATGACAGGCTGAGTGCATATCAACGTAGGAGGGCTGAATGCCCGCCTTCCAGTCCCGGCGCTTTGCGAAGCGTAAACAAGCGTGCTCAGCACCGATTCAGCGCCCGACCGTGACGGCGTCGGCGGATACCGGGCGCGGCGGCCTTGCGGACGCCGCGGGCCCGCCGCTACGCTGTCCCGACGCGGGTGTCGTCTAATGGCAAGACAGCAGCTTCCCAAGCTGCGAACGTGGGTTCGATTCCCATCACCCGCTCCACCCCTGAACGCATCATACCCTCGAGCCCGACCCGCTCCGAAGCTACCGCCGATGCAGCCTGCGGAATCCGTCACACTCGGCTGGCGCGAATGGCTCGCGCTGCCGGCGCTCGGCATCGGCGCGATCAAGGCCAAGCTCGATACCGGTGCGCGCTCGTCGTCGCTCTGCGTCGTCTCGGTCGACGAGTTCGACCAGGGCGGCCGCACCTGGGTGCGCTTCCGCGTGCGGCCGCGAAGGCGCAGCGAGCGTATCGTGACCTGCGAGGCACCCGTGGTCGCGCGGCGGCCGGTCACCGATTCCGGCGGCCATACGAGCGAGCGCTGGTTCATCCGCACGGCGGTCGTGCTGGCCGGCCGGCGTTTCGAGACCGACATCAATCTGACAGACCGCCGCGCAATGCTGTTTCCTCTGCTGCTCGGGCGCGCCGCGCTCGGCGGCTTTCGCGTCGATCCGTCCCTTTCGTACACGAGCGCGAGACCTACGTCCGTGCGAACCACGCCATGAAGATCGCGATCCTGTCCCGCAACGCGCGCCTCTACTCGACGCAGCGCCTCGTCGAGGCGGCGCGCAAGCGCAGCCATTCCGTGCGCGTGCTCGATCCGCTGCGCTGCTACATGCGCATCGCCGCCGGCGCGTTCGAGATCCACTACAAGGGCCGCGCGCTGCGCGGACTCGACGTCGTCATCCCGCGCATCGGCGCGTCGGTGACGTTCTACGGCACGGCAGTGCTGCGCCAGTTCGAGATGATGGGCGTCGCGACGCCGAACAGCGCCGAGGCCATCCTGCGTGCGCGCGACAAGCTCCACGCGTTGCAGCTCCTCGCGCGCGACGGCATCGGGCTTCCGACCACGGTGTTCGGCGACAACCCGGACGACACGGCCGACCTGTTGAAGATGCTCGGCGACCCGCCGCACGTCATCAAGCTCAACGAAGGCGCGCAGGGGCAGGGCGTGCTGCTCGCCGAGAAGCGCTCGGCGGCGCAGGGCATGATCGAGGCGTTCCGCGGCCTCTACGCGAACTTCCTCGTGCAGGAGTTCATCCGCGAAGCGAAGGGCGCGGACCTGCGCTGCTTCGTGGTCGGCGGCAAGGTCGTCGCGGCGATGCAGCGCCAGGCCGTCGACGGCGACTTCCGCGCGAACATCCATCGCGGCGGCACGGCGATCGCGGTGCGGCTGACGGCGGAGGAATCCCTCCTCGCCGTGCACGCGGCGGGCGTGATGGGGCTCGGCATCGCCGGCGTCGATCTCCTGCGGTCGCATCGCGGGCCGCTCGTGCTCGAGGTCAATTCGTCGCCGGGCCTCGAAGGCATCGAGGCGGCGACCGGCGTAGACGTCGCGGGCGCGATCATCGAGCACGTCGCCGGGCGCGCGCGGCAGCGCGTCGTCGTATCCAGGCCCAGGCGCATCAAGCGCCGCGCCTGAGTGATTTCACCCAGGACTGTTTGCGCCGGCTATCGGCTGCCGGCCGCCGATTGTCACTACGACTTTGGGTGTACGAAAGTAATCGTTGACTGGCGGCCCGACATTCGCTAGGTTCTGCCGCCGGCCCCCGTGCCGCAAGACCCGAAAATCCGTGGAGGAGTGATTCAAATGCAAAAGAATGTCTCGGCCGTGCTGTTGCTGCTGTTTGCCGCCTTCGCCGCGAACGCGGCCACGGCCGACAAGCCCGATCCGGCCGTCAATGCCGACACCAAGGACAAGTTCGTCACGGTCACCGACTGGGTGCACAAGGAAATGAACCCCGGCGGCCGCTATGAGCACGTGACCTCGTCCGACCGCAGCACGGTCGAAGCCAAGCTCGCGCAGATGGGCGCGCTGCTCGACAAGAAGGGCAGCGTCGAGCAGATGAACGACGCGGAAAAGACCGAGATGTTCAACAACCAGGAGCAGGTCAACTCGATCCTGGCCAAGCACGACGGCGACCGCGTGATCTGCAAGAGCGTCGCGCCGGTCGGCTCGCACATCCCGGTCAAGACCTGCAAGACGGCCCGTCAGATGGAAGGCGATCAGCGCGAAGCGCAGAAATTCGTCCAGGACCGCCAGAACGTGCAGTTCAAGAGCGGCAACTGAGTCGTCGCCCGCGGCCCGCCGCCGGTTGTTTCTGCTGAGGGGAAGGGGAATGAGCTCACGTACGATCTGCGCGGTGATTGCCGCGCTGGCGCTTGCCGCTGCCGCAACGGTGGCGGCCGCCAAGGAGAACTACCACGAGAAGGCGCTCAACGCCGACACGCCCGAGAAGTTCGCCGTGGTCGCGGACAACATCCGCAAGGAAATGAGCCCGGGCGGCCGCTACGAGTACGTGAAGCCCGACGAGCGCAAGGACGTCGAGAAGGCGCTCGGCGACATCACGGCGATCTTTGACCAGAACGGCAGCATCGCCGACATGAAGCAGGACACGAAGATCAGGCTCTTCAACGCGCAGGAGGTCGTCAATTCGATCCTGACGCGCCGCGACAGCGATCGTGTGATCTGCAAGAACGAGACGAAGGTCGGCTCGCACATCCCGGTCACGACCTGCCACACCTACGCCCAGGAAGAGGAAGCTCGCCGCGGCACCAAGGAGCAGCTCGACGAGTGGCTCCGGCTCGGCTGCGTCAACGCCGGCTGCGGCGGATCCCCCGCCAAGGCACCGACCAACGGCGACTCGCGGTAAGCCCTACGATCCCACCGGTACGATTGCCGTCGTTGACGGGACCCCCGGGCAGGACTAGGGTGGGCCGGTGACGTGACGGAACCGGCGCGGTGGGGCGCCGGACAGGGAGGCGGCCAGGCGCCGCTCCGTCGGGTCTGGCGGCAGAATGGGTGTTTTCGGCAGTAGCCCGGAAGCGCCGGCCGACTTAGCATTCACGCATCACCCGCGCGGGGTAATCCAAGTGGCGAAGATCGAAGAACTTCCGAAGCCGACCGAAGCCGAGCTCGGCATCCTCAACGTCTTGTGGGAACGCGGCCCGTCGACGGTCCGCGATGTCCACGAAGCGCTGTATCGCGACGAAGGCGCGGGCTACACGACGGCGCTGAAGCTGCTTCAGATCATGCACGGCAAGGGCCTCGTCGAGCGCGACGATTCCGAGCGCGCGCACGTGTTCCGCGCCGCGGTCAGCAAGGAGCGCACGCAGAAGCGCTTCCTGTCCGACATGGTGCAGCGCGTGTTCGACGGCTCGCCCTCGCAGCTCGTGCTGCATGCACTGGGCTCGCGCCCGCGCGCGACGCGCGAAGAGCTCGACGAAATCCGCGCGCTTCTCAACAAGCTCGAACCGGGGTCTCGCAAATGAGCGCGTATCTCGCTGACTGGCTCCCGCTGATCCAGTCGCTCGGTTGGACCCTGCTGCACTTCCTGTGGCAGGGCGCCCTGGTGGGCGCGGGTTATGCGCTCGTCCGCACGATCGTTCCGGCGAGCCACGCCGAGGCGCGCTACGCGGCCGGCCTCACCGCGCTCGCCCTGATCGCGCTCGCGCCGGTCGCGACGCTCGCGGTGCTCTATCCGCACTTCGTCGCCGCCGCGAGCGCGGGCGCATCGACCGTGCTCGACACCGGCATCGCCGCGGTCACCGCGGCCGTGTCGCCGGAGGCCGAGTACTCGCTCGACCGGCTGCTGCCGTGGCTCGTGCTGCTGTGGGGTGTCGGCGTCGCCGTGATGGCGTGGCGCGCGCTGCGCCAGTGGCAGGCGCTCGAGCACATCGCGCGGCGCTGCGCGCGCACGAGCTCGGAGCTCGAGCGCATGCTCGCGTCGCTCTCCAAGCGCTTCAATCTCGTGCGCTCGATCCGCGTGCTGGTCTCCGACCATATCGACACGCCGACGCTGATCGGCTGGATCAAGCCCGTCATCCTGATTCCGACCGCGGTCGCGCTCGGCTTTCCGCGCCACCAGGTCGAGCTGATTCTCGCGCACGAGCTCGGCCACCTGCGCCGCTACGATCACCTCGTCAACCTCGCGCAGGCGGTCATCGAGACGCTGCTGTTCTATCACCCGGTCGTGCACTGGATCTCGCGCGAAGTGCGCAACGATCGCGAAGTGTGCTGCGACCGCCTCGTGCTGCGGCTCACGCGCGGCGAGCCGCGCGAATACGCGCAGACCCTCGCCTCGCTCGAAGAGCTTCGCCTCGCCTCGCCGCAGCTCGCGATCGCCGCGAGCGGCGGCGTGCTGCTCGACCGCGTGCGCCGCATCATCGACATGCCGACGCCGCGCCTTGCGGCCGCGCCGCGGCCGACGCTCGGCCTCACGGTGCTCGTCGCCGCGGCGGTCATGATCGCCGGCATCAGCGTGCTGCGTCCGGACCGCAAGGATCTCGACGCGCTTGCCGCCGGTGCGAATGCGCTGCTCGAGCGCCTGCCGCGACCCGATGCCGCGTTCCTCGTCGGTTTTGCGCTGCGCGAGCCGCCGAAGTGGACCGTCTCGATGGCGCGTCCGAAGCTCGCCAAGGTCGCGCCGCCGCCGGAGATCGCGCCGCCCGTCGCGCCGCAGGTGAAGAGCATCGCCGTCGACGCGGTGCCGCCGCCGGTCAGCGAGCGCGCCGCGCTGACGACGAATGGCCTCGGCCCGGTCGCGAATCTCGATACGCTGCCGCGCCCGTCGACGCCGCCGGCCGACACGGTGCTGCCGACCGTCTCGTCCGAAGCGCAGGCGCCGGCGCGTCCCGCGACGGCGAGCGTCACCGCACGCGCGCGTCATCTCGTCGCCGTGCACGTGATCCAGCCGCGCTATCCCGACTACCGCGCCGTGAAGGAACCCGTGCGCGTCGACGTGCAGTTCTCGCTCAATGCCGACGGCACGGTGCGCGACGTCGCGGCGGTGGTCGACTCCGAAGACAACCGCGCGTTCGGCGCGTCGGCCGAGAAGGCCATGCGCATGTGGCGTTTCGATCCGGCGAGCGTGCCGGCCGATGCGAGCGCGCGCTTCCAGCAGTCGTTCGTGTTCGCCAAGCAGAGCGACATCCGCCACCGCGCCAAGCCGTCCGACGGCGAGGCGTTCGACTGCGTGCGCCGCACGGGTTCGCTGGTCTGCCGGCATCCCGAGGAAGAGGAAGTCGCGCTGCCGCTGACGATCATCGAAGCCAACGCCAACGGGCCCATGTATCCCTGACGGATGGGCCCGTCGGTTAACGGAAGGATCAGAGCCGTTTAACGGGTATTTAAGACTCGGCTGACTATAGTCCCCCACGCTGTAGTTCTGCTCGACACTCCTAAAGTCAGGTCAGGTGACTGGCAGATTACGGTAATCGGGGCAGTAGCTTTTTGGCCCAAGCGAGGTGTGTTCCCCCAATGGCACCTCCTTGGGCCATTTTCTTTTGTTTTTGCGATCCGTCCGGGATCGCCGCGCGATCCGGCGCTGGATGATTTCCGCGCTTTTCGCCTCCCCCGAACTCCAGAAGCGGCCATCCATGGCCGCACTTTCAACCAGAAGCACGCTCCGTGGATGCGCCGGCTTGGGCTTGTTCCGAGGCGACCGCATCTACGGGAACTTCCTTCGTTTTTGCACGCTCCGCATCCGGCGGATTTAAGCGTTAAAGTAAAGTCCCATGCGAATTCTCGTCATCGAAGACAACAGCGACATCGCCGCGAACATCGGCGACTTTCTGGCGGACAAGGGCCACGTGGTCGATTTCGCCGGCGACGGCGTCACCGGCTTGCATCTCGCCGTCGTCAACGACTTCGACGTGATCGTGCTCGATCTCGGCCTCCCGGGCATGGACGGCCTCGAGGTCTGCCGCAAGCTTCGCCAGGAAGCCAAGCGCCAGACGCCGGTGCTGATGCTCACCGCGCGCGACACGCTCGACGGCAAGCTCACCGGTTT
>DATFRS010000223.1:0-6306 GCA_035263065.1 Rhodanobacteraceae bacterium
GAAAAGACGTGAGCCGGTAGCCGTGAGCCGGCAGCCGGAAAGCGAACCCTGTCGCTCTTCCGGCTCCCGGCTACCGGTTACCGACTACCGTCTTTCGAACGATCACCACCCGCACGTCTTCCCCTTGTTCTGCTCCTTGAGCCAGGCATCGAGCGGCGCGAAGTAGTCGATGATCGCGCTCGCATCCATCTCGTCCTTGCCGGTCAGCTCCTTCAGCGTCGTCTGCCAGGGCTGGCTCGCGCCTTCGCCGAGCATCTTCCAGTACTTCGCGCCGGCTTCCTTGTTGCCGTAGATCGAACACTGGTACAGCGGGCCCTTGTGCCCGGACGCCTCGCAGAGCGCCCGGTAGAACTGGAACTGCAGGATGTCGGCGAGGAAGTAGCGCATGTACGGCACGTTGGTCGGCACGTGGTTCTTCGCGCCGGGATCGAAGTCGGCCGGCGTCGCCGCGACCGGCGACGAGAGGCCCTGGTACTTCCGCCGCAGCTGCCACCACGCCTCGTTGTACTGGTCCGGCTTGATCGAGCCGTCGAACACGCCCCAGCGCCACTTGTCGATCAGGAGCCCGAACGGCAGGAACGACACCTTCTCGAGCGCGAGCTTCATCTGCGCGTTGAGCGCCGCCTTCTCGTCGCGGCCGGCCTTGCCGGCGAGGCCGATCTTCGCGAGGTACGCGGGCGTGATGTTGAGCCGGATCGTGTCGCCGATCGCCTCGTGGAAGCCGTCGTTGGCCCCGCCCTGGAAGATCGGCCACTCGTTCTTGTAGGCGAGGTAGTAATAGATGTGGCCCATCTCGTGGTAGATCGTGTACTGGTCCTCCTCGGTCGGGCGGATGCACATCTTGATGCGCACGTCGTCGGCGAGATTGAGCGGCCACGCGCTCGCATGGCACAGCGCGTCGCGATCGCGCGGACGCACCAGCATCGATTTCTCGTAGAACGACGCCGGCAGCGGCGGGAAGCCGATCGACGCGTAGAAGTCCTCGGAGCGGCGCACCATCGTCTCGGCGCTCTTCACGTCGGCGTCGTGCTCGAGCCTGGCGAGATCGAGCGGCGTCGGCGTGCCCTTGAGTTTCTTCCTGAGGTCTTCGAGCGTTTTCGCGCGCTCGGCTTCGAGGCGTTCGGTCACGTCGAGATTGCCGACGCCGGGATACGGCTCGAGCAGCGGATAGAGGTTCTCCCAGCTCTGCGCCCACATGTTGCCGGTGATGTGCGCCGGGATCGTGCCGTCCTTCGGCATGCGATCGCCGTATTTCGCGGCGAGCTTGTTGCGCGTGTAGCACTGCAGCTCGCCGTACAGCGGCTGGACCTGCGACCACAGGCGATCGGTCGTCTTCGCGAATTCCTCGGGCGACATGTCGTAGCCCGCGCGCCACATCGTGCCGACGTTGTCGTAGCCGAGATCGCGCGCGCCTTCGTTGAGGAGCTCGGCGAAGCGCTGGTAGTCCTTCAGCATGCCGCGGCCGACGTGGTGCCAGCCGGCCCACGCGTCGAGCGCATGGTCCCAGTCGCGATCGTCGGCGAGCACCTTGGAAAGGTCGTCGAGGTTGCGGCAGGTCGAGGCGTCCTTCGGATCCTTGCAGTACTTGCCGGATCCGTACGCCGCGGTGAGCTTCGAGGCGAGCGTCGTGAGCTCGGTCAGATGCGCCGGATTTTTCGGCGCCGGCATCGCGGTCTGCAGCTGCAGGAGATAGAGCGCGCGCTTGTCCCTCGCGTCGGTGCCCCTGACGTCCTCGAAGCTGCGCGATGCGTCGATCTCGTTCGAGAGCCACTGCAGCCAACGCTCGTTCGCGCGCGCGGTCAGCGCCTGCGTGTCGTCGGTGATGTAGGTCTCGGCGACCCACTCGGCCGCGGTCGGCTCAATGTAGTTCTTGCGGTAGTCCGTGTTCATCTGCTCGACGAACGTGCGCACCTCGGCGGCGGTCGCCGGCTTCGAGCCGGCGGCGGGCGCGTGGAGCGGTGCGGCCACGGCCGCGAGGACGGCCGAGCCGAGTGCGATGCGAAGGACACGCATGAGGTTCTCCCCTGAAAGCCTGCGAGGCTAGTGGCCGTCCGGCGATCGGGCAAGCTGCAGTGCGCGAACGTCCACCGGCGTGCGCATCCGACCCACAGGGCTGGACGGGGATCGACGTGCGTCCAGTCGTCGGCGACGCGGAGGTCGGCTCGCTTCGGCGTGCGGGAACTTCTGTCCGCCGCAGACGCCACGTCCATCGAAGCCGCTGTCCCGTCAGGCAGGCTACACGGGCCTTGCGCGGAGCAGGGCGCGCGGCCGTGCAGGGGCAATCACGATGTTTGCGGATCGCGTAGCAGAAATGCGTGCCGTCGATTTGCAGAACTTGCTTGCCGACGCCACTTTTATTACGATCCATTTCGTATGTTGATCGGCGGCCAGGCCCCAGGCGTGAACGCAGCCCTTCGCATCAGGTCGGAGACGAATCGATTCCTGTCGGTCGGCGAGCACGTCGTCGACGTCGACACGCTGCGCCTCCTGACCCGCCCCGGCGAACCGCGCCTGACCCCGAAGGCGGCAGCGGTGCTGCTCCAACTCGCCCACGCGGCCGGCCGCACGCTGAGCCGCGACGATCTCTTGAACGAAGTGTGGAAGGGCACGTGTCCGACGCCGGACGTGCTGACGCAGGCCGTGAAAGACCTGCGCCGCGCGCTCGGCGACGATCTGCACGCGCCGCGCTTCGTCGAGACGCTGCCGCGGCTCGGCTACCGGCTCGTCGCGCCGGCGCGTTTCATGGAGCGCTTCGAAGCGCAGGCTGCGCTGCTGCCGCTCGGCGCGGACAAACCGGCCGATGCGGCGGTTGCAGCGATGCCGGAGCGCCGCCTTCCGCTGCGCGCCGCGATCGCGCTGCTCGCGCTCTGCGTCGTCGGCGTCGCGGCGATCGCGCTGCGCCGCGAGCAGGGCACGGGCGCCGAGCTGAAACCGCGCTGGCACGTCACCGACCAGCGCGCGATCACGGCCGACCCCGGTCCCGAGAATTTCCCGCGCGTCTCGCCCGACGGCACGCGCGTCGCGTATTCGATCGGCGACGTCGAGCATCGCAACGCGCGCGTCGTGCAGCGCTCGCTGACGCAGTCGCGCGTGATGCGGCTTACCGAAGCGACCGACGGCGAGGAGACGTATCCGGTGTGGTCGCCCGACGGCGCATCGATCGCGTTCACGCGCCACCTCGCCGACAACTGCAGCATCCTCGTCGCGCCGGCGCTCGGCGGACCCGAGCGGCTCGTCGACGCATGCTACGCGGGCGCCGTCAACTATTTCTCCTGGTCGCCCGACGGGCGCTCGCTGGTGACGACCGCACCGAGCTCGGCCGCCGGCGGCGACATGGCGATCACGCGCGTTCCGATCGACGGCGGCGCACGCGTTCCGCTCGCCTACGATCACGACGCGTCGGACATGGATCTCGACGCGCGCTATTCACCCGACGGCAGCGACATCGCGTTCCGCCGCGGCGCGAGCCCGTACAGCGATCTCTTCGTCGTCGCCGCGACCGGCGGGCCGGTGCGCCAGCTCACGCATCTGGCGAGCCGCATGCGCGGCTTCGACTGGACGCGCGACGGCACGGCGCTGGTGTTCTCGTCGAGCCACGCGGGTCCGCAGGCGCTGTACACGGTGTCGCTCGGCGACGGCAGCATCGAAGCGCTCGGCGTGCAGCCGGCCGAGTATCCGAGCACGGCGCGCGCGTCGGACACGCTCGTCTACGAGATCCCGCGCATGCGCACGCAGCTCGCGACGGTCGATCTCGACGGCGACGCGGCGGCCGAGCCGCAGCCGCTCGTCCCGTCGACCGGCAACGACAGCGCGCCGACGTTCTCGCCGGTCGACGCGCGCCTCGCCTTCATCTCCGACCGCAGCGGCGCGCAGCAGCTCTGGCTCGCCGATCCCGCGACCGGCGAAAGTTATCCGCTGACCGAAAGCGACGAGCCGACGCTGCGCTATCCGGTCTGGCGCCCCGACGGCACCAAGCTCGTCATCACCGCGCGCGGCGCTTCGATGGGGAGCCTCATCGAGATCGACATCGCGACGCGCACGCGCCGCGTGCTGACCGCGCCCGGCGAGGACGTGCGCTACGGCGTGTTCGGCATGAAGCCCGGCAGCTACGTCGCGGTCGTCGGCGGCCGCGGCGAGGGCCGCGAGCTGATCGAGTTCGACAACGCGAGCGGCACGCAGACCGGCCGCCGCGTCATCGCGCGCGACGTCGGCCGCATCGACTACGACCACGCCGAAGCCGCCGTGTACTTCACGAAGATCGCCGAGGCCGGCCTGTTCCGGCTCGATCCGCAGTCGGGGCAGGAAACGCTCGTGACGAGCAAGATCAATCCGGCGCATCTCGACGGCTGGCTCGTGCTCGCCGGACACATCTTCTATATCGAGCCGAAGGCCGTCGGGCCGAGCGACGTGCACGAGCTCGATCCCGCGAGCGGCGACGACCGCGTGGTCGCCGCCATTCCGGGCTCGCTTGCCGACTTCAACTTCAGCGTCTCGCACGACCGCCGGCACATCGTCATCGTGCGCACCGCGGCCGAAGACACCGACGTCGGCGCGATCACGCTGCATCACGAGAGCGCCGGCTGACCCGCCGGCAGCGCCGCGCCGGCTGAGGCCGGTGTCCGCGCGCGATTCCGCGCGACTCCGGACGGACATCCAGACGTCTTCGCGTCATCGACGCGTCACGCGCCGCGCGTGCGACGGATGACGTCGTCGATTTCCGCGATCGCGTCCACGCGCGATCGGCATCGACGAAGCGACGCTTCGGCACGACCTTCGGAGAATCTTCGTCGATCCGAGGACCGCCCTCGGCGATATTTCGCGCCATCTTCCTGACTTTGCCGAATTTGCGGCGAGAGCATGCCGGCGTCCCGACGAAGGTGATGCCCATGCACATCGACTGTGAGCGGCTGGTCAGCGGAGGACGTTTGGACTGGAGCGCGGACGACGACGATCGCCGTGCGGAGAATCTTCGCGTGCTGGTCGGCTACGGCCGTGGCTGCGTGCTGCACAGTTACGCCGCGCCGGCGACGATCGTGATTCCGCTGCGCGGCCGCGTGCAGTTTTCCGACGGCGAGCAATCGCGCCTGATCGAGGCGGGCGAGCTGCAGGTCTGCGAGGCGGGCCAGCGCATCCAGGTCATCGGACGCGGCGGCGCGCTCTGGATCGCCGTGCTCGCGCCCGCCGGCCTCTGGCATCAGCTCACCGGCGAAGTGCCGGAGTCGTCGCCCGATCCGCTGCTCGTTCCCGCGCTGCACGCGGCCGATCGTCCGGTGTGTCGTGCCGCCGTGCGCCTCGCGCGCACCGCGCTCGCGGCGGCCGGCAAGGACGGCATCCTGTCGACGACCGCGGCGTCCGCGTTCGCGACGCTGATCGCCGATCTCCAGGCCGAGTTCGATCCGTTCATCGCGCGCTGTCCCGGCCGCACGCTCGCGCAGCGGCGCAGCGTGTTCCTGCGCCTGCAGCGCGTGCGCAACTACATGGCGTCGAGCTGCCATCTCGACCTCGACATCGCCGGCTTCGCGCGCATGGCGAGCTACTCGCCGTGCCATTTCATCCGCGCCTTCTCGACCGTCTACGGCGAGACGCCGCATGCGGTGCTCGTCGAGCACCGCCTCGGCCGCGCGCATCGCCTGATCAACGAAAGCGCGCTCGCGATCACCGAGATCGCGCGCGCGAGCGGATTCGAGAACCGCTGCGCGTTCTCGCGCTCGTTCAAGCGCCGCTTCGGCATCACGGCGACCGATCTGCGCGAGTGCGCGCGCACGCCGGGCCTCGCCGCCGCCTGACAGGGATGAGGTTCGCCGGCGGCGCCTTCGCCGCGGCGGATCGCACGAACGGATCGCGCGTCTTGCGTGCGCGATCCGGCACGAGGGGACGTTGCCGCTTATCAATTTCGGCAACCACTGCTGCAAGGACAGGCCAACGCAAGGGGTTCACATTTTCCTAATGTTCGCGCAACCCGGTTGCTTGTTTTCGGCACGGGCGACTATCCAAGAAAAGGAGACATCCATGCGACACACACTGCTCCGAGAGGCGATCAGGCGGGGACTCGATGCACCCGTCGGCTTTGCGCGGGCGCCCGGGAGCCCCGGTCGGATGACCGCATTGGCGGCCTTGGGACTTCTTGCAGGCCCGGCAATCGCGCAGGATGCGCAGGACCAGAGCAACCAGCAGCTCGAAACGATCACGGTCACCGGCTCGAACATCCGCCGCGTCGACATCGAAACGTCGAACCCGGTCATCACGATCGATCGCGCCGCGATCCAGAAGACCGGCAAGCTCACGCTCGGCGATCTCGTGCAGCAG
>DATFRS010000224.1:0-15474 GCA_035263065.1 Rhodanobacteraceae bacterium
GTCGACGGCCGCCTCACGGTCGGCCACTTCGGCGCGGCGCCGATCCAGAACATCCAGATCCGCGGCGCAACCGGGAATCCCGCCGACGTGGTCATCCTCGGCGCCGGCATGCTCGATGCGATCGTGCCGTTCGGCTTCCAGGTGTTCACGGCGACCGACGTCACGATCGCGGACCTGTCGATCGGCAACGTCTACTACCACGACCTCGCCGTGCAGGGCGAGCAAGGCGCGCAGCGCGTGCGCGTCTATCACGCGCGGTTGTTCGACGCGGGCCAGCAGATCGTGAAGGGCACGCCGGGCGCGGACGACGTGACGATCGAATACTCCGAGCTCTTCCTCACCGCCGGCGCCGTCAATCATCCCGACGGCGCGCCGCCCGGCAGCTGCTACACGAACGCGATCGACGGCGTGACGAGCGACCGCTGGATCGTGCGCGACAACCTGATCCACGACGTCTGGTGCCAGGACGCGACACTCGCGGGGCCTGCCGTGCTGCTCTGGCAGGGGTCGGCAGACACGCTCGTCGAGCGCAACACGATTCTCGACTCGTCGCGCGGCATCGCGTTCGGGCTCGTCAGCGCAGACGATCATGTCGGCGGCATCGCGCGCAACAACTTCATCCGCTGGGACGCGTCGGCGCCGTATGCCGTCGACGTGCCGATCTACACGACGTCGCCGAATTCCGAAGTGCTGCACAATACCGCGCTGACGATGGGCCGCTATCCGAACGCGATCGAAGTGCGCTACGGCGGCGCGACCGGCGTCGTCGTCGCGAACAACCTGCTCGACGCGGCGATCCAGCCGCGCGACGGCGCGACGCCGGACGTGTCCGGCAATCTGCTCGACGCGGAGCCCGGCTGGTTCGTCGATCCCGCGGCCGGCGACCTGCATCTCACGGCGAGCGCGACGCCCGCGATCGATCAGGTCACGCGCCTCGCCGACGCGGCCGACGACTTCGACGCGCAGACCCGGCCCGCCGGCGCCGGCCTCGCCGACATCGGCGCCGACGAGCGCGGCACGACCGACGCGATCTTCGCCGACGGCTTCGACTGACGGCGCTATCGCGGGCGCGCGAGTCCCGCTATCGTTCGCTCCTTCTTGCGGAGGGAGATGGCGATGCGCACTTTTTCACGCGGGGTTGCTGCGGCGTTCCTCGTCGCGACGATCGGCATCGCCTCGGCCGCCGACGCGCCGAAGGCCAAGACGATGGCCGACATCCTCGCCGAGTCGAAGCCGGCAGACTGGCGCCCGCTCGATCCCGAAAACACGCTCTACCTCGACCTCGCCGCGGGCCGCGTCGTCATCGAGCTCGCGCCGGCGTTCGCGCCGCTGCACGCCGCGAACATCCGCACGATGGCGCGCGAGCACTATTTCGACGGCCTCGCGATCCTGCGCGTACAGGACAACTTCGTGACGCAGTGGGGCGATCCCGACGGCGACAAGCCGGAGAAAGCGCACTCTCTCGGCAAGGCGTCGAAGACGATCGCGCCGGAGTTCGAGCGCGATATCGGTAAGGACCTGCCGTTCACGCGCTTGCCCGACGGCGACGTGTTCGCGCCGGAAGTCGGCTTCTCGAACGGCATGCCTGCGGCGCGCGATCCGAAAACGGGCAAGGCGTGGCTCGCGCACTGCTACGGCATGGTCGGCGCAGGCCGCGACGTGGCGCCGGATTCGGGACCGGGCTCCGAACTCTATGTGGTGATCGGTCACTCGCCACGCCAGCTCGATCGCAACATCGCGGTCGTCGGACGCGTCGTACAGGGCATGGACCTTCTGTCCGCGCTGCCGCGCGGCACCGGCGCGCTCGGTTTCTACGAGAAGCCCGAGCAGCAGGTGCCGATCAAGTCGGTGCGGCTCGCCGCCGACGTACCGGCCGCCGAGCGCACGAATCTCGAAGTGCTGCGCACCGACACGCCGACGTTCGCGGCGCTCGTCGAGGTGCGGCGCAACCGCCGCGACGAGTGGTACAAGGTGCCGGCCGGCAAGATTGATCTCTGCAACGTGCCGATCCCGGTGCGCGCGCCCGGCGGCGCGAAAAAATGAGCCCACGCGGCGTGGACATTCATCCGCGAGTTCGTTTGCGAGGGCTAGGCTGGCCGCGCTATCGGCTGCCGGAGACCGGCCATGCACACGCACTGGGAGTTCTTCAAGGAGCAGGATAGATCGTTCGGCGTGTTCTATCCGCTGCACTACGTCGTCGCCGCGTTCGATACGCCCGAGCGCGCCGACGAAGTAAGGCAACTGTTCCTCGATTCGGGTTTCGACGACAGCGACGTCGCCAGCACGACCGGCTCGTTCGTCACGACGAAGCTCGAATCGATGAGCGGCGCGACCTGGCTCGAGCGATTCAAGATCGGCTTCGCGAGCTTCCTCGGCACCGAGCTCGGCTACATCGAGGACGACACCAAGCTCGCGCAGCGCGGCGCCGGTTTCCTCTTCGTATACACGCCGGACGATGCGACGATCGCAAAGACCGAGCATCTCCTGACGCGCACGCATCCGCTGTCGGCGCGGCGCTACGACCACGCCGGCATCCGCCGCCTGATCTATCCGCCGCAGGCGGCGCTCTGACGCATCCGGGATCGAAGCCGCGCCCGTCACGGGCGCGGGCGAGCGTCGAGAGATACTCGAGCCGTCCGAGCAGTTTCCGCTGGCGCCGCGAGCGGCGTTGCTATCGATGCCGAAACCCTACTCGACAGCATCGACGCAATGCCGTCCCGCAGACGTCGACCTGACGCCCGAGCGCTTCGGCGAGCGAAGGCGTCCCGGCGTCGAGGCAGGCGCGGATTTCCGCGAGCGGAAGCCCGAGCGCCTTCAACGACACGATGTGCTGCAACCTCGAAAGCTCGTCGCGGCCGTAGAGCCGATAGCCCGCATCGCTGCGACGCGCCGGCACGACGAGGCCGAGCGTTTCGTAGTGATGGAGCGTGCGCACCGTGAGCCCGGTGCGGCGCGCGACTTCGCTGACGGTGTAGAGGGACATCGTGGCGTTCGGTGTGCGGCGACGGCATGCTGCGGCCTCACGTTGCGTGAGGGTCAAGCCCTTTCGTCGTCCCGGAAATCATAGCGCCCGCAGGCGGGACGCCGGTCAGGAATCCCAGCCGAAATAGAGCGCGACGACACCGAATGTGTCGATGAAGCCGTGCGCCAGCACCGTCGTCCAGAGATTCCGGCCCGAAACGACGTACGCCGCGCCGAGGATCAACCCAGCAACGCCGGAGTCGACGATGCCGGACGGCCCTTTGTAGAAATGCCCGTAGCCGAACAGGATCGCGGTGACGACGACGGCGACCCAGTACGCGAGCGGCGTACGTCCGCCGGCGTCGGCGGCGCGATTGAGGAGATAGCCGCGATACCCGATCTCCTCGCCGAACGCGGCGAACGTCCAGACGATGCCGAGGTACATCAGCGCCGTCTTGAGATCGCCCGCGATCGATTCGACGCCTTCGGGTGCCGCGGCCGGCGGCCAGAAGTGCGCGGTGACCGGATCTATGACGAAACTGCCGAGCAAGAGGCGCAGCGCCGCCGCGCCGAGCGCGATCGCGAGGATGCGCAGCCACGAGTCGGGCCTCTTGAATCCGAGCGCCGCGAAACTCCCATCGCGAAGCCGCATCGAGACGAGGCCGAGCGCGAACAGGATCGGTACCTCGTTCGGCAGCACATGGAACACGTTGTGCCCGACGACGATCGCGGCGCCGAGCGCGAGCTCGATCGCGCTCAAGCCTCGCGACGTGCGCCAGTCGAACGCCACGGCGCTCACTCGCCCGATTTCACGAGGAGATGCTTCGCCAGCGCGCTCTGGAACTTGCCGACGCCGCGCGCGAGATGCAGCATCGTGAACAGCAGCACCACGCCGAGGATGAACGTGAACGGCAGTGCGATCGCGGGCGGCACGACATTCTCGCCGTCGATGTAGATGCCGCCGGTGTCGATGATGCCGACCGAGCGCAGGATCAGCGCGATCGGCGCAACCATCATCGCGAGCGACAGCGTGGTGCCCGTCACCGCCATCGTGAAATAGACGATGCCGAGCGGCAGCATCAGCAGCATGTAGAGCAGCGTCGACCACGTGCGCGGGTCGGTGAACATCTCCTTGATGCGCGTCATGACCGGCTTGCCGCGCTGCGCGTAGACGGGACGCCGCGGCATGCGCTCGCCGAGCATGACTTCGATGATGCGGCCCTCGACCAGCGACAGCACGCGCACGGTGCCGAAGAACAGCACGGCGAACGCGAGCCCGAAGATGAGGATCGAAAGGCCGATCGACAGCGACAGGCCGGTCACGGCCCAGACGAAATAGAAGATGCCGGTCGCGAGCGACAGCATCATGTAGAAGAGGGCCGCATACGCACGCGGATCGGCGGCGACGCCGAAGAATTTGCCGAGCGCGGTCTTGCGCGGCGGCGGCGGCGGCGCGCGCAGCGCCTGCTGCACCTGCACTTCCTTGTCGACGTAGATGCCGGCGACTTCCTCGGGCGCGCCGTAGCTCGCGGCGATCTTCGCGAGCACTTCGGCTTCGGACTTGCCGGGATTCTCGGCGAGCTCCGAGCGCAGATGATCCTCCGCGTCGTACAGCGCGTCCTGGATCAGCGCCGGATCCGCGCCGCGCAACGCAGTGCGCAGCTGATCGAGATATTCGGCGATGGTGCGCGGCAGCGGCGGGTTCATGATCCCTCCAGCACGGTGTTGACGAAGTCGCGGGTGGCGGTCCAGACGTAGCTCCATTCCTCGAGCACGCGGCGTCCGGCGGTCGTGATGCGGTAGTAGCGGCGCGGCGGTCCCGATACCGACGGCTCGACCTCGCTGGCGAGGAGCCCCGCCGATTCGAGATTGCGCAGCACCGGATAGAGCGCGCTCTGCTTGCCCGAGAGCACGCCCTCGCCCGTCTCGTCGAGCTGCTTGGCGATCTGGTAGCCGTAGAGCGGCGTCTTCGCGCGCGCGATCACGGCCAGCAGCACCAGCGACACGATGCCGGCGCTGAGCTCCTTGTGGAACTTCCACAGATGGGACTCGACCTCGATCTCGCCCACGGGTGTCGCTCACCTCGGGATAGGACGGGGTGAACTATAGTGTTTAGTTCGTACTAGCGGATGAGTCGGAAGTCATGCCCTCCGCTACCCGTCATTCCGGCGAAAGCCGGAATCCATCTTGATTTGGCTTCGCTTTCGGGTCCCTCTGTGGCGCGGCGAAGGGCGGACGGACAAGGCCCGCGTGCGCCGCACGCGGGTGCGCGCGATGGATCGCGCGCATTCCGCTGCGGCACAGGGATGTGCCGTCAGCGGAACCCCGGCCGCCCGTAGCGAACCCTCGGCGAAGCCGAGGGCGCGACACCGAGGGCGTGTTCTCTTTGGTTACTTTCTCTTGCACGAGCAAGAGAAAGTAACGCGCCGGCCAGGATGGCCGGTAAGACCCGCAGGGATGCAGGTCGGTCATCGCCGGGAATGTCGGAGTCAACGTCAAAATGGATTCCGGCTTTCGCCGGAATGACGGAAAAAGGGGGCGGTGTTCCGTCCGCGCGCAGACGCGCGCACAAAAGAAAGCGCGCGGACCCGGTTGGGCCGGATCCGCGCGCTCGTGTGCGGCCGCCTGCTGCGCTGGGGAAAACATCCTCGACGGCAGCCGCGGCGTCGGGGATGCGGGCTCGCTTGCTACTGCACGGTCAGGGTCACCGGGACCGCGAGTCGCTTGTTCGTCAGATCGTTGTTGTTGACGCAGACGTTGGCCGTGTACGTGTCGGCCGTGAGACCCGTCGCATCGAACGTCACCGTGACCGGCGTCGAGTCGCCCGGCGCGGTCGAGCCGCGGGTGTCGCTGTAGCCGAGCCACGGGATGTCCTCGGGATACGCGCAGATGCCGGCGAGGCGCGCGATCGCGAGCGCCGAGTACTGCACCGAATCCGGCGTCGGGCCGATCGGCGAGATCGGCGTGCCCATGCCCGTCTCGGTGTCGAGCGTGTACATCACCGCGAGGTTCTGGCTGAAGTCGAACGCCGAGAAATACAGCGTGCCGGTCGTGTCGTCGAAGTCGAGGCCCTCGGCATACGCCGCGTCGAAGCCGATCGAGCCGATCGTCGACGCTTCGCCGGTCGTCTTGTCGATCGCGACGAGCGTGTCGGTGACGATGTCGACGCCGTACATGAGGCCGTTCGGATCGATCGCGATGTCGATGATCGCGGTGCCGTTGGTGGGATCGCCGACGCCGGTGATCGTGCCGACGAGCGTCGTCTCGGTCGTCTCGGTGTTGAGCTTGACCAGCGAGGACACCGGCGTGCGGCCGCCCGAGGTCACGGCGAACATCGTGTGCGTCGATTCGTCCCAGGCCATGCCGTTCCAGCCGTCCGCGCTGACGCCGGGCGGCGGCACCGTGAGATAGACGAGCGTCGGCGTGCCGGTCGCGGTGTCGACCTTGTAGAGGTTGAAGCTCCGGAAATCGATCGCGTAGAGCGTCGAGAAGTCCTCGCCGATGAAGTCGCCCGAGAGGAACTGGAGGCCGTCGACCGGCAGCGTGCCCGTCAGCGTCGCCGGCGCCGCGGCATCGAACGTCACGATCGCGGCATTGATCGGATCGGCCGCGAACGCCGGCACGCCGATCGGGGCGCGCGGATGCGGAACGTGCGCCTTCGCCGACGGCGCGAGCGGCGCGGGACCGATCGGCGCGTTCGCCGGATCGCCCATCGGGAGCGCGAAGCGCGGCACCGGCGGGAAGTGCGAGCGCGCGCCGACCGAGCCGATGTTCCAGCTCAGGTCGCGGTTGCCGGTGTTCGAGATCGTCAACGTGTCGGTCGTGGACGCACCCGCGTCGACCGTCTCGGTGAAGCTCGTCGGGTCGACGCCGATGATGGGCGCGCCGACGTCGAGGGTGACCTGCTGCGAAGCGACGTACGTCGTCGGGCTCGTCGGGCGGAACAGGGTCGCCGTGCCGCTGACGGCCGTCGGTTCGTTGAACGAGATCAGGATGCCGTGCGTGCCGTCGGAGTTGAGGCCGACGGTCGCGCCGACACCGCTGTTGCAGACCGAGCTGCCGCAGTTGGTGTCGGGATAGACGAACTCGATCGCGTTGCTGCCTTCGTAGAGGATCGCCTCGATCGTGACGGTCTCGCCGGCGCCGCCGAAGTTTTCCGGCAGGTTGAACCATTCGACGATGAACTGCCGGTTCGGCGCCTCGCCGACCGTTTGCGTGAACACGTTGCCGATGCCGTCGATGTAGTCCTGCTGCAGGTCGTCCCAGTACGGCAGGATCGCCGGACCCATCATGCGGTCCGGCAGCGTGCGGTTCGAGGGGCTGAGATAATCGGCGCGGCCGCGCGTCGCCTGGTCGAACAGCATGCCGCCGTTGTTGCTGACCGTGATCATGTCGGCCGTCTGGCCGTAGAACGTGAACGGGAAGCCGATCGGCGTGACGATGTAGTCGTCGTCGAAGAGCTGCAGGTTCGTGCCGGTCGACGTGATGTCGGTGAAGAGATACGACGCGGTGTCGCCGTCGAAGCCGTCGCGCAGGAGCTCGCCGTCCGCCGCAGCGACGTGGCCGAAATCCGGATGGACGTCGTAGGCCGTCCAGGTCGAGACCGGCGACTCGGTCGCCGTCGCCGTGACGAGGCGGTTGTACTGGAACTTCTCGCCGGGCGCGACCGTCCCGGGGATGTCGGTGAAGATCGCGCCGACGACGTCGTCGGTCAGCGAATGCCAGTTGAGCGTCTCGGACGTGTCGTTCGTGACGACATAGCAGTAGTTTATCTGGTCGCCGGCCGTCACCTGCAGGTTGGTGTCATTGCCGCAGGCGCCGGGCGTGGGATCGGTGCCGAGCGTGACGGAGACGCTGATGCCCTGCCCGTCCGGCCCGGTCGCCGAAATCGCCGACGACGAAAACATCAG
The DNA here is from genome assembly GCA_035263065.1 of Rhodanobacteraceae bacterium. Classification (GTDB taxonomy): domain Bacteria; phylum Pseudomonadota; class Gammaproteobacteria; order Xanthomonadales; family Rhodanobacteraceae; genus Dokdonella_A. The sequence goes on from DATFRS010000224.1 coordinate 7,872, forward strand.
CGGCAGCATCATTGCCACCGCCGCATTCACGAACGAACGCTGCATCGAACCCTCCTGACGACCCCTTGGTCGGTCCGAGTCTCGCACCGGGCTCCCGGCGGGACATCTCCGATCGATTCGATTTCGATTTCGGATCGATGACTCGACGGCAAAAGGCCGCCGTTTGCGCGAAGGGCGTGCGCGGACTGCGCGATGGTGCGATGCCGCACCGCCGCTGCAGGACTATGGAGACTCAGGGCCGCCTAGCGCGGCGCGTTCCAGCTCGCCACGCGGCTGTCGCGGTCGAAGACGACGCGGCCGCCGCTCGAGTCCGGATAGAACCAGACGTCGCCGAACACGCCGGTCGTCTTGTCCCCGGGCTGGCCGAGCACCGCGTTGACCTGGCTCCAGCTCATGCCGATCTTGAGCAGCGACCAGCTCTGCGGGTCCTTCCAGCGCGCGAGCGCGACCGAGCTCGGGACTGCGGGAGGGGAACCCACGCGGATCGTGTGTCCGCCGCCCTCGACCGGTGCCGGTGCCGCGGGCTGGGCCGCCGCTGTCGCGGCGGCCTTCTGCGCGTTGGTCACGGCGGTGAGCCGGTTCTCGAGCTGCGCGACGCGCTCTTCGAGCGCCTTGATGCGCGCCTCGGTCGCGGGATCGAGCGGCGGATCGGCGTGCGTGAGGCCGGAGACGACGATGATCAACGTTGCCGAAGCGAGCCAGCCGCCCAATCGCATCACGATCTCCCGCGCGCCGCCAACGGCGCCCACGGGCCATTCTAGCGGCTAGGCCCGGCGCGATTTCAACCGCCGGCGATCGAGCGGGCCGGGGCGTCCTGAACGGGCGTGCCGGCGAGGCGTGACTCCTCGTCGGCCAGCGACTTCGTCCAGCGCTCGCCGGCGAGCCTGCGCGCGGCTGCGAAATACGAGCGGGCGCGGTCGGCGTCGTGCGTCGCCGCCGCGACGCGCGCCATCAGAAGCGCGATCTCGAAATCGTCCTCGGCATACGGCCCTACGACGCTCGCCGTGGCGCGCGCGACGTCGATCGCGCCGGCGTCGAGCTGGAGCTGCGCGTACGGCACCGCGACGTCGCGCAGCACCGACGGCGTGCCGAACGCGCGCGCGATCGTCAGCGCCTGCCGGTAGTGATCGAGCGCCGACGCCGCGTCGCCGTTCGCGGTTGCATAGCGCGCCTGCGCGACGTGCGCGTGCACGCGCGAGGACGGACCGGCGTTCGCGATCGTCCACGCGCCGGCGTCGCCGGCGAGGATCGCCGCGCCCTTGCGGTCGCCCGCGGCGAGGTAGGCATCGAGGAGGATTGCCGTCGCCTCGAGGCGAAGATCCGGCGAGTTTTCCGCGTCGTGATCGCGGCGCACGGCGTCGGCGAGCCGCACGGCCGCTTGCGCATTGCCGAGCGCGAGGTTGATCGCGGCCTCGTCGTGGCGCACGTCGACGACCGCGTCGGTCTCGACGTCGCCGGTCGCCTCCTCGTCGAGCCGCGCGAGCTCGGCCCGCGCCTCGGCGAGTGCGCCCACCTCGATCAGCGCGTAGGCATACGCGATCGCGCCGAAGCGATGCAGCGCCGGATAGTCGACGGCCTGGATGCGCGGCAGCAGCGCGCGCAGCTTGTCCAGCGCGAGCGCGTGGTGCAGCAGATAGTGATGCGCCTGCGCGATGTTGAGGCGCGACCCAAGCTCGGTCTCGTTGAGCCCCGCCGCCGCGCCCATGTCGGCGGCCTGCTCGTACAGCATCAGCGCGTCGGCCATGCGGCCGCGCGTCGTCGCGATGTAGCCGAGACCGTCGGTCACGCGCGCGAGCAGCAGGCGGTCGCCGACCGGCTCGAGCTCGAGCCGCGCGCGCAGATAACTCTGTTCCGCGCCGTCGAGATCGTTGCGCACGATCTGCGTGATGCCGAGCCCGCGCCAGGCCATGCCGAGGCTGCGCCGGTCGGCAACGCCATCGAGCTGGATCGCGCGGCGGAAATACGCTTCGGCCTGCGCCGGATGGCCGCGCGCGAGCTCGCCGTCGCCGAGCGCGGTCCACGCATCGGGCAGCCAGCGCGGCGGCGGTGTCGTGACGGCGGCGCCGTCGACGAGCGGGCGCAGCGCATCGATCGCCTCCTGCGACTTGCCGAGCTGCGTCAGCGCCTCGGCCTGCAGCAGCACGACCTGCGGCGCCGCGGCGACGGCCTTCGGTGCCTTCTCGAGCAGCGCGAGCGCGCGGCCGTTCTGCGCTTCGAGGATCGCCGCCTTCATGTGCGCGGCGAGCGCGAGCACGTCGGGCGCGATGCGCTCGCCGGCATCGCCTGCGCCCTCGGGCGCGAGGAGCTCGCGCAGATTGCGCGCGAGATTGCTCGCCGCGGCGATCGGATCGCCGGCGCGCGCACTGACGATCTCGGCGCTGCCGTCGGCGTTGAAGACGGTCGCGTCGAGGCGCCAGTCCTCGCCGACGCGGCTCGCTTCGGAGACGATCACGATCGCCGCACCCGTCGCGGCGCGAAGCGGATCGACACCGGCATCGGCGCCGGCGTGTGCGACCGCGGCGAGCGTCGTCTCGTCCGGCACGACCGCGTGACCGGGCACGCCCGCGAGCGCTTGCGCCGCGAGCGACATCACGCCGAGGCGCATCCAGCCGTCGTCGGGCGCCATGCTGTGGACGCGCGTCGGCGTGACGAGCACGAGGCCCGGCACGGTGCCTTTCGGCGTTGCCTTCGCGGCCTGCGCCGGCGCTTGCGTCGCGGTGCGCGGACGCAGCACCGCGAACGTCGCGACGGCCAGGATCGCAACGGCCGCGAGCGCCGCGGCGACGCGGCGCGCATTCGCGAAACGAGGCCGGCGTTCGTCCGCGTGCGTCGGTCCGGCGGGCTGCTCGGCAGGCACCGGTACGGCGACGTCGGGCTCGGCCGGCGGCGGCGCCGCCGCCGACTCGACGGTCGGCGCGACCCACTGGTAGCCGAAGCGCGACACCGTGCGGATGTAGTTCTGCGCGTTGCCGTCGTCGCCGAGCGCGCGGCGCGCCTTCAGGATCGCCTGCGCGAGCGTCGCGTCGCCGCCGTCGATGCGGCCCCAGACGGCCGACAGGAGCTCGTCGCGCCCCACCGCGCGCTGGCGGTTCTCGACGAGGTAGGCGATGACCTCGAACACGCGGATGCCGATCGCGACGTCGGCGCCGGCCTGCGAGAGGCGGCGCGTGTCGGGACAGAGCTCGAAATCGGCGAAACGGTAGGACGGCATGCGGAAGACGTGCGATTGCGCGGCATAGGATGCCAGATCGGGTACAGCGGTGCTGTCGCATTTGCGAAATCCGCGATGCGATGCCGCTCCTTGCGCCCGCTTTGGGCTAGGCTCGCGACCGCTGAGGAGCGTGCCCCCGATGAACCACCCCGAGCTTCTGCTGGTGCCGGCGCTGATGCTGAGCGACTACTACCTCACCGTCGCCGGCGCCCGCCTGCGCGAAGGCGGTCACGCCGAGCATTTCCGTGCGCAGCACTACGAGATGAATCCGCTCTGGCAGAAGGCGATCGCGAGAAGGCGCTGGTTCAATCCGTGGCACCTGCTCGCCGTCGCGGTGGTGACGTTTCTGGTGTTCGACGTTGCGAATCTGTCGACGGACCCCGCCGATCCCATACCGCCGGGCTTGTTCGGCCTCGTGATCGGCCTGCAGGGCATGATCAATGGGCGGCACCTGTGCAACCTCGCGACGTTCGCCTATGTGCGCCGGCATCCAGACGCTGTCAACGGCGCCGTCACGTTCGGCCACGAGTTCGTGCTGCGCATCTCGCTGTTCCAGAGCTTCACGGTGCTCGTGCCGCTCGCGCTGCTCGCCGCGATCGATCCTGCGCCCGCGATTTTCGGCGCGACGCTCGGTGTCGCGACGTTGATTCCGCTGCACCTCATCTGGATCGCGCGCTTCCGCGCGAGATCCGCTCAGCTCGCGGCAGCCGCAGCCGGTGGCGATTCGTCTTCGACCGCATCGGGAACGAGCTTGCCGCCGGCATCAAGCTCGGCGAACAGCCCGCCCTGACGCACACAAGGCGCTGTCCGGGACGTGCGACAGCGTGCGTCGGTTTCCAGTCAGCTGCGGTACGGCATCCTTGGCGGCATGAATTCGCTCCGCAAGCTGCGTCCTTTCATCGTCACGTCGATCCTGCTGCTCGCAGGCTGCGCCACCGGTCCGGGAACGATCTTCACGCCGACCCCGAAACCGCTGCCGCCGGAGGAAACGGGCAACTACGAGCCGGTCGCAGGGCGCGGGGCGGAGCTTGTCGCGGATCTCCGCGCCGCGCCGCCGCCGGCGCAGCCCGAAGTCGCCGACGGCAAGAGCGAAGGCACCGACGAGAAGCGGCTCGGCGCGCAGAGCGTCCTTCGCATCGGCACGTCGCACTTCGCGGCAACCGACCCGCACGCGCGCGACAACGCGCTGCGTCAGGCCGAGCGCGTCGGTGCCGATCGCGTGAACTTCTATGCGGGCGCGGACGCGCTCACCGTCGTCTACTACGTGCGCTTCAAGCTCCCGTTCGGCGCGACGTTCCGCGACCTGCGCGAGAACGAGCGCAATCAGACCGGCGCCGACGGCGGCGTCGCGATCGGATCGGTCGTCAACGACTCGCCCGCGGCGCGCGCGAATCTCCTGGCCGGCGACATCGTGCTGAAGTGCGACGAAAAGGCCGTCGCCGGCCGCGCGGACTTCCAGAGCTGCCTGCGCGCCCGCGCCGGGCATCCGGTGACGCTGACGATCGTCCGCAACGGCGAGACGATGCAGCGCATGGTGCGTCTCGGACCGCTCGCCTCGTCGGGTTGACGACCGGCGCCGGACCTAGGATTCTCGACGCCGTCCCGCGCGTCGCTCTCCATCGATGAATCCCGAATCAGGTCCGCGACCCGCGGGCACCGCCCCTTCGTTCGATCGCACCACCGGCCTTTCCGCCGGCGCGATCCGCCTGCTGCAGGAAACGCACGCGGCGCTCGCGCAGCGCAACGGCGCCGAGGTGCAGCGGCGGCTCGTCGCACTGATGGCGCTCGCGCCGACGCATCCGGAAGTGCTGCGCCTTCGAGCGGCGGTCGCCCATCTGCAAGGACGCGCGACCGAAGGCGTCGAGTTGCTGAAGCGCGCGTTCGACGCGCGCCCCGGCGACACGCAGACGGCGATCGAGCTCGGCACGCTGCTCGCCCGCGGCGGCGACGTCGTCAGCGCGAGCGACGTGCTGCGCCGGAATGCCGATGCCGAGCCGCTGCGCGCCGCGCCGCTGATGGCGCTGTCTCAGATCCTCGAACGGAACGCCGACGGCGACGGCGCGATCGACGCGTTGCGCGAAGCCGTGCGCCGCGAGCCCGCACACGTGACGGCGCGCAACCTGCTCGCGCGGGCGCTGCACTTCGCCGGGCGCGTCGGCGACGCCGAGTCGACGTACCGCGAGACGCTGCGCGCCGCGCCCGATTCGCCGATGGCGTGGTATGGGCTTTCGACGCTGCGCACCGTGCGGCTCGGCGCCGACGATCTCGCCGCGCTCGAAGCGCTCGTCGCGCGCGGCGGACTTCACGAGCAGGAACGCGCACCGGCGCTGTTCGCGCTGGCGAAGGCGTTCGAAGACAACGCGCGCTACGCCGACGCGTTCCGCACGCTCACGCAAGCCAACGCGACGCGCCGCGCGCAGCTGCGCTGGGATGCGGCGAAGTTCTCCGCGAATGCGCGCGCGATCAAGCAGGCCTTCGACGCGCCGCCGGAACCGCAGGGCGACGGCGGACACGGCCTCATCTTCATCGTCGGCATGCCGCGCTCGGGCTCGACGCTGGTCGAGCAGATCCTCGCGGCGCATCCGGACGTCGCGACGGGCGGCGAGCTCGACGACGTGCGTGACATCATCCTCGCGGAGTCGCAACGGCGCGAAGCCGATTTTCCGGGCTGGGTCGCGACGGCGACGGCCGACGACTGGCGCCGGCTCGGCCACCGGTATCTCGATCGCATCTCGCGGCGGCGCGGCACGAAGGCTTGGTTCACCGACAAGGCGCTGCTCAACTGGCGCTATCTCGGCGCGCTGCGCGCGATGCTGCCCGGCGCGCGCTTCGTCGATTGCCGGCGCGACGCGGTCGAGACGTGCCTCGGCTGCTACCGGCAGCTGTTCGCGAACGAGCTTGCGTTCACGTACGACCTCGCAGAGCTCGCGTCGTTCTGGCGCGACTACGACCGGCTGATGCGGTTCTGGGGCGCGCGCTTTCCGGAGCGCATCCTCGAGCTTTCGCATGAGGCGCTCACCGCGAATCCGGAAGCCGAGATCCGGCGGCTGCTCGATTTCTGCGGCCTGCCGTTCGATGCGGCGTGCCTCGCCTTCCACGACAGCGCGCGCAGCGTGCGCACCGCGAGCGCTGCGCAGGTGCGCGAGCCGCTGCGTGCGGACACGGCGCGCGCGGTGCGCTACGGCGAGCTGCTCGACCCGCTGCGGGAATTGCTGAAGACGTGAGCTCGTCGTCCCGGCGAAAGCCGGGACCCATTTTGATCTTCGAGCCAAGAGCAAAATGGATTCCGGCTTGCGCCGGAATGACGGGAAGGCAATTTCGCCGCGCCAGAAAGAAAAAGGCGGGCACGCGGCCCGCCTTTTTCGAATCGCTCGAAACGCGCCGCTTACGCCGCGCCCTTCTCCTCTTCGGCCACGGCCTTCATCGACAGGCGGATGCGGCCCTGCTTGTCGACTTCGAGCACCTTGACCTTGACGATGTCGCCTTCCTTGAGCTTGTCGGACACCTTCTCGACGCGCTCGTTGGAGATCTGCGAGACGTGCACGAGACCGTCCTTGCCAGGAAGGATCGTGACGAACGCACCGAAGTCCATCAGCTTGGCGACCTTGCCCTCGTAGATGCGGCCGGGCTCGACGTCCGAGACGATCTGCTCGATGCGCTTCTTCGCGGCATCGGCGGCGTCGCGGTTGACCGAAGCGATGACGACGGTGCCGTCGTCGCTGATGTCGATCGTCGTGCCGGTCTCTTCGGTGATCGAACGGATCGTCGCGCCGCCCTTGCCGATGACCTCGCGGATCTTGTCCGGATGGATCTTCATCGTGAGGAGGCGCGGGGCGTACTCGCTCATCTCGGTGCGCGAGGTCGAAATGACCTTCGCCATCTCGCCGAGGATGTGCAGGCGGCCGCGCTTGGCCTGATCGAGCGCGGTGCGCATGATCTCTTCGGTGATGCCGTCGATCTTGATGTCCATCTGCAGCGCCGAGACGCCGCTCGCGGTGCCGGCGACCTTGAAGTCCATGTCGCCCAGGTGATCCTCGTCGCCGAGGATGTCCGAGAGCACGACGAAGTCGCCGCCTTCCTTGACGAGACCCATCGCGATGCCGGCGACCGGCGCCGACAGCGGCACGCCCGCATCCATCATCGCGAGCGAGGAGCCGCACACCGAAGCCATCGACGACGAGCCGTTCGACTCGGTGATCTCCGAGACGACGCGCACGACGTACGGGAACGCTTCCATCGCCGGCTTCACGGCCTGCACGCCGCGCTTGGCGAGGCGGCCGTGGCCGACTTCGCGGCGCTTCGGACCCGCCATGCGGCCGGTCTCGCCGACCGAGAACGGCGGGAAGTTGTAGTGGAACAGGAACGTGTCCTTCGACTCGCCTTCCGGCGCGT
>DATFRS010000225.1:0-9284 GCA_035263065.1 Rhodanobacteraceae bacterium
CTGACGGGAACGCACCCGAGCAGACGTTGGCGCTCAGCGCCGCCGGCATCGTCGGCAGGAGGCACCACTCGCCGGAGTCGCTCAGATAGCCGCCGCCGACGCCCACGACGCCGCGGTCGTAGCCTTCGACGATCGACATCATGACGCTGGTCGCATCGCTCGGCTGGCGGTCGTTGACCGTCGCCGGCATCTGCGGGCCTTCGACGCCCTGCAGCGTGCCGTAGCTGGCGTCGACGCGGACGATATAGAAGAAGCTGACACCGTCGGTGCCCGCGAGCATCGTCGCGGCGCGGAGCGTACCGCCGGCACCGCTCGCGCGCGCGCCGGTGACGGCGGCGCAGGTGACGTTCTCGCGGACCTGCGCCGGCTCGACGGCCGAGCACGGGTCGGTCGGAACCATCGCCCAGTCGGGCGCGTTCCAGCTGAAGCCGACCGGCGGGATCCAGTTGATCAGGTTGCTGAACTGCTCGACGGTCTTGGTCTCGTAGCCATTGCGCAGCAGGCCGTCGGTGCGCGGCGAGCGGGTCTCGCCTTCGGCGCCGACGCCGTGGCAGACCAGCGAGGTCTGCGTCGTGCGGTTCACGCCGAGGACGCCCGCGTTATAGGTCACGCCCGAAGCGTCCTGCGCCACGTCTTTCGCCGTGGGAAGCTGCCAGCTGCCGTGTTGCGGCACCACGGTCACGGGGCTCGGCTGCGGCTGGCCCGATGCGTAAATGTTCGCGCAGAAGAGGAAGCCCTGGGTCGGGACGCTCAGGCTGCCGTTGGCACCCTGCACGATGTAGCTGAAGCCCGGAGGCGTCGTGATGTCCAGCGGCGACTCGTTGTTGACGACCAGAGTCGCTGCGAAGATCGGAGCGGTGAAGGCGGAAGCGGCGAGACCGGCGAAAATCCGTGAGGCAGACAGCTTGAATGCAGGCATTTCTGGGCTTCTCGTCAATTGCGGTATTGCACGTATCCGTGGCGCGCCACCTTGGTGGGGCGCGTCGTCATACGCGAAAGATCCCTCGTGCCGAGCGAGCCTGCAGTGCCGTCTTCGCCCACCCTCGAAGTGGACCTGTGAACCGTCATGCTACACTCGGGCCGCCGCATTCTATCCACTAATGCGGCCGCGCGCACCATTTAAGTTCGTAAAAGATCAAGGATTTTTGCGGTCGCGGTCACGAACGCCCTCTCCCATAGAAGATCATGCGCCCTTTTCCTACTGTTCTCGCGGTACTCATCGCCATGGCCGGCGCACACGCCGGAGCCCAGACCCAGCCCTCGACGCTGGAGGAACGGATGTCGCAGGCCGACTTCCGCGCGGCCGGTCTCGACCACCTTTCGCCCGAGCAGCTGAAGTACCTGAACGAGTGGCTGCGCACCCACGGCGGCGCGGGCGGGATGCCGGTCACGCCGAGCGGGCAGCCGGTGTTCTACCCGGACCAGTCGGCGCGCGACACCATCGAAACCCACATCGTCGGCACCTTCACGGGCTGGCACGGCAAGTCGGTCTTCAAGCTCGACAACGGCCAGGAGTGGAAGCAGGCCGAGTCCGGCGCCTACGACGCCGGCAAGTACGAGGACCCGGCCGTGCGCATCAAGCCGATGCTGCTCGGCAGCTGGCTCATGTATGTCGAAGGCTGCGGCTGCAGCGTTCGCGTGCAGCGAGTCAAATAGCCGTTCCCCCTCTCCCGCGTGCGGGAGAGGGTTGGGGTGAGGGCCGCGCGCCTACCCCGCCCTCAATCCTTCGACCAGCTTCGCCAACCGCTTCGGCGACACCGGCTCCGCCGTGCGCAGCTCCTGCGCGAACGTCGACACGCGCAATTCCTCGATCAGCCAGCGCAGCTCGGCCAGCGCCGGATCGTCGCCGCGCGCGGCGCGGAGCTTGAGGTAATCGCGCCAGTAGAGCTGGACCGCCAGCATGCGCGCCTGATCGCGCGCCGGATCCTGGCGCAGCCGCTCGGCGCGCAGCTTCATCGCGCGCAGGTAGCGCGGAAAATGCGCGAGCCGCGCGCGTGCGGTCTCGCGCACGAAACCCGGCGACACGAGCTCGCCGAGCTGGTCGTCGAGGTCCTCGTAGTTCGCGCGCGCGAAGCCCATCAGCGGCGGCTCGAGCAGCGGCTTCAGCGCGGCGTAGCTTTCGATGATGTCCTCGACGATCGCGAGCCGCTCCATCGCTGCGCCGAACAGCGTGCGCGCGATCTCCTCGCGCGCGTGCTCGAACGCCTCGCGCGTGCGGATGTCGAGGTTCGCCGCCGCGAGCCGCTCGCGCAGCGCACCTTCGACGAGGTCGGCGCGCAGGCTCTCGGCACTCCCGAGAGGTGCCCACTTCAGCATGAGCGCGTTCTTCAGCGGCAACTGCCGCTTCGCGTGCTTGATCGCATCGGCCAGCGCGCGCCGCAGCAGCCGCTCGACGCCGGCGCGGTGCGATGCCGTCGCCTCGTCGCGCCGCTCGAAGACGCGCAGCGCCACGCTCTCGCCGAGATCGACCAGCGCCGGAAACGCCGTGAGGCCGCCGGACGAGATCACGCGATCAGGAATCTCGTCGAAATTGAACGCGTCGACATGCTCGCGTGTCAGCTCGACGTCGGCGCGACGCGAGAACGCGACGCGCGCGGCGCCCGTCCATTCCGACTGGATCGCGGCGAGGTCGCGGCTCTCGGCGAGCGTGCGGCCGGCTTCGTCGTGGATGCGGAAATTCATGCGCAGGTGCGGCGGCAGCTCGATCGCGGCGAAATCCGACGCAGCGATCGCGACGCCGGTGACGCGCGCGAGATAACCCGCTAATGCCGCGGCGAGCGGCTCGTCGCGCGGCGTCTCGGCTTCGACGAACGCGCGCGCGAAATCGGGCGCCGGCACGAAATTGCGGCGCAACGCCTTCGGCAGCGCGCGGATCAGCTCGGCGACCTTCTCGGGCAGAAGGCCCGGCACGAGCCATTCGCAGCGCGCGGCCGGCACGGCGTTGACGAGCGCAAGCGGAATCGCGAGCGTCACGCCGTCCGCGGGATCGCCCGGCACGAAGCGATACGCGAGCCGCAGGCGATGGCCCGCGACATCGAGCTCGGCCGGGAATTCGCGCGCGCCGACGCCGGGCGATTCGCTCAGCACGTCGTCGAGCGACCAGTGCAGCGCCGCCTGCTCCTGCGGCTTCGCCGCGCGATACCACGCATCGAGCGCGGCCGCGGTGTGGATGTCGGCCGGCAGCTTGCCGGCGAAGAATGCCGCGAGCTCGTCTTCGCTCCGCACCAGCCCGCTGCGCCGCCGCTTCGCTTCGAGCTCGTGCGCCTGCGCGAGCACGCGCGCGTTCGCGCGCACGAAATCGGCGCGCGCATCGATCTCGCCGCGCGCCAGCGCCTCGCGCAGGAACACGTCGTGCGCCTGCGCCGGATCCTGCTTGCCGAACTGCACGGCGCGCTTCTCGACGAGCGTGAGGCCGAACAGCGTCACCTGCTCGAACGCGACCACCGCGCCGCGCTTGCGCGACCAGTGCGCATCGCGCCAGCTCCTGCGCACGAGATGCGCCGCCTGCTGCTCGATCCAGGCCGGCTCGATGCGCGCGCACAGCATGCCGTAGACCTTCTGCAGGTCGAGGATCTGCCCCGCCAGCACCCACGGCGGCTGCGACTTCGCGAGCGCGGAGCCCGGGAAGATCGCGAAGCTCCGCTCGCGCGTGCTGCGATACGTGCCGCGCTCGGTCTTCATGCCGACCTGCGTCGGCCAGCCGACGAGCAGGCAGCGATGCACCGCCTCGAAGCGATCCGCGCTCAAGCCTTCGCCTTCGGCGGGCGGACCTGCGTGCTCTTCCAGCGACCATCTCAACTCGTCCGTCACCAGCAACAGCAGCTGCCGGTGCAACTCGCGCCACTCGCGCATCCTGAGGAACGACAGGAACCGCGTCCCGCACCAGTCGCGCAGCTTCGATTGCGTCAGGTCCTCGTGCGCGACGGTGTACTGAGTCCACAGCTTCAGCACACCGGCGAAATCGGATTTCGGATCGGCGAACGCCGCGTGTGCCTGATCGGCCGCCTGCCGCGCATCGGCCGGCCGCTCGCGCGGATCCTGGATGCTGAGAAACGACACCAGCACGAGCAGCTCGCGCAGCGCGCCGCGCTGCTCCGCCTCGACGAGCATGCGGCCGAGCGCGACGTCGATCGGCAGCCTCGCGAGCGTTCGCCCGATCGCGGTCAGCCGCTTCTCATCGTCGATCGCGCCGATCTCCGCGAGACGCCGGTAGCCGTCGCCGATCGCGCGCTCGGACGGCGCCTCGACGAACGGAAAGTCGGCGACGTCGCCGAGCTTCAGCGCGAGCATGCGCAGGATCACGCCGGCGAGCGACGAGCGCAGGATCTCGGGATCGGTGTAGCGCGGCCGCTGCAGGTAGTCGTCTTCGTCGTAGAGGCGATAGCAGGTGCCGGGCCCGACGCGGCCGCAGCGGCCCTTGCGCTGGTCGGCGGCGGCCTGCGAGATCGGCTCGATGTGCAATCGCTCGAGCTGGTTGCGCTGGCCGTAGCGCTTGACGCGCGCGGTGCCGGTGTCGATGACGTAGCGGATGCGCGGTACGGTCAGCGAGGTCTCGGCGACGTTCGTCGCGAGCACGATGCGCCGCTGCGGACCCGGTCGGAACACGCGGTCCTGCTCGGCCGCCGAAAGCCTTGCGTACAGCGCGAGCACTTCGGTCTCGCGATACTTGCGCCGCGACAGCGCGAGGTGCGCGTCGCGGATCTCGCGCTCGCCCGGCAGGAACACGAGCACGTCGCCGCGCGGATCGCCCGCCGTGATCTCGTCGGCGGCCGCGACGATCTGCTCGGCCGTGCTCGACTCGCCGCGCTCCGGCGCCGGACGCCATTTGACGTCGACCGGGTACGCGCGGCCTTCGACCTCGATCACCGGCGCGTTCTCGAAGTGCGCCGCGAAGCGCGCCGTGTCGATCGTCGCCGAGGTGACGATGAGCTTCAGATCGCGCCGCTTCGCGAGCAGCCGCTTGAGATACCCGAGCAGGAAATCGATGTTGAGGCTGCGCTCGTGCGCCTCGTCGAGGATGATCGTGTCGTACGCGCCGAGCCACGGATCGCCTTGCGTCTCGGCGAGCAGGATGCCGTCGGTCATGAACTTGATCAGCGAGCCTTCGGACACCTGGTCGGCGAAGCGCACCTGGAAGCCGACGAGGTCGCCGACCGCGCTCGAAAGCTCGCTCGCGACGCGCCGCGCGACCGCGCGCGCCGCGATGCGCCGCGGCTGCGTGCAGCCGATCAGGCCGCGCGTGCCGCGGCCGGCGGCGAGGCAAAGCTTCGGCAGCTGCGTCGTCTTGCCGGAGCCCGTTTCGCCCGCGAGCACGACGACCTGGTGGGCGCGGATCAGGTCGACGATCTCGGCGGCTTTCGCGCTGATCGGCAGGCTCTCGTCGAGCGCCACCTCGGGCACGCGCGCGACGCGCGCGGCGCGGCGCGCGAGCGAGGCGTCGACGTCGGCGGCGAGCGCGGCGATCTGGTTCTCGCCGGCCTCCGGCTGAGCAGCCGAAAGCTTCCGCCAGCGGGCCAGCAGGCGACCGGAATCGCGCGCCATGACTTCGTCGAGCGCGCCGCGGAGGGACTTGAGATCGGGCATCGGGGCGGATTATCGCGGCGAAAGGCGTTCGCCGCGCCGCACATGATAGCTAGGGTCAATCGAAGGCATTCGCAAGCTCGATTTCACTGCGCCGCCGGGCTGCGGTAGCGTGGCGGTCAGCCATTCCCAAGGAGCGCCATCGTGAGCATCGACATCGGCATCGCCAAGAAGGATCGCGAGAGCATCGCGAAGAATCTCTCCAAGCTCCTCGCCGACACCTATTCGCTCTATCTCAAGACGCACAACTTCCACTGGAACATCACGGGGCCGATGTTCAACACGCTGCATCTCATGTTCGAGACGCAGTACAACGAGCTCTGGACCGCCGCCGACACGATCGCCGAGCGCATCCGCGCGCTCGACGTCTATGCGCCGGGCTCGTACACGCAGTTCGGCAAGCTGACCACGATCAAGGAAGAGACCGGCGTTCCGGAATGGAAGGAGATGGTGCAGCAGCTCGTCGAGGGCCATGAAGCCGTCGCGCGCACGGGCCGCGAGGTATTCCGCGTCGCCGACAAGGCCGACGATCAGCCGACCGCCGATCTCGCGACGCAGCGTCTGCAGGAGCACGAGAAGACCGCCTGGATGTTGCGCTCGCTCCTGAAGTGACCGCGTCTACTCCGTCGGCTTGAAGTTCGCCGACCCCTGCTCGAGCGTCCACGCGACCATCTCCGGCAGGAGCTTGCCGAGCGCTCGCTCGAACGCCGCCGCGGCATCCGCGGCTTCCGCGCCGCCGACCGGCTCGTCAGCCTCGAACGCGCGCGCGGCGCGGACCCGGTTCACCATGAGATCGCTGAGCTTCGCGTTGAGGCGGATCACCGCGTGCGGTCCGCCGTCGCGATACTGCGTCTCGAAATCGTGCAGGTCGATCGAGAGCGCGAAGTCCGCATGCAGTCCGGACGCCGTCGCGCCGACGCCCGCGATGCGTCCTGAATCCTGGAACGCCTGAATCAGCAGACCGCGCAGCATCTGCGGCGCCGTGTCGGACCAGCGCCCGCCCTTGTACGTCTCGAGCGCGCCCGGCGTCGGCATCACGAGCATGCGCGGCGTGTCGAGCGCATCGCTCGCGAGCGGCGTGTCGATGCCGAGCTGCCACGACACCGGCGCGCCTTTTGCGGCGTCGGCGGGCGCCGTGTAGCGCGGCGCGTAGGTCGTGAACGGCTCCTTGGTGCCGGTCAGCGCGGAGCACGCGCCGAGGGCGAGCAGAGCGGCCAGCGGCAGGCAACGGCGGATCATTTCGGCTGGAACTCCTTCGGTTGGCCCTTGCCGAGCAGCACGCTGTTCGAGGTGTTGAGGCGATCGCTGAGCTGCTTCAGCGCGCGCAGCGTCTCGCGGAGCTCGACGATCGCCGGGCCGAGCTGGCGCAGGCCCTGATCGCTGAATTCGCTGATCGCGGCGCGGTTGTCGCCGATCAGGTCGTTGGTCGCGTTGGCGACGCGATCGACCGAGTCGAGCGCCTTCTGCGTCGCATCGAGCACGCGCCGCGCGTTGTCGCGCATGAGATCGTTGGTCGTCGTCGCCATCGCGTCGACCGTGTTGAGCGTGTGCTTGAGATCGGCCGTCGCGCTCGCGAGCTGCTTCAGTGCCGCACTGAGATCGTCGCGCTGCGCGTCGACGGTCTCGGTGATGCCCTTGAGGTTCTCGAGCGTCGCGGAGATGCGGTCGACGTTTTCCTTCGACAGCACTTCGTTCGCCCGCACCAGGAGATCGTTGACGCTCGTGACGATGTCGGAACCCGAGGCGAGCAGCTTGGACAGCGCCGATTCCTCCGACGGAATCACCGGCACCGGATTGTCCTTGGTCGGCTTCAGCGGCGGGCTCGACGGCGAGCCGCCCGAGAGCTGGATGAACGCGACGCCGGTGACGCCCTGGAGGCCGAGCTTCGCCCGCGTGTCCTGCTTGACCGGCGTGTCGCCGTCGAGGCGGATGCGCGCGATGACCTTGCGCGGATCGTCCTTGGCGAGCGAGAGCTGCACGACCTCGCCGACCTTGATGCCGTTGTACTGCACGAGGCCGCCCTTGCCGAGGCCCGTCACGGCCTCGGTGAAGACGATGTCGTAGTAGGCGAACTCGCGGTCGATGCTCGACTTCGACAGCCACAGCACGAAGCCCATCGCGAGCAGGAACACGCCGATCGCGAAGGCGCCGATGATGACGTGGTGGGCTCGGGTTTCCATCGTCAATCCATTCCGGTGAGCGGTGAGCAGTGAGCGGTGAGCAGACGAAATACGTTCATGGTGATGGGCTCCTTCCGCTCACCGCTCACCGCTGACCGCTCACTTCCGCCGCATGTTCCGCCGCCCTTCCCCGCGGCCCCTGGAAATACTCCTGCACCCACGGCTCGTCGAAGCGCTCGACCTTGTCGAGCGAATCGGCGATCAGCACGCGCTTCTTCGCCAGCACGGCGACGCGGTCGCAGATCGTATACAGCGTATCGAGATCGTGCGTGATCAGGAACACCGTGAGGCCGAGGCTCTCGCGGAGCGTCAGGATCAGCTGATCGAACGCCGCGGCACCGATCGGATCGAGGCCGGCCGTCGGCTCGTCGAGGAACAGGATATCGGGATCGAGCGCGAGCGAGCGCGCCAGCGCCGCGCGCTTGACCATGCCGCCCGAGAGCTGCGAGGGATATTTCGCACCAGCATCCGCCGGTAGGCCGGCGAGCGCGATCTTGAGCGCCGCGAGCTTCTGCATCAGCGCGAGCGGCAGGTCGTGATGCTCGCGCAGCGGCACCATCACGTTCTCGGCGACCGTCAGCGACGAGAACAGCGCGCCGTTCTGGAACAGGACGCCGCAGCGCTGCTCGAGCGCCGATCGCTGCGCGTCCGAGAGCCGCGTGACCTCCTGCCCGAACAGCTTGACGCTGCCGGCGGCGGGGCGATTCAGGCCGATGATCGAGCGCAGCAGCACCGACTTGCCGCTGCCCGAGCCGCCGACGACGCCGAGGATCTCGCCCTGGTAGACGTCGAGATCGAGGTTCTCGTGCACGACCTGCGCGCCGAACTGGTTGCGCAGGCCCCGCACCTCGATGACTTTCTCGCGCTCGTTCATACGTCGAGCTTCATGAAGAAGATCGCCGCAAGCGCGTCGATCATGATGACGACGAAGATCGACTGCACGACGCTCGACGTCGTGTGCTCGCCGACCGATTCGGCGCTGCCCGACACCTTGAAGCCTTCGAGGCAGCCGATCGCCGCGATCAGGAACGCGAACAGCGGCGCCTTGCTCATGCCGACCCAGAAATGCCGCACCGACGCCGTGTCGTGGAAGCGCTGCAGGAACATGCCGGGCGAGATGTCGAGCGAGAAGATGCACACGAGCGCACCGCCGAAGATGCCGGCGATCATCGCGATGAACGTCAAAAGCGGCATCGACAGCAGCAGCGCCAGCGCGCGCGGCAGCACGAGCACTTCGACCGGATCCATGCCGAGCGTGCGGATCGCGTCGATCTCCTCGCGCGACTTCATCGAGCCGATCTGCGCCGTGAACGCGCTGCCGGAGCGCCCGGCGATCAGGATCGCGGTCAGCAGCACGCCGAACTCGCGCAGGAACGAATAGCCGATCAGCTCGACCGTGAACACGCTCGCGCCGAAGTCGCGCAGCACCGTCGCGCCGAGGAACGCGATGACCGCGCCGACCAGGAACGAGAGCAGCGCGATGATCGGCACCGCATCGAGCCCGGTCTGCTCGATGTGGAAGAA
>DATFRS010000226.1:0-2258 GCA_035263065.1 Rhodanobacteraceae bacterium
ACGTTGAGCAACGGCGACGGCGGCGGCGCGTTCCTCTACAACTCGAACCTGCACGCGCGCACGCACGGCGTGCCGGGCTTCCCGTTCATCGGCGCGAACCTCGCCAACCGCTATGGCGGCGGCATCTATTTCGCCGGGACGACCGGGAACAACTACGAGCTCTATCTCGAGAACGACAACGCGACCGAGCCGCTCGAAGTCTCCAGCAACGCGGCGGTTGCCGGCGGCGGCGTCTACTTCGACGCGAGCTCGAGCGACCAGATCAACATCTTCGCGCACTTCCGCAACACGATCTGGCGCGACAACGACGCGATCTACGGCGCCGCCGTGCACGCCGAGTCGATCGGCTCGGGCGCGTTCGCCGTCTCGACGATCATCCATTTCGAGCAGACGCTGCCCGGCGACGCCGCGCCGCCCTGCCCGTACGGCATGCGCTGCAATCTCCTCGAGAGCAACCTCGCCCACAGCGGTTACATCATCAGCGCGTCGGCGGGCGGGCCGAACGGTTATGCGGCAATCTACTTCATACGCGGCAGCATGATCTCGAACGACACCGTCGACGGCGGCGGCGGGCTGATCTTCTGCGGCGGCTGCACGCTGCAGGCCGACAGCAGCCTGTTCGCGCGCAACACGCTGTCCGGCGACCTCATGGCCGTCGTCGACGGCGACCTGCGCTTCTGGAACTCGACGGCCGCGAGCAACACGCTCGGCGCGGACCAGCTCTTCACCGTCGCGCTGGTGCCCTCGACGCTCGAGATCACGCACAGCCTCCTGACGCAGCCGAACGATCCGGTCAACGGCTACCTCGTCGGCACGAGCATTCCGGTCACGGTGCACGACAACGGCGTAGAGGGCATCAACCTCCCCGGCACCAACGTGCAGAACCTCTTCGATCCCTACGTCGACGCGGCCGGCGGCGATTTCCATATCCGCACGACGTCGTCCGCGGTCGATCGCTGGGCCGCGAGCGGCGCGCCGGGCGATCCGGCGCCGACGCTCGACCTCGACGGCGCGGTGCGGCCGCACGTCTTCAACTCGCCGAACGAGCCGTACGACTTCGGCGCTTACGAAGCCGGGTCGCAGCCGGACGAGATCTTCATCAACGGCTTCGACTGAGCGTCGGCCACGTCACGCGCGTCACGCGGCGCGCGCGACATCGCGGCCGAGGATCGCCGAAGCGGCCCATTCGCCGGTCTCGACGCCGCCTTCCATGAAGCCCTGGTTGTCGAACGCGCAGTGCTCGCCCGCGAAGTGGAGGTTGCCGACGCGCTCGCCGATCGCGCCGCGGATCGTGGTCCACTGGCCGGGCGTGAAGCACGCGTAGCTGCCGAGCGTCCACGGATGGCTCGGCCAGTGGAAGCGCGCTTCGCGCGCATTCGCGCGCGCCGAGGCGAGGCCGGGATAGATCGCTTCGAGTGCCGACACCGCGAGCTCCGCCTGCGACTTCGGCGTGCCGTCGCCGATCTCGATGCCGTGCCGGCCGCCGACGAAGTTGGTCAGGATGCCGGCCGCGCCGGGCTGCATGCGCGAGGTTTCCCACGTCGTCTGCGGCTTCAGGTCGCTGTACGTCGCGCCGCCGAGCTTGTGGCGCGTCCACCAGATGCGCTCGTCGAAGCCGATCATCAGCTTCGCGTTCGTGCCGTAGCGGAGCTCGTCGATCGCGCGGCGTTTCGCGGGTGAAAGCGCGACGTCGATGCGCACGCGGCGCAGCGTCGTGAACGGCACCGCGAGCACGACGCGGCGCGCGCGCACCTCGCTCGCGCCGGCGCCGCGCTTGAAGCTCAGCGTGTAGCCGCCGTTGGCATTCTGCTTCAGCGCTTCGAGCACGCTCCCCGTCTCGATCGACGAGGCGAGCGCCGCGCCGAGCCGATGCGGAACCTGATCGTTGCCGCCGCGCACGTGGAAGCGCTCGTCGCTCTCGCCGAAGATCTTGAACGCTTCGGTGCCGGGATCGATGAACGTCAGGAAGTTGAGCGCCGACTGCTCGTCGCATTCGAGGCCCATCTCGGTCGTGTACGCGACTTCGATCAGCGTGCGCAGCCAGCCGGACGCGCCGTTGCGGTCGAGCCATGCGCGCATCGATTCGCGATCGAGCGCTTCGGCGCCGCCGGGTGTCGCGTAGGTGATCTCCTCGTCGGGCAGCGTCGCGGCGTCGCGCGCGATCGCGGCCGCGAGCGGCGCGAACGCACGCAGGATATCGGTCTCGTCGTAACGCCGGCCGTCGCAGAACCAGATGTCGCCGGCAGCGGCGGTCGGAT
>DATFRS010000227.1:0-11367 GCA_035263065.1 Rhodanobacteraceae bacterium
AGGCGGTTGATCTCCTCGATGACCGCGTACGGCTGGATCCGCTCCGCGCTGCGGTCGTAATTCATCGCGTGCGTCTTCTTGAGGTTCCCGACGTGCGCGTGCCACGCCGCGTAGCGCTCGCCGTCGATGCGCCGGCTCGCGGTGCCGAACACCGTTAGCCGCTGCAGCGCGCGCGAGAGATCGCCGAGATGATGCCAGTCGACGCGCTTGACCTTGTCGATCTCGGCCGGATCGATGTCGAGCTGCGCGATGAAGCGCGAATGCGGCGCGAACTTCGCCGGCACGCCGGCGACGCGGTCGTCGAAACGGCTGCCGATCGCGAGCAGGAAATCGCAGTCGTCGATCGCATAGTTCGCGAACGCCGTGCCATGCATGCCGAGCATGTGCAGCGACAGCTCGTCGGTCGTGTCGTACGCGCCGAGACCCATCAGCGTCGTCGTCACCGGAAGGCCGAACGCGTGCGCGAAATCGCGCAGTGCCTCCGCCGCGTTCGCGGCGATGACGCCGCCGCCGGCGTAGATCAGCGGACGCTGCGCGCGCGCCAGCGCGTCGAAGAAGCGCACGCAGTCGGCATCGGCGAGCGTCGCGTTTTCGATCGCGCGCAGGCGCGCGCGATAGCCCGGGATCGGCAGGCCGCCTTCGCCGGCTAACGTCAGCGCGGCGTTCTGCACGTCCTTCGGGATGTCGACGACGACGGGCCCCGGGCGTCCGGAGCGCGCGATCTCGAACGCCGTGCGCAGCGTCGCTTCGAGGCGCGACGCGTCGGTCACGAGGAACACGTGCTTCGCGCAGCTCGCCATGATGCTGCTGACCGGCGCCTCCTGGAACGCATCGGTGCCGATCGCCGCCGTCGGCACCTGGCCGCAGATGACGACGATCGGAATCGAGTCGGCCATCGAGTCGCGCACCGGCGTCACGGTGTTCGTCGCGCCGGGGCCCGAGGTCACCAGCGCGACGCCGACCTTGCCCGATGCACGCGCATAACCGGCCGCCATGAAGCCCGCGCCCTGCTCGTTCGCCGGCACGATCAGCGGCAGCCGCTCGCCGCCGTCGGCGCGCGGATGCTCGTGGTTGTAGCGGAACACCGCGTCGTACACCGGCAGGATCGCGCCGCCCGAGTAGCCGAACACGACGTCGACGCCTTCGTCGAGCAGCACCTGCACGACGATGTCGGCGCCGGACAGCGTCGCGCCGGCGAGCGGATGTGCAGCGCGCGGTTCGACCTGCGCGTTCATGTCAGCCCGCGCTCCGCTTCGCCTGCCGCGAGAACGGCAGCGGCCGCACGGTCGCCTGCGGCTTCGCGGCCGCGGCTTCGCTGAGCCACGACATGCGCGCGCGCAAGGTCGCGCCGACCTTCTCGATCGGATGTTCGAGATCGCGGTGCTTGTGCGCGTTGTAGTTCGGCAGGCCCGCCGCGTGCTCGGCAATCCACTCGCGCGCGAACGTGCCGTCCTGGATCTCGCGCAGCACCGCCTTCATGCGGTCCTTGGTGCCGGCGTCGACGATGCGCGGCCCGCGCGTGAAATCGCCGTATTGCGCGGTCTCGGACACGAACTCGAGCATGCGCGTGATGCCGCCCTGGTAGAGCAGGTCGACGATGAGCTTGAGCTCGTGCAGCACTTCGTAGTACGCGATCTCGGGCCGGTAGCCCGCTTCGACGAGCGTCTCGAAGCCCTTCTGCACGAGCTCGCTCGCGCCGCCGCAGAGCACGGCCTGCTCGCCGAAGAGATCGGTCTCGGTCTCTTCCTTGAAGTCGGTTTCGATCAGCAGCGCGCGCGCACCGCCGAGACCCGCCGCGTACGCGAGCGCCTTTTCCTGCGCGTGCCCGCTCGCGTCCTGATGCACCGCGTAGAGACACGGCACGCCGCGGCCGATCTCGAACTCCGAGCGCACGAGCGCGCCGGGTCCTTTCGGCGCGACGAGGATCACGTCGATGTCGGTGCGCGGCTTGATCGCGCCGAAGTGCACGTTGAACCCGTGCGCGAACAGGATCGCCGCGTTCGGCTTCAAGTTCGGCGCGATCGCTTCCGTGTAGAGCTTCGGCTGCACCATGTCCGGCGTCAGCACCGCGACGAGATCGGCGTCGCGCACGGCGAGGTCGGGCGGCGCGACGTCGAAGCCGTCGGCCGCGGCCTTCGCCGACGTCGGCCCGCCGGCGCGCAGGCCGACGACGACGTCGAGCGCGGAATCGCGCAGGTTCAACGCGTGCGCACGGCCCTGGCTGCCGTAGCCGAGGATCGCGATGCGCTTGTCGTGCAGAGCTTCGGTGGTGACGGTCATTTCGTTTCTCCGATTGGACGAATCGTTGTCCCCTCTCCCGCTGCCGGCTGTTCCCCCTCTCCCGCTTCGCGGGAGAGGGTCGGGGTGAGGGCAAGCTTGCGAAAAGCTCCCTCATCCGCCTCCGGCACCTTCTCCCGCAAGCGGGAGAAGGGAAAGAAGTCTCATCCTGACGTGACGGCGCCGCGCGACGCCGAGCCGACCAGTCGTGCATATTTCGCGAGCGCGCCATTCACCGCGGTCGGCGCGCGCGGCGTCCACGCTTCGCGCCGCGCATCGAGATCCGCATCGGTCTCGACGACGCGCCGCACTGCATCGACGACGATGCGATCGCCTTCGCGCAACAACGCGATCGGTCCGCCGCGCGCCGCTTCGGGCGCGACGTGGCCGACCATGAATCCGTGCGTCGCGCCGCTGAAGCGCCCGTCGGTCATCAGTGCGACCTGGTTCCCGAGCCCGCGCCCGACCAGCGCCGCCGTCACCGCGAGCATCTCGCGCATGCCGGGTCCGCCGGCCGGGCCTTCGTTGCGGATCACGAGGACGTCGCCCGCCGCGATCGCGCCGGACTGCACCGCGCGGAACGCGTCCTCTTCGCTTTCGAACACGCGCGCGACGCCTTCGAAGCGCGTGCGCTCCTCGCCGGCGAGCTTGAGGATGCAGCCCTCCGGCGCGAGGTTGCCGTAGAGGATCGTGTAGCCGCCGCGCGGCTTGAACGCATCGGCGACCGGCACGATCACGCGCTGTCCGTCGGGTGCGGGCGCTGCCGCGTCGAGCTCGTCGAACAGGCTGCGGCCGGTCATCGTCGGCGTGTCTTCGAGCAGGTTCGCGGCGCGCAGCTCGCGCGCGACAGCGGCCATGCCGCCGGCGGCCGTCATCTCGATCGCGGTGTAGCGGCCGGCCGGCATGAGGTCGGCGATGACGGGCGTGATCGCCGCCGCGTCTTCGAAATCTTCGAGCGTCAGTTCGACACCGGCATCGTGCGCGATCGCGAGCAGATGCAGCACGGCGTTCGTCGAGCCGGCCGTCGCGGCGACGATGCGCGCGGCGTTGCGGAACGCTGCAGGCGTCAGCACGGCGCGTGGATTGCGCTTCTCGCGCAATGCGTCGAGCGCGAGCTCGCCGCAGCGCCGCGCGGCGTGCAACTTGTCGGGATCGGTCGCCGCGATGTCGTTCAAGCCGAGCGGCGACAGCCCGAGCGCCATCAGCACCATCGACATCGTGTTCGCCGTGAACTGCCCGCCGCACGCGCCGGCGCCCGGGCACGCGCTGCGCTCGACGGCGCCGAGGCGTGCATCGTCGATGCGCCCCGCGCCGTGCGCGCCGACCGCTTCGAACACCTGCTGGATCGTGATCGAGCGCCCGTCGAGCCGGCCGTGCGCGATGCTGCCGCCATAGAGCGCGACACCCGGGATGTCGAGCCGCGCGAGCGCCATCGCCGCGGCCGGAATCGTCTTGTCGCAGCCGCACAGCACGACGAGCGCGTCGAGGCTGTGGCCTGCGACGGCGAGCTCGATCGAATCGGCGATCACCTCGCGGCTGACGAGCGACGCGCGCATGCCGGGCGTGCCCATCGCGATGCCATCGGTGACCGCGATCGTGTTGAACTCGATCGGCGTGCCGCCGGCGGCGCGCACGCCTTCGGACGCGGCGACCGCGAGATCGCGAAGGTTGAGGTTGCAGGGCGACACGTTCGACCACGTGTGCACGACCGCGACCAGCGGGCGCTCGATCTCGCTGGGGCTGAGGCCCGTCGCGTAGAGCATCGCGCGCGCCGGTGCGCGATCGGGCCCGCGCTTGATCGCGTCGCTGCGCATCGCTATGCGGCCTCCTGCGTCGACGCGTCGCGGTCGAGCGCGTCGATGACGGCCGCGGTGACGTCGCGCGTCGTCGCCTTGCCGCCGAGATCGGCCGTGAGCGCGCCGCGCGCAATCACGGTTTCGACGGCGCGCTCGACCGCATCGGCTTCCTCGTCGAGCGTGAGCGAGTGTCGCAGCAGCATCGCCGCCGACAGGATCGCGCCGAGCGGATTGGCGGCGTTGCGGCCGGCGATGTCGGGCGCCGAGCCGTGGATCGGCTCGTAGAGGCCCGCGCGTCCGTCGCCGAGCGAGGCCGACGGCAAAAGACCTAGCGAGCCCGCGAGCGCCGCGGCTTCGTCGGTCAGGATGTCGCCGAACAGGTTCTCGGTGACGACCACGTCGTACGCCGACGGCCGCGTCAGCAGCAGCATCGCCATCGAATCGACGAGCTGGTGCTCGAGATCGACGTCCGGGAATTCCGCGGCGACGCGCGAGACCGTCTCGCGCCAGAGCCGCGAGGTCTCGAGCACGTTCGCCTTGTCGACCGACGTGACATGACGGCGCCGCCCTTGCGCGAGATGGAACGCCCGCCGCACGACGCGCTCGATCTCGGCCACGGTGTATTTGGTCTCGTCGGTCGCCTGCCGCAGCGAGCGCGTCTTCGCGCCGAAGTACGCGCCGCCGGTCAGCTCGCGCACGAACAGGATGTCGACGCCGGCGAGCTTCTCGTTCTTGAGCGGCGACAGCGCCGCGAGCCGCGGATGCACGCGCACCGGCCGGAGGTTCGCGTAGACGCCGAGCCCCGCGCGCAGCGACAAGAGGCCCTGTTCCGGCCGCGTCTTCGATTTCGGATCGGACCAGCGCGGCCCGCCGACCGCGCCGAGCAGCACGGCGTCGGCGTTGCGGCACGCGACGAGCGTCGGCGGCGGCAGCGGATCGCTGTAGAGATCGATGGCGACGCCGCCGATCGGATGCTCGTCGAACGCGAAGTCGTGGCCGCTCCGTGCCGCGACGCTGCGCAGCACGTCGACCGCCGCGGCGGTGACTTCGGGACCGATGCCGTCGCCCGGCAGCGTGACGATTCTGGCTTTCATGCGGCGCTCCTTTCGCGTTCGTAGTCGTCGATTGCGTCGACATGCTTCAGCAGGAATCCGAGCTGGTCGACGCCGGCGACGAGGCACTCGCGCGCGAACGCATCGAGCTCGAACGAGAAGCGGCCGCCGTCGGGCAGCTCGATGTAGCTCCCGGCGACGTCGATCGCGAGCTCGACGCCCGGATGCTCGAGCAGCCAGCGGTGCTCGGCCTCGGCGAGCACGACCGCGAGCACGCCGTTCTTGAGCGCGTTGCTGCGGAAGATGTCGGCGATCTCGGACGAAAGAACCGCGCGGAAGCCGTAGTCGGCGAGCGCCCACGGCGCGTGCTCGCGCGACGAGCCGCAGCCGAAATTGCGGCCGGCGACGAGAATCCCGCAGCCCTGCGCCTCCGGCTTGTTCAGCGCGAAATCCGGGTTCGGCGTGCCGTCCTCGCGATAGCGCCAGTCGTGGAACAGCGCGCGGCCGAGCCCTTTGCGCTCGGTCGTGGTCAGGAAGCGCGCCGGGATGATGCGGTCCGTGTCGATGTTCTCGAACGGCAGCACGGCGGTGCGCGAGTGCAGGGTCGCGAAGGGTTTCATGCAGCCTCCGATTCAAAAAAGTTGCGCGGATCGGCGATGCAGCCGGCGAGCGCGGTCGCGGCCGCGACGAGCGGGCTCGCGAGCACCGTGCGCACGCCGGGCCCCTGCCGTCCTTCGAAGTTGCGGTTGCTCGTCGAGACGACGAGCTGCCCCGGCTTGGCGATGTCGCCGTTCATGCCGAGGCACATCGAGCAGCCGGGCTCGCGCCATTCGGCGCCCGCCGCGCGGAAGATCGCGTCGAGCCCTTCGCGCTCGGCATCGCGCTTGACCTGCTCGGACCCCGGCACGACGAGCATGCGGAGGCCGCTTGCGATGCGGCGTCCGCGCAGGAGCGAAGCCACCGCGCGGAGATCCGGCAACCGCGAGTTCGTGCAGCTGCCGACGAACACGATGTCGACGCGCGTGCCTTCGAGCGGCTTGCCGGGCTCGACGCGCATGTAGTCGAGCGCACGGCGCTCCTGCGCGTTCGCGGCGGCCGGCACTGGCGCGTCGAGCGCGATGACCATGCCGGGATGCGTCCCGTAGGTGATCGCCGGGCGGATCTTCGTGGCGTCGATGTCGACTTCCGCATCGAAGCGCGCGCCGTCGTCGCTCGCCAGCGTGCGCCAGCGTGCGATGGCGCGATCCCATTCGGCGCCTTTCGGCGCGAGCTCCCGGCCCTTCAGCCAGGCGAAGGTCGTTTCGTCGGGCGCGATCAGGCCGGCGCGCGCGCCGGCCTCGATCGACATGTTGCAGACGGTCATGCGCTCTTCCATCGAGAGCGCGCGGATCGTCGAGCCGCGGTACTCGATCACGCAGCCAGTGCCGCCGTTGACGCCGATCGTGCCGATGATCGACAGGATCAGGTCCTTCGCGCCGACACCGGGTGCGAGCGTGCCTTCGACATTGATAGCCAGCGTCTTCGGCTTGCGCTGCAGGAGGCACTGCGTCGCGAGCACGTGGCCGACTTCGGTCGTGCCGATGCCGAACGCGAGCGCGCCGAACGCGCCGTGCGTCGACGTGTGGCTGTCGCCGCAGACGATCGTCATGCCGGGTTCGGTCGCGCCGAGCTCGGGCCCGATCACGTGCACGATGCCGCGGTGCGCGCTGTCCCAGCCTTCGAGGCGGATGCCGAAGTCGCGTGCGTTCTTCTCGAGCTCGGCAACCTGCTGCTCGGCTTCGCGGCTGACGTAGGCGCGGCGGCCGCTCGCATCGGGCGGCAGCGTCGGCGTCGAGTGGTCGAACGTCGCGAGCACGCGCTCCGGACGCCGCACGCGAAGGCCGCGCTCGCGCAGCTCGGCGAAGGCCTGCGGCGAGGTGACCTCGTGCACGAGGTGCAGGTCGATGTAGAGGATCGCCGGCGAAGGCGCCGACTCGGCGTGCACGACGTGCGCGTCCCAGATCCTTTCGAACAAGGTGCGCGCTTTCATGCGGCGACCTCCAGCAGCGCGTCTTCGTCGACGGGTGTCAGCCAGCGCCACCGGTCGATCGTGCGACCGTCGAACAGACCAAAGAACGCGTCCTGCAGTGCGCGCGTGATCGGCCCGGGCATGCCGTCGCCGACCGCCTTGCGATCGACCGAGCGGATCGGCGTGATCTCGGCGGCCGTGCCGGTCATGAAGACTTCGTCGGCCGAGTACAGCGCCTCGCGTGGCAGCTCGCGCTCCTCGACGACGATGCCGAGCGTGCCGGCGAGCGTCATCACGCTGTCGCGCGTGATGCCGGCGAGCACGCCGGCGCTCGTCGGCGGCGTCAGCAGTCGGTTCTTGCGCACGAGGAACAGGTTCTCGCCGGCCCCTTCGCTCAGGAGCCCGTTGCAGCCGAGCGCGATGCCCTCGGCGAAGCCGCCGCGGCGCGCCTCGAAGCCGATGAGCTGGCTCGACAGGTAGTTGCCGCCGGCCTTCGCCCAGCTCGGCAGCGTGTTCGGCGCGGGGCGGTGCCACGACGAGACGCAGACGTCGGCGCCGTTCTTCAATGCGTCGCCGTGATAGGCGCCCCACTTCAGCGCCATGATCGACACGTCGACCGGCGAGCCGGCATCGGGCAGCACGCCGAGCCCGCCGGCGCCGCGGAACACGATCGGTCGCACGTACGCCGATTCGAGATCGTTCGCGGCGATCAGCTCGCGGCACGCGGCGTTGATCTCGTCCTCGGACCAGCCGACGTCGATGTCGTAGATGCGCGCCGATTCGAACAGGCGATGCGTATGGTCGGCGAGGCGGAAGTAGCACGGCCCGCGCGGCGTCGCGTACACGCGCTCGCCTTCGAACACCGACGAGCCGTAGTGCAGCGCGTGCGCGCTGACGTGCACGGTCGCCTCGGCGAACGGCTTGATGCGTCCGTTGTGCCAGATCAGTGGGGCGTAGCTCATCGTCGTGTCCTCAGCGGGCGTTCGCGGCGCGCGGCGCGGCGCGCTGCGTCGTGTGTTCGATGCGGTTGACGATCTCGAGCACCGCGAGCGCGGCGGCCTCGATGATGTCGGTGGAGACGGCCTGTCCGCGCAGCTCGCGGCCGCCGTGCACGATCGAGAGCGACGCCTGTCCCTGCGCGTCGCCGCCCTGCCCGAGCGCGCGCACGTGGAACTCGCCGATCTCGAGCTCGTGCCCGATCGCGCGGCCGAGCGCGCGCAGCACGGCGTCGACGGGACCGTCGCCGATCGCGCCGCCGCTGGCGACGCGGCCGTCCTCGTGCGCGATGCGCACGACGGCCGACGCGCTGCCGCCGAGATGGCTCGTCGCGTGGAGATGCGTCAGCAGCCACGGTCCCGCGGCGTCCGGATCGCGCCCGAGCGCGAGCGCTTCGAGATCGCTGTCGCGGACTTCCTTCTTGCGGTCGCACAGCGCCTTGAACCGCGTGAACAGCGCATCGAGCCCGGGCTCGTCGATTTCGTGGCCGAGCGTGCCGAGCCGCTCGCGCAGCGCGTGGCGGCCCGAATGCTTGCCGAGCACGAGCGAGGAGCGCGCGCAGCCGACATCCTCGGGCCGCATGATCTCGTACGTCGCGCGGTGCTTGAGCACGCCGTGCTGGTGGATGCCGGATTCGTGCGCGAACGCGTTGTCGCCGACGATCGCCTTGTTGCGCGGGATCGTCGTCCCGATCAGGTTCGCGAACATGCGCGCCGTCGGATGGAGGCGCATCGTGCGCACGCCGGTTTCGGCGTTGAAGAGATCCTTGCGCGTGTGCAGCGCCATCACGATCTCTTCGAGCGCCGCGTTGCCGGCGCGCTCGCCGATGCCGGTCAACGTGCACTCGGCCTGGCCCGCGCCGGCCGCGATCGCGGCGAGGCTGTTGGCGACGGCCATGCCGAGATCGTCGTGGCAGTGCACCGAGATCCGCGCGCGCTCGATGCCGGGCACGTGCGCGCGCAGGTACGCGATGCGCGCGTGCATCTCGGCCGGCGTCGTGTAGCCGACCGTGTCGGGCACGTTCAGCGTCGTCGCGCCGGCTTCGAGCACGGCGGCGAACACTTCGGCGAGGAAATCGGGCTCGGTGCGGATCGCGTCCTCGGCCGAGAACTCGATGTCGTCGCAGAGCTCGCGCGCACGCCGGATCGCGGCGACCGCCGTGTCGACCACCTCGCTCTTCGACATGTTGAGCTTGTGCTCGCGGTGCAGCGGGCTCGTCGCGAGAAAGATGTGGATGCGCGGCGCGGCGGCGGGCTCGAGCGCGCGCGCGCAGGTCTCGATGTCCTTGAACTGCGCGCGGGCGAGGCCGCAGATCGTAGCGCCCCGCACTTCGTCGGCGATCGCGCGGACCGATTCGAAGTCGCCGGCCGAGGCGATCGGGAAGCCGGCCTCGATGATGTCGACGCCGAGGTCGGCGAGCGCGTGCGCGACGCGAAGCTTCTGCGCGCGGCTCATCGAGAAGCCCGGCGCCTGCTCGCCGTCGCGCAGCGTCGTGTCGAAGATCAGGACGCGCCGTACCGCTGCCGCTACGGGCGTTTCAGTCGATGTCGCACCCTCGATCGTCATGGCTGGCTCCGTTCGGGCCGGGCCTCGGGCAACAAAAAACCCCGCATCGGTTTCCCGGTGCGGGGTTCTTAGGGTCCTGAATCTCAACTATTTTCGGACACGTACCCTAACCCGCACCTCCGCTGGTAATAAGTACGAGGACGAGAATAAGGACGAGGCCGCGCAGCGCCGCAATGCGCCCGGCTGCCAGGGCGGCAGTCTCGGTCAGGGCGCTGGTGTTGCGATGCGACATGGGTCCGACCCTACGCGAGGGGCGTGGGGGCTGTCAACGGCTTTCTTCGGCCGATGGGCGATTGGATGGCTGGATGGCCAAATGTCCGGATGCGCCGCTGTTCCCCCTCTCCCGCATGCGGGAGAGGGGAATGGATGATCAGCGCGAGGAGACGTACTTTTCGCGCCGGATGTGCGGCACGGGAAGCCCCGCTTCCTTGAGCAGCGCGAACGCCTCGTCGACCATGTCCGGATTGCCGCACAGATACGCGATGTCGCCCGCCGCGTCGGGTTTCAGCTCGTTGAGCGCAACATGCACGCGGCCGTTGCGGTCGTGCGGCCGCGGCACCGCGCGCGGCACGCGGCTGAAGCACGGATGGAACGTGAAGCCCGGCACTTCGCGCGCGAACGCCTCGAATTCCTCGCCGTAGAGCAGCTCCGATTCGTTGCGCGCGCCGTAGATCAGCGCGAACGTGCAGCCGCGCGTCTTCGTGAGCTCGCGGATGCGCGGCAGCATCGCGCGGTACGGCGTGACGCCGGTGCCGGTGCCGACGAGCAGGTAGCGCTGGTTCGTGTCGGCGTCCATCAGGCAGAAGCGGCCGTAGGGCCCGCTCGCGTCGACCGTGCCGCCTTCGTCGAGGCCCGACAATAGCGCCGTCGCCGCGCCGCCTTCGACGTACGAAACCGCGATCTCGACGCGCTCGACCGGCGCCGCGGTGCCGTCGCCGATGGTCGCGACCGAATAGCTCCGCTTGGTCGGCTTCCCGTCCGCGTAGGCGAAATGGACTTGCAGGAACTGCCCCGGCACGAACACGAACGGCTTGCCGTCGGCGCGCTCGAACGCCATGTGGCGCACGGCAGGCGCCAGCATGCGGCTTTCGGCGAGGCGGAGCGGGAAATGTTCGATCACGAGGCAAGAACGGCAACGTCGGGCAGCCCGTTATAATAACAGGCCGGCGCGATCGGACCGCGTTGCCTCCATATCCCACTCATGAGCCCAACCCCTGCGCTCGACGTCGTCGAGCTGCGCAAGACCTATTCGAGCGGCGTCGAGGCCCTGAAGGGCGTGTCGCTGACCGTGCAGCCCGGCGATTTCTTCGCCCTGCTCGGTCCGAACGGCGCCGGCAAGTCGACCCTGCTCGGCATCCTGTCCTCGCTCGTTAACGCGACCGGCGGCGAGGCGCGCATCTTCGGCAAGTCGATCCGCACGGAGCGCAGCGCCGCGATGAGCATGATCGGCCTCGTGCCGCAGGAGCTCAACTTCAACCAGTTCGAAAAGCCCTTCGACATCTGCGTGAACCAGGCCGGCTTCTACGGCATTCCGCGCCGCATCGCCTGCGAGCGCGCCGAGAAGAACCTCAAGCAGCTGCAGATCTGGGACAAGGCCGAGAGCCCTGCGCGCATGATGTCGGGCGGCATGAAGCGGCGCCTGATGATCGCGCGCGCGATGATGAACGAGCCG
>DATFRS010000228.1:0-5759 GCA_035263065.1 Rhodanobacteraceae bacterium
CGATGCTGCTCGCCGCCGTCGCGCACGAGGTGCACCGGCACGAGCTCGTAGTTGAGGCCCTTGAGGTTCAGTGCGATGCGCGCGCGGTAGCAGGCGCTCGAACGCCAGTAGTCGTAGAGCTTCAATCCGCCGACCATCGCCCGCCTCCTCGCGCCGCCGCGTCCTTCGGGGTGCCATCATTCGACACCCGGCGCGCGGCCGTCAACGGCGGGGTTCGTAGCGCGTCACGGTCTGCTCGATGGCGCCGAAGAGGCTCGCGCCCTTCGCGTCGGTGATCTCGATGCGCACGGTATCGCCGAACCTGAGGAACGGCGTCGTGGGCTTCCCGTCGCGGAGCGTCTCGACCGTGCGCTGCTCGGCGAGGCACGAGGCCCCCTTCGCAGTGTCCTGGTTCGCGATCGTGCCGGAGCCGACGATCGCGCCGGCCGACAGCGGCCGCGTCTTCGCGGCGTGCGCGACGAGCTCGGCGAAGCTGAACTGCATGTCGACGCCGGCCTCGGCCTCGCCGAACCACTTCCCGTTGATCCACGTGCGCATCGGCAGGTGCAGCTTCGCGCCCCGCCAGTCGCTGCCGAGCTCGTCCGGCGTCGCCAGCACCGGCGACAAGGCCGAGCGCGGCTTCGACTGCAGGAAGCCGAAGCCCTTGGCGAGCTCGGGCGGAATGAGGTTGCGCAGCGACACGTCGTTGACGAGACCGACGAGCTGGATGTGTCTTTCGGCGTCGGT
The DNA here is from genome assembly GCA_035263065.1 of Rhodanobacteraceae bacterium. GTDB lineage: Bacteria > Pseudomonadota > Gammaproteobacteria > Xanthomonadales > Rhodanobacteraceae > Dokdonella_A. The sequence goes on from DATFRS010000228.1 coordinate 727, forward strand.
AGGCGTCACGCCCATCGGCACGTCGTCGGTGACCACGACGACTTCGGCTTCGAGATCGATGCCCCAGTCCTCGCTCGACGCGAGGATCGGATCGCGCGGGCCGTAGAAGCCGGCGCTCGTCGCCTGGTACATCAGGGGATCGGTGTAGAAGCTCTCGGGCACTTCCGCGCCGCGCGCACGGCGCACGCGCTCGACGTGGGGGAGATACGCGCTGCCGTCGACGAACTCGTACGCGCGCGGCAGCGGCGCGGCGAGCGCGGCGAGGTCAAGCGCGAACGCGCCCTCGGCGCGACCGGCGTTCAAGTCCTCGGACAACGCATTGAGACGCGGCGCGACGCGCGACCAGTCGTCGAGCGCCGCCTGCAGCGTCGTCGCGATGCCGGTCGCCCTGAGCGCGCGCTTCAAATCGCGGCTGACGACGACGAGCGTGCCGTCGCGTCCGCCTTCCTTGAGTGATCCGAGTTTCATGCGGGATTCCGTTGCGTTGATTCGGCGGCGCCGGGCTTCTTGAGGACGGCGACGAGATTGGGATCGAGCGGGAGCTTCCTGATGCCGTAGAGCCGCGCGATCGAACGCTCGATCCAGCGGCGCCGGCGCGCCATCCACCAGTGCCGCACCGATGCGAGCGGCCCCGGCTTCGATGGTACCCGGCACGGGTTGTCGATGCGCACGATCTCGAAGCCGGCGACGCCGGCGAGGTATTCGATCTTGTACGTCGACAGGATCGACTGGTGGCTGAAATCGCCGTGCTGGAACACGCGGCCGAACGGGCTCTGGCCGTTCGGGAAGCGGCTCACGAAGAGGCCGCCGGGCGCGAGCAGCGCGCGGATCGCGCGGAAGTTCGCGACGAGCTCGTCGGTGTCCCAGTGCTCGAGCACGTCGAACGCGACGACGAGGTCGTAGCGCGCATCGAGCGCCGCGAGCTCCGTCAGCGGGATCTCGAACGTCTCGAAGCCGTGCGCGCGTGCGGCTTCGCGCATCTCCGGGTTGATCTCGATGCCGGCGACGCGCGCGCCCTCGCCTTTCGCCCACGCGAGGAAGCTGCCGTTGCCGAAGCCGATCTCGAGCACGCGTTTGTCGCGCAGCGGAATGTCGCGGAACTCGGCGGCGAAATAGCGAGCCTCGCGATCGGCCGGCGCGAACGCGCCGTCCCACTGCTTCCACTGGGTGTAGTTCGCGTACGGGTCGACGCAGGCGCTCACGGGCGCGGCGCGCGGAAGTGCTTCTTGAGGCCGCGCCAGCAGTCCTGGTAATCGCGCTGCCGCTGCGGCGATTCGAGCGCCTGCTGTGTCGGATGGATCACGGCGCGCGTCTCGAACATGAAGGCCATCGTGTCGACGATGTGGTCGGGCTTCGTGACGTCGGCGTTCGACGCCTTGTCGAAGCTCGCGGCGTCGGGCCCGTGGCCGCTCATGCAGTTGTGCAGCGACGCGCCGCCCGGCACGAAGCCGCCGGCCTTCGCGTCGTACGCGCCGTGCACGAGACCCATGAACTCGCTCGCGATGTTGCGATGGAACCACGGCGGACGGAACGTGTTCTCCGCGACGAGCCAGCGCGGCGGGAAGATTACGAAGTCGAGGTTCGCGACGCCGTGCGTGTCCGAGGGCGAGGTCAGCACCGTGAAGATCGACGGATCGGGATGGTCGAAGCTGATCGAGCCGATCGTGTTAAAGCGGCGCAGGTCGTATTTGTACGGCGCGTGATTGCCGTGCCACGCGACGACGTCGAGGGGCGAATGGTCGATCTTCGCGGTCCAGAGCGCGCCCTGGAATTTCGCGATCAGCTCGAAATCGCCGTCGACGTCCTCGTACGCCGCGACCGGCGCCAGGAAATCGCGCGCGTTCGCGAGGCCGTTCGAGCCGATCGGGCCGAGGTCCGGCAGGCGCAGCGCCGTGCCGAAATTCTCGGCGACGTAGCCGCGCGCCTCGGCGTCGACAAGCTCGACGCGGAAACGGATGCCGCGCGGGATCACGGCGATTTCCTGCGGCTCTGCGTCGAGCACGCCGAGCTCGGTCGCGATGCGCAGGCGCCCCTGCTGCGGAACGATCAGCAGCTCGCCGTCGGCATCGTAGAAGAAGCGTCCCTGCATCGAGCGGTTCGCGGCGTAGACATGGATGCCGCAGCCGGACTGCGCCGCGGCGCTGCCGTTGCCGGCCATCGTGTAGAGGCCGTCGACGAAATCGGTCGGCGCGGCCGGAAGCGGGCGCGGATCCCAGCGCAGCTGGTTCGGCGACGTCGCCGCGTCTTCGAAGCGGTTGTGGAAATGCGGATGCGCGCGCAGCTCGAACGTGCCGTGCAGCGCGGCGGGACGGATGCGGTAGAGCCAGCTGCGGCGGTTCGCGTGGCGCGGTGCGGTGAACGCGGTGCCGGAGATCTGCTCGGCATAGAGGCCGTGCGCGACCTTCTGCGGCGAGTTCCGCCCGACCGGCAACGCGCCGGCGACGGCTTCGCTCGCGAATTCGTTGCCGAAGCCGGACTGGTAGCCCGTGTCCGTCCGGGCGTCGAGGCCGTCACGACTCATGCGGTTCATCGCTGCGTCTCCGGCAGGTTGTGCGTATCAGAGCACGCCGCGGCGCATCTGGTCGCGCTCGATCGATTCGAACAGCGCCTGGAAGTTGCCTTCGCCGAAGCCCTCGTTGCCCTTGCGCTGGATGATCTCGAAGAAGATCGGGCCGATGCAGTTCTGCGTGAAGATCTGCAGGAGCTTGCGCTGCTTGGTCTCGGCGTCGGCGTCGATCAGGATCTTGTTCTTGGCGAGGCGCGGCACGTCCTCGCCATGGTCCGGCACGCGCACGTCGATGACGTCGTAGTACGTCTCCGGCGTATCGAGGAACTCGACGCCGGCCTTGCGCATCGCCTCGACGGTCTCGTAGATCGTGTCGGTGAAGCATGCGATGTGCTGGATGCCTTCGCCGTGGTACTGGTCGAGGTATTCGTTGATCTGCGACTTCGGATCGGACGACTCGTTGAGCGGGATGCGCACGAGGCCGTCCGGCGCCGTCATCGCCTTCGAGACGAGGCCGGTCTTGACGCCCTTGATGTCGAAGTAGCGGATCTCGCGGAAGTTGAACAGCCGCTCGTAGTAGTCCGCCCACTTCTTCATGTTGCCGAAGAAGAGGTTGTGCGTGAGGTGGTCGATGAACGTGAGCCCGAAGCCCTTCGGGTTGCGGTCGACGCCGGGCAGGTACTCGAAATCGCCTTCGTAGATCTCGCCCTTCTCGCCGTACGTGTCGACGAGATAGAGCATGCAGCCGCCGATGCCGGTGATGACCGGCGCGTCGACGGCCTTGGTGTTTTCCTTTGCCGCGATCGGCTCGGCGCCGTTCTTGAGCGCCTGCTCGCGCACCCATTCGGCGGGCTTGCGGAAGCGGATCGCGAAGCCGCATGCGCCGGGACCGTGCTTGGCGGCGAACTCGGCCGCGAACGAGCCGGGCTCCTCGTTGACGAGGAAATTGCAGGCGCCCTGGCGGTACACCGTGATCTTCTTGCTGCGGTGCTTCGCGACGGCCGAGAAGCCGAGCTTCGGAAACAGCGCGTGCAGCGCGCGCGGATCGGGCGCGGCGAACTCGACGAACTCGAAGCCGTCGACACCCATCGGGTTCTCGAACGTGGTGACCTCGATGCCGAGATTGGGCTTGGCGTTCATCGTGTTCTCCTTCGGGCGATCGCGCCGTCAGCGGCCGGCAAGGCGCTTGCGCGATCATGGACGATCGGCGGGTTCTCCTTTATAGTTTCATTTGAAACCATTTGCAAGGCCGCGACCTTGGTCGACCACGCTCCGCTCGAGCTCGAGCGCTTCCTGCCCTATCGCCTCTCGATCCTGTCCAACCGCGTGAGCCAGGCGATCGCGCGCGAGTACACCGAGCGCTTCAACCTTTCGATGACCGAATGGCGCGTCATGGCCGTGCTCGCGCGCTTCAACGGCGAAGGCATGTCAGCGCGCGAGGTCGCCGAGCGCACCGCGATGGACAAGGTCGCGGTCAGCCGCGCGCTCGCGCGCCTCACGGCGGCCGGCCGCGTCAGCCGCTCGACGCACGGCGGCGACAAGCGCCGCTCGGTGCTGCGGCTCACGGCGAAAGGCTGGAAGATCCACGACACCGTCGCGCCGCGCGCGCGCAAGCACGAGCGCGAGATGCTGGGTCAGCTGACGGCGGAAGAGCGGCGCGTGCTGGCACAGGTGCTCGACAAGCTGGCGCCGATCGAGTAGCGCGCTCTTCCCTTCTCCCGCTTGCGGGAGAAGGTGCCGGAGGCGGATGAGGGCACTCTTGAGACGTCGTCTCGGCCTTGCCCTCACCCTGCCCTCTCCCGCAAGCGGGAGAGGGGAAAGACCTGTCAGCGCACGCCGTGCATCAGCCGGTTGATCAGCGGCGCGATCACGAACAGCACGACGCCGGCGCCCATCAACAGATAGAAGCTGAACGTGAAGCCGTCCAGCGCCGACGCGACCGTCATGCCGGTCTCGCCGCTGATGTGCCCGGCGAGCAGGCCCGACATGTTGTTGCCGATCGCCTGCGACAGGAACCAGCCGCCCATCGAGAGCCCGACGACGCGCAGCGGCGCGAGCTTCGTCACCATCGAAAGCCCGATCGGCGACAGGCAGAGCTCGCCGAGCGTCTGCAGCACGTAGCACGCGACCAGCGGCCAGAACGGGATGTGGTTGTCGGGGCCGACGAGGTTCTTCAGCGCATACATCAGCACGAGGAACGCGAGCGCGTTGCCGATGAGGCCGAGCCCGAACTTGCGCGGGATCGACGGCTCGATGTTGCGCTTGCTCATCCAGCCCCAGCCGAGCGCGACGATCGGCGCGATCAGCACGATCGCGGCCGGATTGACCGACTGGAACCAGCCGGTCGGGAATTCCCAATCGCCGAACTGGCGGTTGACGATGTTCTCGGCCAGGAAATTGAACGAGCTGCCGGCCTGCTCGAAGAACATCCAGAAGAGGACGTTGAAGAGGAACATCGTCAGCATCGCGATGACGCGATCGCGCTTGACGCTGCCCTCGCGCAGGCCTTCGGCGATCAGAAACCCGG
>DATFRS010000229.1:0-4665 GCA_035263065.1 Rhodanobacteraceae bacterium
AGCCCGTCGGCGAGCTCGCGCACGGCGTCAAGCTGATCGCGCCGGTGCTCAACGTCACGCGGACGTGGAACACGATCTGCGCGCTCGCGACGATGCGGCGCGCGATCGCGCTCGCGACCGCGTACGCGCGCAAGCGCGAAGCGTTCGGCGGCCCGCTGATCGAGCGGCCCTTACACGCGGCGACGCTCGCATCGATGCAGGCCGAGTTCGAGGCCGCGTTCGAGCTCGGCTTCTTCGTCGCATCGCTGCTCGGCCGCGTCGAAGTGCACCGCGCGAGCAACGACGAGCGCGCGCTGCTGCGGCTCCTGACGCCGCTCGCGAAGCTCTGGACCGGCCGCCTCGCCGTGCGCATCGCGTCCGAAGCCTGCGAGGCGTTCGGCGGCGCGGGTTACATCGAGAACACGGGCCTGCCGCTCCTCTTGCGCGACGCGCAGGTCTATCCGATCTGGGAAGGCACGACGAACGTGCTCGCGCTCGACGTGCTGCGCGGGCTCGCGCAGTCGGGCATCGATCCGCTGCGCATCGGCGTGCAGGACCTCCTGCGCGAGGCGCCGGCGCACGCGGGCGCGATCGACGCGGCGCTCAGCCATGCCGCGCGCTTCCTGCACGAGCGCGAAGGCGATCGCGGTGCGCTCGAGGCCGGTGCGCGCGGCCTCGCGCTGACGCTCGCCCGAACCGTCGCCGCCGCGCTGCTCGCGCGCCGCGCGGCGAAGTCGGCGAAGCCCGATCGCGCGCTCGCCGAGGCGACGCTCGCGCTGTTCCTCGACCATGGCCTGTCGCGCCTGCCGACCGCCGATGCAACGCATGCCGCCCGCCGCGTCGCCGAGGGTCTCACTGCGCCCGCGCAATCTCCGTAGAATGCGCGCACCGCGCGCTTTCCTCCGGACCCCCGCATGCAGCACCTCGCCATCGTCACCACCGGCGGCACGATCGACAAGATCTACTTCGACGACAAGTCGCAGTTCCAGATCGGCGATCCGCAGATCGGCGAGATCCTCGAGGCGCTCGGCGTCGCCTTCACGTTCGAGGTCGTGCCGGCGATGCGCAAGGACAGCCTGCACATGGACGACCACGATCGCGCCGCGATCCGCTCGGCGATCGAAGGCCAGCCGCACCGGCACGTGCTGGTCACGCACGGCACCGACACGATGGTCGAGACCGCGCGCGCTCTCGCCGGCGTCGCGGGCAAGGTCGTCGTGCTGACGGGCGCGCTGAATCCGGCGCTCTTCAAGGGCTCCGACGCGGTCTTCAACATCGGCTGCGCGGTCGGCGCGGTGCAGAGCCTGCCGGACGGCGTCTACATCGCGATGAACGGCCGCATCTGGGACCCGGCCCGCGTGCGCAAGAACGTCGACGCGAACCGCTTCGAGGAAGCCGGCGGCTAGCCGCCCGGCCGCGACGCACCTGCCCGGCCGAACGTCTAAACCCTTGCCGGCAAACGGGCATCCAAGCTGGCAAGATGAGCGCCTGCCTTGCCATGCCCCTTGAAATGAGCGAAGCGCCGAGGATCGAGTCCGCCCCACCCGCGGATGCCGATGCGGACCTGGTCCGGCGTTCCGCCGACGGCGACATGCGGGCCTTCGAGGCGCTGTACCGGCGCCACGCGGGCCGTGTGCACGGCGCGGTCTGGCGCCTGTCGGGCATGAACGAGGCGCGCGCCGAGGAGCTGACCCAGGAAGCGTTCGTGCGCGCCTGGCAGAAGCTCGGCAGCTTTCGTTTCGAGAGCCAGTTTTCGACCTGGCTGCACCGGCTCGCGGTCAACGTCGCGCTGATGGACCTGCGCGCCCGCGATCCCGAGGACGCCGTCGAGAACGATGTCATCGAAGCGGCCAGCGACCCGGTCACTCCGTTCTGCGCCGGCGAGCGCGCCGACCTCGAGCAGGCCGTCGCCAAGCTCCCGCCGCGGGCACGCGCCGTGCTGGTGCTGCATGATGTCGAAGGCTGGAAGCACGAGGAGATCGGCCGCGAGCTCGGCATGGCGGTCGGGTCCTCGAAAGCACAACTGCATCGCGCGCGTGGGCTGTTGCGCACGATGCTGGGAGAAATGTCATGACCGAATTCGAAATCCAGCGCAAGCTGCGCGCGATGAACCAGCCGCGCATTCCCGGGCACGATCTCTGGCCCGCGATCGCGGCACGCATCGAAGCCGACCAGGCGACCCCGGTCGCGCACGTCGCGCGGCGCCGCTGGATTCCGCTCGCGGCCGCGGCGGGCACGCTGCTCGCGATCGTGGGCAGCGTCCTCGTGTTCTCGCTGCAGCATCGCGGCACGACGCCGACGTCGGACGATTACGCGACGGCGACGCGCGTCGAGCGCATCTCGCCGTCGCAAGCGCGCGAGCAGGCGCTGCGCAGCGGCACCGATCCCCGCATCGCCGGCGCGAACATCGTGCTCGACGCGGCCCATTCCGAACTCCAGCAGGCGCTCGAGCAGCATCCCGATGCCGTATTCCTGGTCAGCCTGCTGAACCGCACCAACGCACAACGCATGAAACTCGAACAGTTCGGCGCGAAAGCCGGCTGACGGAGCTACTCCCGATGAAATTCACCCTCCTCCATTCCGCGATGTTGCTGCTCGGCCTCTCCGGGGCGGCGTTCGCGGGCACGCCGATCAACGAGACCCGCGAAGTGAGCGCGGATGCGCGCATCGACGTCTCGAACATCAAGGGCGAGGTCACGGTCAGCGGCTGGGACAAGAACGAAGTCGCGATCACAGGCACGCTCGGCGACGGCGTCAAGCACCTCAACATCGACGGCAGCGGGTCGCACCTGACGATCAAGGTCGAGCCGCCCGACAAGCAGGGCTGGTTCAGCTGGGGCGCCGAGTCGCGCATGGGCGAGACCGTGCTCGACCTGAAAGTGCCGCGCAACGCCGAGATGAAGATCGAGGTCGTCAGCGCCGACGTCGCGCTGTCCGGCGTCGCCGGGCGCGCGCTCGACGTCAACAGCGTGAGCGGCAAGCTGCGCCTGGACACCGACGCGAAGGAAGTCGAGATCGACAGCGTCAGCGGCAACATCGACCTCACCGGCAAGGCCGAGCGCGGCCATCTCGAGACGGTGTCGGGCAACGTGCGCGCGCGCGGCCTCGCCGGCACGATCAAGTTCGAGACGGTCTCGGGCGACATCGACGCCGAGAACGGCGACTACCGCGAGATCAGCGCGGGCACCGTGTCGGGCGACATCAACCTGCGCGGCAAGCCGAGCAAGGATGCGCGCATCGACGTCGAGACGATGAGCGGCGACGTGCATCTGTATCTGCCGTCCGATCTCTCCGCGCACCTTCGCGTGACGACGTTCTCGGGCAGCATCCGCAGCGACTTCGGCAAGGTCAAGGAAGAGGACCACGGCCCCGGCAGCAGCCTCGACGCGACGCTGGGCGCAGGCGATTCGCGCGTGAACCTGCAGACGTTCAGCGGCGACGTCGAAGTGCGGCGGCAATAGGCGCTAGGCGGCGTCGCGCGCCGCCTTCAGCGCAAGGACATCGCCGAGCAGCGCCTGCGCCGTGACTTCGGCACCGGCGCCCGGCCCCTGGATCACGAGCGGACGCGAGCGATAGCGCTCCGTCGTCAGCGCGAACAGATTGTCGGTGCCCGAGAGGCGCGCGGCCGGATGCTCGGGCCGCACCGCAACGAGGCCAACGCGCGCGCGGCCGTGCTCGTCCAGCGACGCGACATGGCGCAGCACACATCCGTTCGCGGCGGCTTCCGCGCGACGCGCTTCGATGCCTGCATCGAGCACTTCGGCATTCGCGAGAAACGTCGCCGCATCGACGCCGCGCAGCCACGTTGGAATGAGGCCTTCGACGTCGACATCGTTTGCATCGATCGAATGGCCTGCCGCGCGAGCGAGGATCACGAGCTTGCGCACGACGTCGGCACCCGAAAGATCGGCGCGCGGATCGGGCTCCGTGTAGCCGAACGCATGCGCCTCGCGCAGCAGCGCCGAGAACGGCCGGCTGCCGTCATAGGTGTTGAAGAGCCACGACAGCGAGCCCGAGAAGACGCCTTCGAGCGCGATCAGCGCATCGCCGCAGGCGTGCAGGCGCCGCAGCGTCGCCAGCACCGGCAGGCCGGCGCCGACCGTCGCCGCATCGCCGTACGAAGCGCCACGAGCCGATGTGCGGAGCGCGCGCCACGCCTGCGTCGGCGCAGCGGCTGCGGCCTTGTTCGCGGTGACCACGTCGTAGCCGCGTGCGACCCAGTCGGCGTGGCGGATTGCGGTCTCGTGCGAGGCGGTGGCGTCGACGATCGCGCGGCGCGCGGCGCCGCTTGTGTCGAGTGCCGCGAGCAGCACTTCGTCGTCGCGCACGGGCTCCGCTCGCGACAGCGTCGACCACGCGCGTTCGGCGACGAGGCCTTCCGCATCGACGATCTGCCGTGTCGAGTTCGCGACGCCGACGAGCCGCACGCCGAGCGCCGCCGGCGTCGCGAACAATTTCAGCAGCGCGCCGCCAACAACGCCGGTGCCGAGCAGCACGACGGCGACGTCGTCGCACCCACTCGCGAATTGCGGCAGCGCACTCATGCGCGCACCTTGCGCGCAGGCGTCGCGGCGGCGGCGCGCGCGAGCGCGGTGTCGAGGTCGGCCGACAAATCGCCGCCGTCCTCGATGCCGATCGAAAGACGCAGCAGCGAGTCGCTGATGCCGGCGTTGCGGCGTGCGTCGG
>DATFRS010000230.1:0-3578 GCA_035263065.1 Rhodanobacteraceae bacterium
AGGCCGAAGTCGAGGATCTTCAGCCGGCCGTCGTTGGCGCGCATGATGTTCTCGGGCTTGAGATCGCGATGGACGATGCCGCGCGCGTGCGCGCTGGCGAGCGCTGCCGCGAGCTCGCCGGCGGTGCGCGCGTCGGACGTGCCGCCGTCGATCTGCTCGGGCGCCATGTACGCCGGCGTCCCCAGTATCACGCCGGTTTGGGTGGCGCGGCCGGGCGTCGCCTCGACCGCCGAGCCTGCCCCGAGCGAGGTCGAGGGATGATCGAGGCGCGCGAGGCCGAAGTCGAGAATCTTCAGCCGGCCGTCGTTCGCACGCATGATGTTCTCGGGTTTCAGATCCCGGTGAACGACGCCCCTGTTGTGCGCAGTGGCGAGCGCATCGGCGAGTTCGCGGGCGGCGCGCGCCACTTCGGACGCCGACGGCCGGCGACCCGACGTGATCTCGTCGCGGAGTGTGTGGCCGTCCACGAACTCGGTCGCGATGTAGAGATGGCCGTCGATCTCTTCGAGCGCGTAGACCGTGCAGATGCCCGGGTGCGTCAGCAGCGCCGCCGACCGCGCCTCGCGGCGCAGCCGTTCACGGTGACCCAGATCGCGGACGAGATGCGGCGCCAGCGCTTTCAGTGCGACCGTGCGTCCGAGCCGCTCGTCGCGCGCCAGATAGACGCGCCCCATCCCGCCGCGTCCGAGCTCGCGGATGATTGTGTAGGGCCCGATGGTCGTATCCGCACCGAGCGGTTCGTCGAGAAACAGATCCGGCTGGGTATCCACGATCGGATCCGAGAGAAAGTCTCCGGCGCGGGAATGATGATCGAAGAGCGACAGCACTTCGTCGCGAACCACGGGATCGTCGGCCGCCTCGCGTGCAACCCACGACTGCGCCGATAGGTCGCGATCGATCGCCGCCTCGAACAGATCGCGGACGCGCCGCTGCTGCTCGGGCGTCATGGGTGAGGGGCGCTCAACTCGCGAAATAGCCACGCGCGGGCGAGCGAGAACCGGCGCTTGAGCGTCGCCGGCGACATGCCGAGCGCATCGGCGGCTTCTTCGACGCTGAGCCCGGCAAAGTATCGCAGTTCGATGATACGCGCTTGCTCGGCGTCCAGTTTCTCCAGCCGTTCGAGCGCCTCGTCGAGTGCCGGCAGCATTGCTTCCTGATGGCCGGCCACGGCCAGCGCATCGGACAACGTCACGCGATCGAGTCCGGCCCAGCGTTTCTGCGCGCCGCGCGCCCGCGCCCGCTCGACCAGAATCTGCCGCATCGAACGCGCGGCAATGCCGACGAAGTGGCGCTTGTCGTGCCACGGCGTTCCCGCGCCCGCGAGCCGCAGGTAGGCCTCGTGCACGAGGCCGGTCGCCTGAAGCGTCTGGCCGGGCCGTTCACGCCGCATATACGCCGCCGCGAGCCGGCGCAGCTCGTCGTACACCTGCGGAGTCAGCGCGTCGATGTCGACCGGATCCACGACAACATGGTAACGGAGCGACGCCGATGTCGCTCGGCTATAGCGTTTTCGGTTACGACGTAGCGCGAAGGCTTTAGCCGAGCGATCCGACGATCCATTCGTCGGCACGCATGGCGAGAAGCTTGTAGCGGTTTCGCACGTCGACCACGCGGTTATAGTACTCGGGCTTCGGAAACTCTTTGTGCGCGAGCCGGTACCGAAGACGCCGCAGCTCGTAGCGATACAGATCGCTGACGAAGTCGTGGACGACCTCAGGCCGCGTGCGCTCGGTCGGCTGGACGCCATGCCGCCACAACTGCTCGAGCACGTCGGCTCGATATCGATAGCTAGGCACCAAGCGCGCCCTTCACGGCGTCGAGCGTGGCGGCGAGTTCGAGAACGTGGCGCGGCCGCTCGAGGGCATCGGCGAGCGGTTTCGGCTTCTCGATCGCTCGACCGACGATCGGCTCGACGACCTCGGCGAACTTCGCGGGATGCGCCGTCGCGAGAAAAACCCCGACCCCCCCGTCGCGCCCCTCCCGCGCAACGAGGCCCCGATACGCGATCGCCGAATGCGGATCCAGAAGGTAGCCTCGCGTTTCGTAGACTCGGCGAATCGTCTCGCGCACCTCGTGGTCGGTGTAGCGCGCGCCGCTGATGTCGCGCCGCATCGCGTCGAGATCGCCGTCGTAGAGCCACGACATGCGCTCGAAGTTGCTCGGGCTGCCGACGTCCATCGCATTGGCCAGCGTCTGCACGGACGGCCGCGGCTCGAAGCGGCCGGTCGCGAGATAAGCGGGCACGACGTCGTTGACGTTGGTGGCGGCGACAAACCGCTCGACCGGCAGGCCGGCGCGCTTCGCCATCAGGCCCGCAGTAAGGTTGCCGAAGTTGCCGCTCGGCGTACAGAAGGTGAGCGACGGAGCCTGCGTCGTGCCCACTGCACGCGGCTGACGACGCTGCGCTTCGGCGACCGCGTGAAAGTAATAGATCATCTGCGGCAACAGCCGGCCGACATTGACCGAGTTCGCGGAGGTCATCGGCATCCGGCTTCGCAGAGCCCGATCTCCGAACACCTGCCGCGTGAGCCGATGGCACTCGTCGAAGCTGCCGCTGACCGCATAGGCGCGCACGTTCCCGCCGGCCTCGTCGTTGAACATCGTCAGCTGTGCTTCCTGCGTCGGGCTGATGCGCCGGTCCGGATACAGGACGACGACGCGCGTGTAGGGCACGGCGTGAAAGGCGTGCGCCACGGCGCTGCCGGTGTCGCCCGATGTCGCGACCAGTACGGTGAGCGGATTGTCGTCCATGTGCAGCGACGCCATCAGCCGGGCCATCACACGCGCGCCCACGTCCTTGAACGCGAGTGTCGGGCCGTGAAACAGCTCGAGCGCGTAGACACGCGGCTCCACCTCGACGAGCGGGATCGGAAAGTCGAGCGCCGCAGCCATCACTGCCTCGAAGACGGTTGCATCGAGGTCGCCGCGTGTGAACGGCCGCAGCGCGCGCATCGCGGCTTCCGTGAGCGTGCGAGTCTTCAGCCGCGACAGCTCGTGCTCGCTCCACGGCTCGATCGTCTCGGGCACGTAGAGTCCGCCGTCGGGCGCGAGCCCTTCGAACAGCGCGGTCTTGAACGAGACGGGCGGTGTCTGCCCGCGGGTTGTGACAAACCGCATCTAGCGGACCGTATCAGCTGAAGTCGTACTAGTTACAACGAGCCTTCGACCGGATTTTCACGCCGCCCGTCCACCAGGCTACACGAGGCGTGCGCCCTGCTGACCGACCGGCGAAACGTAGATGTCCGGTTCTACACCGATCGATTGCTTCACGGCGGCAGCCATGGCGAACGCGACGCGCCGCGCGATCGTCGCGTCCTGACAGAGCGCGAACAGCGACGGCCCCGACCCGGACAAGCTGCAGCCGAGTGCGCCGGCGCCGACCGCTGCCGACTTGATCGTGGCGAGTCCCGGCACGAGCGGGGCGCGGCGCGGCTCGGCAATCGTGTCTTCGAGCGCGCGCGCGAGCAGATCGAAATCGGATCGGTGCAGCGCGTGCACCAGCGCGCCGAGGTTGGCCCACTGACGAATCGCGTCGCGCAGCGGCACGACGGGGCCGAGCATCGCGCGCGCACGCGCCG
>DATFRS010000231.1:0-2466 GCA_035263065.1 Rhodanobacteraceae bacterium
CTCTTCCCCGATCCGCTGATCGGCGAGAAGTTCGACACCGGCACGACAGTCTGGGAAAACGACGGCGTGCGCCTCTGGCACCTCGGCGACGACGTCGGCATCGTCTCGTTCAAGACCAAGATGAACACGATCACCGACGCCGTGCTCGACGGTTTGCCGCGCGTCGTCGACGAAGCCGAGAAGAAGCTGAAGGCGCTCGTGATCTGGCAGACCGGCGAGCCGTTCTCGGCCGGCGCCGATCTCAAGGCCGCGCTCGCGCAGCTCAAGGCCGGCAAGATCGCCGAGTTCGAGTCGATGGTCGCGACGTTCCAGGCGACGAGCATGCGGATCAAGCATTCGCTCGTGCCCGTCGTCGCCGCGATCCGCGGCATGGCGTTCGGCGGCAGCTGCGAGTTCCAGATGCATTGCGCGCGCACGGTCGCGGCGTTCGAAAGCTACATCGGGCTCGTCGAAGCCGGCGTCGGTTTGCTGCCCGCCGGCGGCGGTCTCAAGGAGATCGCGCTGCGTGCGTCGCGCGCAGCGCTCGACAACGATCCGTTTCCCGAGCTCAAGAAGATGTTCGAGACCGTCGCGATGGCGAAGGTCTCCGGCAGCGCGCTCGAAGCGAAGCAGCTCGGGCTCCTGCGCGAAAGCGATGTCGTCGTGATGAACGCGTTCGAATTGCTCCACGTCGCCAAGCAGGTCGCGAGCTCGCTCGCCGAATCGGGCTGGCGGCCGCCGCTGCCGGCACGCGACATCGTCGTCGGCGGCGACGTCGGCACGGCGAGCCTCAAGATGATGCTGGTCAACATGCTCGAAGGCCGCTTCATCTCCGAGCACGACTACGACATCGCCTCGCGCATCGCCGACACGCTGTGCGGCGGCGCGATCGAGCGCGGCTCGCTCGTCGACGAGCAGTGGCTGCTCGACATCGAGCGCAGGCATTTCGTCGAGCTCGCGAAAACGACGAAGACGCAGGATCGCATCGCGCACACGATGGCGACCGGCAAGCCGCTGCGGAATTGAGGAAACCTGAAAAATGACCCAGCAGATCCAGGACGCCTACATCGTCTCCGCCGTCCGCACGCCGGTCGGCAAGGCCCCGCGCGGCGTCTTCCGCAACACGCGACCCGACGACCTCCTCGCGCACGTGCTGCGCGAAGCGATCAAGCGCGCGCCCGGCATCGACGTCGCGCGCATCGGCGATGCGATCATCGGCTGCGCGATGCCCGAGGCCGAGCAAGGCATGAACGTCGCGCGTATCGGCGTGCTGCTCGCGGGCCTTCCGGACACCGTGCCGGGCATGACGATCAACCGCTTCTGCTCGTCGGGCCTGCAGGCGATCGCGCTCGCGGCGGACCGCATCCGTCTCGGCGAGGCAGACCTCATGCTCGCCGGCGGCGCCGAGTCGATGAGCATGGTGCCGATGATGGGCCACAAGATCGCGATGAATCCCGCGGTGTTCGCCGACGACAACGTCGCGATCGCCTACGGCATGGGCATCACCGCCGAGAAGGTCGCCGAGCGCTGGAAAGTCACGCGCGAGCAGCAGGACGCGTTCGCGCTGCAGAGCCATCAGCGCGCGCTCGCGGCGATCGCGAACGGCGACTTCGCCGACGAGATCGCGCCGTTCGCGCTCGACGACCGCTATCCGGATCTCGCGACGCGCTCGATCACCGCGGATTCGCGCCGCATCGACACCGACGAAGGCCCGCGCAAGGACACGAGCCTCGAGGCGCTGGCGAAGCTGAAGCCCGTCTTCCGCATGGGCGGCAGCGTCACGGCCGGCAATTCCTCGCAGACGTCCGACGGCGCGGGCGCGGTCGTGCTCGCGAGCGAGCAGGCGTTGAAGGACTACGACCTGAAGCCACTCGCGCGCTTCGTCGGCTTCGCCGTCGCCGGCGTTCCGCCGGAGATCATGGGCATCGGGCCGAAGGAAGCGATCCCGCGCGTTTTGAAGCAGACCGGCATCGCCAAGGACATGATCGACTGGATCGAGCTCAACGAGGCGTTCGCCGCGCAGTCGCTCGCGGTGATGCAGGACATCGGCCTCGATCCCGCGAAGGTCAATCCGCTCGGTGGCGCGATCGCGCTCGGCCATCCGCTCGGCGCGACGGGCGCGATCCGCACGGCGACGCTGGTGCATGGCCTGCGGCGGCGCAACCAGAAGTACGGCATGGTCACGATGTGCATCGGCACCGGCATGGGCGCCGCGGGCATCTTCGAAGCGGCGTAGCGCGTCCGCGCTAGCCGCCGAGCGCGATGATCACCGACACGAGCGCCGCGCCGACGGCGGCCATCGCGAGCCCGATCTTCCACGGCGTGACGCCGCCGTAGCGGCCGAGCCGGTGGCCCGCGATGAACAGCGTGACCAGCGCGATCGCGTTCGAGAGGCGGATCGCGACGGCTGCGTCCGACAGGAACAGGAACGGCACGACGACCGGAAACGTCGACAGCACGACGAGCACGAACACCGCGAGCGCGGCG
>DATFRS010000232.1:0-3777 GCA_035263065.1 Rhodanobacteraceae bacterium
TCGAAGAGCCGTGCGATGCCCGGACGCAGCGTCAGCGGCTCCTCGCGGAGCGACGCGTCGTAGCGGCGCGTCTTCGCGGCGTGCAGCGCCGTCAGCAACGGCTCGAAATCGGGCCGTTCGGTCGTCGCGACGTCCTCGCGCTCGGCGAACGCGCGCATGCGCTGGCGGCCGCCCGCGACGCGCAGCAGCTCGCGGTACGTCGAGCGGTTCCACCACCAGTTGAGCCCGGCGGCGGCGAACGTCGCGTTGAACGCGCGGCGATGGAATTCCTCGGTGTCGGCGAGCGTGCCGTCGACGTCGAAGATGAGCGCGCGAAGGTCGATGCTCATGGGCCCGCCTTCCCGCCCACGGCGCGGACGCCGGCGAGCACGCGCGACTGCAGGATGTCCTCGGCCTCGATCGTCTGCAGCGCGGTCTTGTCGACGGCGCCGCCTTCCTCGAGCAGGCGCCGCGCCTGGCGCAGGCGCGCGCGATCGAGCGCGTTGCGGATCGAGCGCGCGTTGGCGAAGTGCGGCTGCGCACGGCGGCGCTCGATGTAGTCGCCGAACACCTTCTGCGCGCGCGGCGACAGCGCGTAGTTCCAGTCCTTGAGGATCAGCTCGCCGATCGCGAGGAGCTCGTCGTCGGTGTAGTCCGGGAAATCGATGTGGTGCGCGACGCGCGAGCTCATGCCCGGGTTCGAGCGGAAGAAATTCTCCATGCGGTCCTTGTAGCCGGCCAGGATCACGACGAGGTCGTCGCGGTTGTTCTCCATGACCTGCAGCAGGATCTCGATGGCTTCCTGACCGTAGTCGCGCTCGTTCTCGGGGCGATAGAGGTAGTACGCCTCGTCGATGAAGAGGACGCCGCCCATCGCCTTCTTCAGGACTTCCTTGGTCTTCGGCGCCGTGTGGCCGATGTACTGGCCGACGAGATCGTCGCGCGTGACGGCGACGAGATGGCCGGTACGGCTGTAGCCGAGCTTGTGCAGCAGGTCGGCCATGCGCAGCGCGACCGTCGTCTTGCCGGTGCCGGGATTGCCGGTGAAGCTCATGTGCAGCGACGGCGCGCCGGCCGCGAGCTGCATGTCGCGGCGCACCTTGTCGACGACGAGGAGCGAGGCGATCTCGCGAATGCGCTTCTTGACCGGCGCGAGTCCGATCAGTTCGGCGTCAAGCTTTTCGAGCACGGCTTCGACGCCGGACTCGTTCCAGATCGCTCTAAGGTCGATGGTCGACTCGCTCATCGCAAGGAGCTCCCGCTGGCGGCGCACGCGGCGATGCGCGCACGCATGTCGTCGCGCCGTCAGCTATAGCGTTCGCCTTCGGGCTTGTGCGCGGCGTAGCTCGTGACCGTGTAGCGGATCTCGCGGCCAGGGCCTTCCTGGCGCGTGAGTCCGAAACCGGGCTCGTTCTTCGGCCGGTTCACGATGAACGACATCGCCGGGCTCTCGACGCCGCGCGTCGAGTCGAACGCCATGACGCGGATGTAGTGGCTCGGGAAGGTCTTACGGCACTCGTTGATCTCCATCAGGATCCCGGCGGGGTCCTTGAGATCGAACATCGGGTTGCCGTACATCTCCCAGTACGTGTTGCGCGGGTGCGGATCGTCGGTGTACTCGACGCTGACGGCCCAGCCGTGATTCAGCGCGTACTTGATCTGCGCCGTGATCTGCGCGTCGGTGAGATCGGGCAGGAACGAGAACTGTCCTTGCGTGATGCGGTTGCCGGGGTTGGTCATCATGGCGGCGGCTCCTCGTCAGGCGCTGGCGGTGGCGGTCGGTACGAAATCGGCGGTGTCGGTCGATTCGTAGTTGAACGAGATGTCCTTCCACGTATCGAGCGCGGCCTTGAGCGGGCGGCACCACTTCGCGGCGGCTTCGAGGATCTGCGGGCCTTCGCGGAAATAGTCGCGGCCTTCGTTGCGCGCCTGGATCATCGCTTCGAGCGCGACGCGGTTCGCGGTCGCGCCGGCCTGGATGCCCATCGGATGGCCGATCGTGCCGCCGCCGAACTGCAGGATCACGTCCTCGCCGAGGTAGTGGATCAGCTGGTGCATCTGGCCGGCGTGGATGCCGCCCGACGCGACCGGCATGACCTTGTTGAGCGAGGCCCATTCCTGATCGAAGAAGAGGCCGTGCTCGAGGCTCTGCGGCGTCTGCGATTCGCGCAGCGTGTCGTAGAAGCCCTTGATCATCAGCGGATCGCCTTCGAGCTTGCCGACGACGGTGCCCGCGTGGATGTGGTCGACGCCCGCCATGCGCATCCACTTGCAGATGACGCGGAAGTTCATGCCGTGGTTCTTCTGGCGCGAGTACGTCGAATTTCCGGCACGATGCAGGTGCAGCACCATGTCGTTCCGGCGCGCCCACTTCGCCATCGACTGGATCGCCGTGTAGCCGATCACGAGGTCGATCATCACGATGACCGAGCCGAGCGATTTCGCGAATTCCGCGCGCTCGTACATCTCTTCCATCGTGCCGGCAGTGACGTTGAGGTAGTGGCCCTTCACTTCGCCGGTCGCGGCCGAGGCCTTGTTGACCGCTTCCATGCAATAGAGAAAGCGGTCGCGCCAATGCATGAACGGCTGCGAGTTGATGTTCTCGTCGTCCTTGACGAAATCGAGGCCGCCCTTCAGCGCTTCGTAGACGACGCGCCCGTAGTTGCGGCCCGAGAGGCCGAGCTTCGGCTTCGTCGTCGCGCCGAGCAGGGGCCGGCCGAACTTGTCGAGGCGTTCGCGCTCGACGACGATGCCCGTCGCCGGGCCCTGGAATGTCTTGAGGTACGCGACCGGAATGCGCATGTCTTCGAGGCGCAGCGCCTTCACGGCCTTGAAGCCGAACACGTTGCCGATGATCGACGCGGTGAGGTTCGCGATCGAGCCGGGCTCGAAGAGGTCGAGGTCGTACGCGATGTACGCGAAGTACTGCTGCTCGGTCTTCGTGCCGGGGCCGGTGTTCGGCACCGGGTCGACGCGGAACGCCTTCGCGCGATAGAGCTCGCAGGCGGTGAGGCGGTCGGTCCAGACGACGGTCCACGTCGCGGTCGACGATTCGCCGGCGACGGCCGCGGCCGCTTCGTCGGCGTCGACGCCGGGCTGCGGCGTGATGCGGAAGAGCGCGATCACGTCCGTCTCGATCGGCTCGTAATCCGGCTGCCAGTAGCCCATCTTCTTGTACGGGATGACGCCGGACTTGTAGCGCTCGTTGGTCGTCTCGGTTGCGCGTAGCTGGGTGACGGCTGCGTTCATCGCAAGGCTCCTCGATCGCTGGACGTGACCGAATGTACGCAGCCCGATGCATCAGGTATATTCAGAATATCTCTGTCGCTCCATAAATTTTCCTGATGGATCGGAGGCGCCGATGAAGCGCGTCACGTTGCGCCAGCTGCGCGTGTTCGAGCAGGTCGCGCGCCTGCGCAGCATCTCGGCCGCGGCGGGCGTGTGCCATCTCACGCAGCCGGCCGTGTCGATGCAGCTGAAGGCGCTGGAACAGGAATGCGGACTGCCGCTGACGGAGCTCGTCGGCCGGCAGTTGCGCTTGACCGACGCCGGCGAAACCGTCGCCTCGCATGCGCGTCGCGTGCAGCAGCAATTCGACGAGCTCGAGCAGGAGCTCGCCGCGATGCGCGGCCAGCAGCACGGCAAGCTCAACGTCGGCATCGTGTCGACCGCGAAGTACTTCGCTTCGCACATGCTTGCGACGTTCATGGAAAAGCACGCCGGCGCAGAGCTCTCGTTGCAGGTCGAGAACCGCGCCCAGATCCTGAAGCTCCTCGCCGACAACGAGATCGACATCGC
>DATFRS010000233.1:0-7394 GCA_035263065.1 Rhodanobacteraceae bacterium
CCCTCTCCCGCTTGCGGGAGAGGGCAGGGTGAGGGCACTCCCGAGTTGCCCTCGCCTCTCTTCGACCCACATCCCTGTGTGTCTTACCGGCCATCCTGGCCGGCGCGTGACTTTCTCTTGCTCGTGCAAGAGAAAGTCACCAAAGAGAACACGCCCTCGGTGTCGCGCCCTTCGCGCTGCGCGCGAAGGGTTCGCTACGGGCGGCCGGGGTTCCGCTGACGGCACATCCCTGTGCCGCAGCGGAATGCGCGCGATCCATCGCGCGCACCCGCGTGCGGGGCACGCGGGCCTTGTCCGTCCGCCCTTCGCCGCGCCACAGAGGGACCCGAAGATCAAGTGCCCGAACATGAAAGGTCTCGTGCCTCGCTTCGGTCTTGAAGCTCGTTACGTCGCGCTGCGATGCAGCAACCGCTACGCTGCCCGCGCCGTGCGACGAAACGTGCGAACCCGGCTGCATCCGGGCCGGTCCATAACACGTAATTCAGTCAGGCGACCGTATCGTGCGCGTCGCAAAGAACGCCGGACGACCGGCCAGAACCACCGAGCACTCCCGCTCGCGACACACTCACGGAGATCACTCGAATGTCCAGCAAGATCGGTAATACCCTCAGCGTTGCCATCGGCGCCGCGGTCATCGGCTCGCTGTCCCTGAGCCAGCTCGCAGCGGCGAGCCCGGTGTTCCAGGCCTCCGACCTCGCGTCGGGCTACATGCTCGCGGCCGCGGGCGAAGGCAAGTGCGGCGAAGGCAAGTGCGGCGTCGCGAAGATGGATACGAACAAGGACGGCAAGGTCGAGAAGTCCGAAGCGATGGCCAACGGCTTCAGCGAGAGCCAGGTCATGGCGTGGGACAAGGACAAGGACGGCTCGCTCGACGCCAACGAGCTCAAGGCCATGCACGCGATCCTCGACACCGGCAAGAAGAAGGGCGCCGAAGGCTCATGCGGCGGCGACAAGAAGAAGGGCGCCGAGGGTTCGTGCGGCGGCTCGATCTAAGGAAGACATGAGTCCGCGTCGCATCCGCGGTGCCGGACTCGGCCTGCGGCGGGCCCTCCTGGGCCCGCTGCGGGAACAGCAGGGCGCGCCGATCGATTTCTTCGAGATCGCGCCGGAAAACTGGATCGGCGTCGGCGGCGCGCTCGGCCGTACGCTGCGCAGCCTCACCGAGCGCCATGCGTTCGTCTGCCATGGCCTCTCGCTCTCGCTCGGCGGACGCGATCCGCTCGACGAGACGCTGCTCGCCAAGATCCGCCGCCTGCTCGACGCGCACGGCATCGCGATCTATTCCGAACACCTTTCCTATTGCGCCGACGGCGGGCATCTCTACGACCTGATGCCGATCCCGTTCACCGACGACGCCGTGCACCATGTCGCCGCGCGCATCCGCCAGACGCAGGACGTGCTCGGCCAGCGCATCGCGGTCGAGAACGTCTCGTACTACGCCGCGCCGGGCCAGGCGATGCGCGAGATCGACTTCGTCAACGCCGTGCTCGCCGAAGCCGACTGCGATCTCCTGCTCGACGTCAACAACATCTACGTCAACAGCATCAACCACCGCTACGACGCCGCCGCGTTCCTCGACGCGCTGCCCGGCGATCGCGTGGCCTACATCCACGTCGCCGGCCATTACGACGAAGCGCCCGACCTCAAGGTCGACACGCACGGCGCGCCGGTGATCGATCCCGTGTGGCTCCTCCTCGATCGCGCCTACGCGAACTTCGGCGTCAAGCCGACGCTGGTCGAGCGCGACTTCAACTTCCCGCCGCTCGCCGAGCTCGTCGCCGAGGTCGGTCATGCGCGCGATCTCCAGTCGGCGCACGCGACGGACCGGCGCGATGTCCGCAGCGCCTGACGATCCGACGCACGCGCTGCAGAGCGCGTTCGCCGCGCACCTTCGCGATCCCGCGCATGCCGCGCCGCCGGCCGACGTCGAGCCGCGCCGCATGGCGGTCTACGCGGAGCTCTTCTTCAACAACGTCGAGAGCCTCGTCGCCGCGAACTTCCCGGTGATCCGCTCGCTCCACGACGACGACGCGTGGCACGCGCTCGTCCGCGCGTTCTATCGCGACCATCGCTGTCACACGCCGCTCTTCACCGAGATCGCGCGCGAGTTCATCCGCTATCTCGAAACGCGCGCCGAGAGCGGCGCCGGCGACGCGCCGTTCCTCGTCGAGCTCGCGCACTACGAATTCGCCGAGCTCGCGCTCTCGCTCGACGAAACCGACCTCGCCGACGTCGCGCACGATCCCGGCGGCGACGTCGTCGACGGCATCCCGCTCGCCTCGCCGCTCGCGCGCGTGCTCGCCTACCGCTTTGCGGTGCATCGCATCCGGCCGGACTTCCGGCCCGCCGCCGCCCCCGCGCAGCCGACGCTGATCCTCCTGACGCGCGACCGCACCGACGCGCTCAACTTCCTCGAAATCGACCCGCTGACCGCGCTCCTCTTCGAGCGCCTTGCCGCGAACACGACCGCGAGCGGCCGCGCCTGCCTCGACGCGCTGCTCGCCGACCTCGGCCGCGAGGAGCCGGCCGTGCGCGAATCCGGCCTCGCGATCCTCGGGCGCCTGCGCGAGCGCGAGGCGCTGCTCGGCACGCGCGCCTGACCCGCGGGCGGCCCTGCTACACTCGGCCGCAGCATCCTTTTCAGGCCACAGCAGGCGAACGGCAATCCGGTAGCGTGCGGCATGGGCGCGCCGCGCCGCCGAGCCGCCTCCGGCCCCGAGCCACGACCCCGATGACGCACAGCGAACGCGAATCCGAACCCGCGGGCGGCCGCGAGCCTGCCGCCGCGACGCCGGCGCCGGCCCCGCGCCAGCGCAGCACCGCCGCGAGCCGGCTCGAAGGCCTGTCGCCGACGGCGATCCGCTGCGTGCAGGTCGCGGCGCGGACGCTGGATCTCCGCGACTTCGACACCGCGGCCGCCACGCTGCGCCAGGCCGCGTCGCTGGCGCCAGGACATCCGGAGATCGTGCGCCTCGAGGGCGTCCTCGCCTATCGCCGCGGCCAGTTCGCCGAGGCGATCGCGCTGCTCAGGCAGACGCTCGCCGCGTGGCCCGACGACGCGCCGACGCTCGGCAACCTTGGCAGCGCGTTCGCCGACGCGGGCCGCATCGGCGACGCGCTGATGGCGATGCGCCGCGCGTGCGAGGTCGCGCCCGACCAGGCCGCCGGCTGGTTCAACCTCGGCCGGCTGTTCGATTCGCAGGCGCACGTCGTCGAAGCCGAGAAGGCGCTGGCGCGCGCGATCGGGCTCGCGCCGCAGCACCTCCCCGCGCGCATCGCACATGCCGGCACGCTCGCGACGCTCGGCCGCACGGCCGACGCCGCGGCCGGCTATCGCGCCGCGCTCGCGCAGGACGGTCGCGCCGTGCAGGCGTGGCTCGGCCTCGTCAATCTCAAGACCGTTCGTCTCGAAGCAGCCGAAGCGGGCGCGCTCGAACGCCTGCACGCGGACGCGGCGCTGCCCGACGGCGAGCGCGCCGTCGCCGGCTTCGCGCTCGGCAAGGTGCTCGAAGACGCCGGGCGCCACGACGAAGCCTTCGCCGTGCTGTCCGCCGCGAACGCCGCGCGTCGCGGCGCCGCGCCGTGGGACGCGTCGGCGTTCTCGCGGCAGATCGACGCGATCGAGAGCGCGTTTTCGAACCCGGCGCTCGCAGAGGCGTCCGATGCGACGCTCGGCATGCCGGTCACGTTCGTGGTCAGCCTGCCGCGCTCGGGCTCCACGCTCGTCGAGCAGATCCTCGCAGCGCATCCCGCGGTCGAAGGCGCGAGCGAGCTCCCCGATCTCGAAAGCGTGATCCTCGAGGAATCGGCGCGCCGCGGCCGCCGCTTTCCCGAATGGATCGGCGAGGCGACGCCCGACGACTGGCAGCGCATGGGCCAGCGCTATCTCCAGCGCACCGCGCGCTGGCGCAAGGAACGCCCGCGCTTCACCGACAAGATGCCGGACAACTGGCTGCTCGTCGGCGCCGCGCTCGCGATGCTGCCCGGCGCGCGCGTCGTCAACGTGCGCCGCGACGCGGTCGAGACCTGCTGGTCGTGCTTCAAGCAGCTCTTCGCCGCGGGCCGCCACGCGTACAGCTACGACCTCGCCGATCTCGCCGACACCTGGCGCGACTACGATCGCCTCTGCCGCTTCTGGAGCGAACGCTTCCCCGATCGCGTGCGCGAGCAGTCGTACGAAGCGCTGCTCGCCGATCCCGAAGGCGAGACGCGCGCGCTGCTCGCGTTCTGCGGCCTGCCGTTCGACGAAGCGACGCTGCGCCCGCACGAGACCGGCCGCAGCGTGCGCACTGCGAGCGCGGCGCAGGTGCGCGAGCCGATGCGCGCCGACACGGCGCGGAGCGCCGCGTACGGCGAACGCCTCGAGCCGCTGCGCCGCATGCTGGCGACGCCGTCGCGCGCGGGCGCGCCCACCGCGGGCGCAGGCACGAACGTCTTCACGGTGCACCGCGAGCGCGTGCTCGATCTCGCGCCGAACGACGCGCGCGATCTCGTGCGCGCCGCCGCGCTGCTCGGCGCGGGCCGCAGCGACGACGCCGCGACGATCATCGAGCGCGTGCACGCCGCACACCCCGAGCATCCCGAAGCGCTGCGTCTTGCGGGCGCGCTCGACAGCGCGCGCGGACGCCACGCCGAAGCGCTCGCGACGCTCGCGCGCGCGTCCGCGCTGATGCCGGACGATGCGCTGATCCTCAACACGCTCGGCGCCGCGCAGGCCGCGTCGGGCGTCGAAGGCGCCGCGATCGCGAGCTTCGCGCGCGCCGCCGAGCTCGATCCCGCGGCGCCCGGCGCGCCGCACAATCTCGGTCGCCTCCTCGCCGCGCGCGGCGATCTCGACGGCTCACGCGAGGCGTTCGTGCGCGCGCTCGCGATCGAGCCCGGTCTCGTGCCGGCGCGCATCGCGCTCGCCGACGTGCTCGCGCGCCTCGATCGCGACGACGAGGCCGCGCACGCATTGCGCGAAGCGCTCGCGCGCGATCCGCAATCGAGCGCCGCGTGGGAAGCGCTCGCGGAGCTTCGTCCGGCCGAGCTCACGACGACCGAGCGCAGCGCCCTCGAAAGCGAATTCCAGCGCCCGCGACGCACCGACGGCGAGCGCGCCGCGCTCGGCTTCGCGCTCGCGCACGTGCTCGAAGGCCGCGGCCAGTATCGCGAGGCGTTCGCGAGCTACGTCGCGGCGAACGCGCTGCGCCGGCGCGGCGTCGCATGGGACGGCGCCCGGCACGCGCAGCGTTGCGGGCGCGTCCTCCACGCGTTCCCGGCGACGGCCATCGCGCCTTCGACGTCGAGCTTCGGCGCAGGCTGCATCGTCCTGCTCGGCCTTCCCGACGCGACGTCGAGCGGTATCGCGCGCACGCTGCGCGCGCATCCGGAGGTCGACGCCGCCGCCGGCGCGGATCCGGCGCGCGTGATCGCGGCCGAGTCGAAGCGGCGCGGCCAGAAATTCTTCGAGTGGGCGCCGCTCGCGACCTGGGCGGACTGGGAACGTCTCGGTACCGCATGCCTCGGCGCCTCGCCGCGCACGCATCGCGTCATCGACGCGGGCACGTTCGCGCCCGAGCTCGCCGGCGCGGTCGCGCTGATGCTGCCGGGCGCGCGCTTCGTGACGTGCACGGGCGATGCGCTCGAAAGCGCATGGTCGTGCTTCCGCAGCGATTTCCGCGGCGCGCACGCGTACAGCTATGACCTCGCCGACCTCGCCGCGTTCTGGCATGCACAGCGCCGCCTCGCCGAGCGCTGGAGCGAGCGTCACGCCGAGCGCATCCTTCACGTCGACGTCGACGCGTTGCGCAGCGATCCGAACGGCGAGATCGCACGCATCCTCGCGCACGCCGGCCTCGCCGGCGCCGCGCTCGCGCCGGATCGCCTGCGCCTTCGCGAGCGCGCCGACGCGCGCGCCTACGGCGATCTCCTGAAGCCGCTCGCCGGCCTGCTCGATGCGGGCTACGAGACGCCGACCGGCGCGTAGCGCATGACGTCGATCGGACCCCGGCCCACCGGCGCGCGCGTTCCGTTCGCGAACGCCGCGGAAGGCGATGCGCGCGCGAACGATCGGCTGCAGGGCCTCAACGCCTCGGAGCGCGCCGCGCTCCATCAGGCGTCGCACCACATCCAGCGCGGCGACGGCATCGCGGCCGAGAACGCGCTGCGCGGCGTGCTCGGCGCGCATCCCGAGCATCCGGAGACGCTGCGCCTCTATGCGATCGTGTGCCAGCTCCGCGGCCGCGGCGGCGAGGCGCTCGCGGCAATCCGGCACGCCATCAGGAAGCAGCCGCTCGACCCGCTTTTGATGAACACGCTCGGGTCGCTGCTGCGCGGCGCGGGCGATCTCGCTGGCGCCGAGGTCGCATTCCGTCGTGCCTGCGAGCTGCAGCCCGACCTCGCGTCGGCGTGGCTCAACCTCGGCACGAACCTGCAGATGCAGGCCGATACGCGGCAGGCGCAGGCGGCCTTCGCGCGCGCGGTCGAATGCGAGCCGGGCTACGTGATGGCGCACGTCGCGAACGGCAACGCGCTGCAGGCGCTCGGGCGCATCGACGAAGCGGCGGCGCAATTCCGCGCGGCGCTCGCGTCCGATCCGCGCGCGGTGCTCGCGTGGGCGGGGCTTGCCGAGATCAAGACGATGCCGCTCGGCGCCGACGATCTCGTCGCGCTCGAAGACATGACGGGCGACGCGACGCTCGGCGACGAGGAGCGCGCGATCGCCGGGTTCGCGCTCGGCCGCGGGCTCGAGGATCAGGAACGCTATCCCGAAGCGTTCGCCGCGTTCGATACCGCGAATGCGACGATGCGTCGCCTGATGCCGTGGGATGCCGCGGCGCATTCGCAGCAGATCGACGCGATCGCGAGTGCCTTCGCGACGCCGCCGGCGACTGCGCATGACGCGACGCTCGGCCGCGACGTCGTCTTCGTGGTCAGCCTGCCGCGTGCGGGCTCGACGCTCGCCGAGCAGATCCTCGGCGCGCATCCCGACGTCGAAGGCGCCGGCGAGCTCAACGACCTGCCGCTGATCCTGCAGGAAGAATCGCAGCGCCGCGGCGAAGCGTTCGCGGAATGGGCGCCGAAGGCGACGCCGGACGACTGGCAGCGCCTCGGCACCGGGTATCTCGAACGCACCGCGCGCTGGCGCACTTCGCATCGCGTGCACGTCGACAAGGCCGTGTTCAACTGGCCGCTGGTCGGCGCGATCGCCGCGATGCTGCCGGGTGCGCACATCGTCAACTGCCGCCGCGATCCGCTCGAAACCGCGTGGTCGTGCTTCAAGCAGCGCTTCGTGCGCGGCCAGCAGGTGTTCTCGTACGCGCTCGACGATATCGGCGCCTACTGGATCGACTACGACCGCCTGATGTTCTTCTGGCACGCGCGCTATCCGGGGCGCATCTTCGAGCTCGTCC
>DATFRS010000234.1:0-3492 GCA_035263065.1 Rhodanobacteraceae bacterium
AAGTGGCCGAGCCACCACGTGCCGACGACCCACCACGCGACACCCGCGCCGATGACCCACCAGGCCGCCGGCGTATCGCGCAGGAGCCAGAGCGGCACGAGCGCGAGCGCGGCCAGCGCGACGGCTGCCGAGCGCGCGGGCCGCGTCGCGAATCCGGCAAGACGCGTCCACTCCCACAACGCGACGATGACGACGATGCTCGTGATCAGCGACAGCAACAGCGTCGGCATGAACAGCACGACGAGGATGCCAAGCGGTACGAGGACGAGGGCGGTGATCGTTCTCTGCTTGAGCATGCGTCAGCTCGCCGCCCGCACTTGCGCCGAGGTCAGGCCGTAGCGGCGCTCGCGGCGCGCATACTCGGCGAGCGCGGCGCCGAGCACGTTCGCGTCGACGTCGGGCCACAGCGTCTCGGTGAAATAGAGCTCGGCGTAGGCGACCTGCCAGAGCAGGAAATTGCTGATGCGCTGCTCGCCGCCGGTGCGGATGAAGAGATCGACCGGCGGCAGCTCGGCGAGCGTGAAGTAGGGCGCGAGCGTCTTCTCGGAAATGTCCTCGGCGCGCAGCGTCCCTGCCGCGACATCGAGCGCCGCGCGCCGCGCCGCGTCGGCGATGTCCCAGCGTCCGCCGTAGTTGACCGCGACGTTGAGCGCGAGCGCCGCGTTCGCCCGGGTCTTGTCCATGGCGCGCAGCATCCGGTCGCGCAGCTCCGGCGAGAACGCCGAGAGATCGCCGACGAACGCGATGCGCACGCCGTTCTTGTGCAGCTCGTCGACTTCGCGATCGAGCGCCTTGAGGAAGAGCTGCATCAGCGCGCCGACCTCGCTCTCGGGACGGCTCCAGTTCTCGCTCGAAAAAGCGAATAGCGTCAGCGCGGCGACGCCGCGGCGCAGGCAGAACTCGATCGCCGCACGCACGGCCTTCTGGCCTTCACGATGGCCGAAGCTGCGCGGCCGCCGGCGCCGCTCGGCCCAGCGACCGTTGCCGTCCATGACGATCGCGATGTGGCGCGGGACGCGCGCGGGCGGAGCTGCGGATTCGTTCACGGAGTGAAGAGTCGATGACGCGGACAACCAGGATCGCCGTCGGCGGATCCGTGGCCTCACATCGCCATCAGCTCGTCCTCCTTCTGCTTGACGACGCCGTCGACGTCGCGCACGAACTTGTCGGTCAGTTTCTGGATGTCGTCCTCGGCGCGCCGATCCTCGTCTTCGGTGACCTTGCGCTCCTTGAGGAGCTCCTTGACGTGATGGATCGCGTCGCGGCGCACGTTGCGCACGGCGACCTTGGCGTTCTCGCCCTCGTGCGAGACGTGCTTGGACAGCTCCTTGCGCCGTTCCTCGGTCAGCGGCGGCAGGTTGATGCGGATCACGTTGCCGACCGTCGTCGGCGTCAGGCCGAGGTCGGACGCGAGGATCGACTTCTCGATCGGCCCGACCATGTTCTTCTCGTACGGCGTGATCGTGATCGAGCGCGCGTCGGCGACCGCGACGTTCGCGACCTGCATGACCGGCGTGTCGGTGCCGTAGTAGGAGACCTTGAGCGGCTCGATCAGCGCCGTCGAGGCGCGTCCCGTGCGAAGGCGCGCGAGCTCGTGCTTGAGCGCATCGACGCTCTTCTGCATGCGGGTCTGCGCATCCTTCTTGATGTCGTTGATGTTCTGCATGGCGAGGCGACCGTTTTGGCCTTGCGAGTGGCCGGCGAGTATACCAGCGGCCCCCGAGCCCACGACCGCCGCGCGGCCGAGACGGGTCTTTACGTCGCGGGCTGGTGCAGGCGCTTGCCGAGATCGATCGCGTAGGCGGTCTTCTGAACGGCCAGCGCCGCGTCGACCGGCGCCTGGATCGCGCGCGCTTCGTCGTCGTGGTGCAGTGCACGAAGCGCGAGCACCAGCGACACCTTGACCTCGAGCACGCGCGGATCCTCGGCGCCGTAGGGCGGCGAGCGCACCGCGAGCGCTTCGCGCAGCAGCGCTTCGGCGCGGTCGGCGCGGCCGTCGGCGAGCTCGACGCGCGCGAGCGCGAAGAGCGGCGCGCCGAGCTTGAAGTTCTTCGCGGGCAGCACGTCGCGCGCGATCGCGACGGCTTTCGTCGCGGCCTCGCGCGCCTCGGTCGCGTGGCCGGCATCGAGCTCGGCTTCGGCGAGCTGCGCGAGCAGATTCGCACGCACCGGCGTTGCCGACGTCGCGAGATCGGCGAGCGCGGCGCGAAGCTCGTCGACCGCATCGGCGTTCGCGTGCCTGAGCCGCAGCAGACCGCCGAGATTGCCGCGCGTCGCGTTGAGCCAGATCGACGTCGCGGGCTCGCGCCGGCGCTGGATCGCGAGCGTCTCGCGCCAGACGGCCTCGGCTTCGTCGTAGCGGCCCTGGTACTGCAGCGCCGTCGCGAGCATGTCGCGCGCGGCGACGCTGTGCCATTCGTTGTCGGCGCCCTGGATCGCCTTCCATTGGTCGAGCGCCTGGCGTGCGGTCTTTTCCGCGTCGGCGAAACGGCCGAGCCCGAGGAGGTCGGCGGCGATGTTCTTGTACGCGTACGCGAGCACGTCGGGCCGGTTCGCGGCGAGCTTCTTCTGCGCGTCCAGCAACGCCTCGCGTCCCTGCAGCGCTTCCTCGAAGCGGCCCTGCGCCTCGACGACGATGAGGAGATTCGAGCGCGCGGTGAGGAGCTCGCGATGATCGGGCGCGTACATGGTCTCCTCGATCGCGATCGCCTCGCGCAGCACGCGCTCGGCGTCCGCGTAGCGCCCCGTGTTGCGCAACGCGACCGCAAGCGTGCCCATGCTGTAGGTCACCTCGCTGTTGTTGCGGCCATGGATCTTCGTCTGCGCCTCGATCGCCGCCGTCGACATCGCGATCGCCTCGTCCATGCGCGACAGCTCGAGCAGCGCCGTCGCGAGCAATGCCATGTCGGTCGCGACGGCCGCGCTGTCCGCACCGAAGCGTGCGCGATCGTCGGCGAGCGCCTTGCGCAGCATCGGCTCGGCCTCCTTGGTGTCGCCGTTGCCGATCTTCGCGTCGGCGATGAAGCGCACCGCGTCGCTCGCTTCGCGGTGGCCGTCGTCGCCGGCGGCGGCGGCGAGCTCGCGTGCGCGCGTCGCGGTCGCGATCGCGATGTCGTACTGGTTCTTCTCCTGCGCGGCCTTGGCGAGTGCGAGCTGGTTGCGCGCCTTCACGACCGGCGGCACGTCGTCCGACGCGGAGATGCGATCGGCTTCCTTGAGCAGCGTCTCGGCGCGCGCGTAGTCGCCGATGTTCCAGTACAGCGTGCCGACCATGCCGGTGAGGTCCGCGCGCGTCGCCGCGTCGGCGCTCGACTCGCCGGCGAGGAGCTTCTCGCCGTTTTCCAGCAGCTGATGCGGCGTCAGCGGTCGGCCCTTGTTCTGGTCGGCGTCGGCCTGCTCGAACACGCCGGCGAGGAGCTGCCGCGCGGTGTCGGCGCGCGCCGCGCTGCTGCGCGCCTCGGCCGCGTTCGACTCGGCGCGCCGCCACTGCAG
>DATFRS010000235.1:0-3163 GCA_035263065.1 Rhodanobacteraceae bacterium
CACATCTTCGCGCTGACGGCGAACTTCCTCGTGTTCGCGCGCGTCGGCGGCTTCAATCACCTCATCACGAATCCGCGCGACATGCCGGGCTTCGTGAAGACGATCAAGAATATCCGCTTCACGGCACTGACCGGCGTCAACACGCTGTTCGCGGGGCTCCTCAACACGCCGGGCTTCGGGGAGGTCGATTTCTCGCGACTGCACCTGACGCTCGGCGGCGGCATGGCCGTGCAGCGCGCGGTCGCCGACCGCTGGAAGAAGGCGACCGGCTGCACGCTCGCCGAAGCCTACGGCCTCACCGAAACCTGCCCTGCCGTCTGCATCAACCCGCTCGACATTCCCGAATACAACGGCTCGATCGGCCTGCCGATCCCGTCGACGGAGATCTCGATCCAGGACGACGACGGCAAGCCCCTGCCGCTCGGCGAGACCGGCGAGCTCTGCGTGCGCGGCCCGCAGGTCATGAAGGGCTACTGGCAGCGGCCGGACGAGACCGCGAAGGTGCTGGCGCCCGACGGCTGGCTGCGCACGGGCGACATCGCGCGCATCGACGAGAAAGGCTTCGTCTACATCGTCGACCGCAAGAAGGACATGATCCTCGTCTCGGGCTTCAACGTGTATCCGAACGAGATCGAGGACGTCGTCGCGCAGCAGCCCGGCGTGCTCGAAGTCGCTGCCGTCGGCGTGCCGGACGAGAAATCCGGCGAGGCGGTGAAGATCGTCATCGTGCGCAAGGATCCCGCGCTCACGGCCGACGACATCCGCGCGCATTGCCGCGCGAATCTCACGGGCTACAAGCAGCCCAAATACATCGAGTTCCGCGATTCGCTGCCGAAGACCAATGTCGGCAAGATCCTGCGCCGCGAATTGCGCGAGCCGGTCGCGGCGCCGGCGCCGACGCAAACGCATTAACCGGGTCGATTTTTCCGCGGCTCGTCGAGCGGGAAATATTCCAGGCGATCGGCGTAGCCGCCGAGCAGGTTCCAGAGCGGCACTTCCTTGTCGGCCGGGATGCGCGTGTACGCGAAGCCGATGTGCTCGTCCGTCACGCGCGCGACGCTCGCCTCGACGTGGATGTTGAGGTTGTCGCCGATCACCATGTCGAGCGCGAACAGCGCGCCGATGCCGTAAGCCCAGCCGTCGGGCTTGCGCACCAGCACGCCCGACGCGGAAATGTCCTCGATATCCGTCGTCCACGCGTCGGCGCCGCGGCTCAACAGAACCGTCGACTGCATCGGCATGCGTGCGGAACGCGCTCCCGAGCGCGTGCCTTCCTCGTTCGTCACCTCGACCCCTCGGCGGCACTGGGCAGCCGCCTCGTCTCGACCCGGTTTGAGACGTCAATAATCATGCCAAAACGAATTTTCACAATGCAAAACCCGGGTGCGCCCATTTTCACGATTATTAAACGCCTGACATAGCCGGGTTTTTAAGCTTCGCCGACCCGTTTTCCGGAAAAACACGGGTTTAACGTGCATTTGCATATCTGACATCAGGTGTCAAATTTCACACAAATTTTGCGCTACACTCAAAACCGATCGTCCCGATACCGGGGGCACTGGAGGGGTGCAAGTGCTTGCCGACCACGTGCGCGATCAACGTGGCGGCGTCCAAGCCTGAGGGGTTTCCGACCATGACCGCCGTCGAAGTTCTGCATCGCGATCACGATTTCCGTCTGTTGCGCACACAAGAAGATCCGACAGACAACTCGTACTGGTGTTTCATGCACGCGCATCGCTTCCCGCGCGACATGGGGTACCGCGCCTGCTTCTCCGTTCCGCTGATGAAGGAGATGCGCGAATTCCTGAAGCGTACCGCCGATGACCTGACCATGCGAGCCGCGAATGGGCATAGCGGCCTCTCGCACATCGTCATGGCTTCGGATGCAAACGTTTACAACCTCGGCGGCGATCTCGATCTGTTCTGCCGCCTCATCCGCGAGCGCAATCGCGAGCACCTGCTCGCCTACGCGCGCCTGTGCGTCGAGGGCGTGCACGAGCTGCATGCCGCACTGAACCGCAACGCGCACACGGTCGCGCTCGTTCAGGGCGACGCGCTCGGCGGCGGCCTCGAGCTTGCGCTGTCGTGCCAGACCATCGTCGCCGAGCGCGGCGTCGGCATGGGCTTCCCCGAGGTGCTGTTCGATCTCTTCCCGGGCATGGGCGCCTATTCGTTCCTGTGCCAGCGCGTCAGCCCGCGCCTCGCCGAGGAGATGATGCTGAACGGCACGATCTACTCGAGCGAAGACCTGCACCGCATGGGCGTGGTCGACATCCTCGTGCCGAAGGGCGAAGGCGTGCAGGCCGTGCACGAAGTCATCCGCCGCAACCAGCGCATCGCGCATGCGCGGTCGGCGATGAACCGGGTGCGCCAGATCTGCAAGCCGGTCACGCTGGCCGAGCTGATGCAGGTCACCGAGGTATGGGTCGACACGGCGCTGCAGCTCGGCGAGAAGTCGCTGCGCACGATGGAGCGCCTGACGCGCGCCCAGCAGCGTCGTCCTGCGGTCGTCGACAACGTGCCGGTCCAGGAACCCGCGTACGAGCGCATGTCCGCCGCGGTCTGACGGAAGAACCTTCGGAAACCCCTCCGCGATACCGCCGACGCGGGCCGATCAGCTGATGCGATCCGGCCCGCGCTCGGCATCCTGAGGTGCCGCCGCCGTCTTCAATGCCGCGCGCGCGACCTCGAGCTGCTCGCGAAGCATCCTGATCCTCTGGCGCCATTCGCGCGCCAGCTGCCAGTTGCCAAGCCGCATCGTTTCCGACGCGACCGCCGCGAGGCGCACGGCGCCCATGTTGCCGGCGACGCCCTTCAGCGCGTGGCAGTGATCGCGGAACGCATCCCACGAGGTCGAAGCACCGGTGCGCTCGAGCTCGCCGATACTCTTCAGCGCATCGCGCAGGCACTCGTCGAGGAACAGCGACAGGAAATCGTTGCCGAGCTGGAGCTCCCTGAGCTCTTCGAGCACGTTGCGCGAGATCACCGCCTCGGCCGCTTCGGCTTCCGCGACGACCTGCGCCGGCTTGATCTGGCTTTCCGACGAGGCGCCGAGCGCGACGTCGGCCAGCGCATCGAGCAGGCGATTGACCGCGATGGGCTTGGTCAGGAACGCACGCGCGCCGGCCTGCTCGCAGGCGCGGACGGTCGAGGCGGTCGCGTC
>DATFRS010000236.1:0-18031 GCA_035263065.1 Rhodanobacteraceae bacterium
CGTCGCGCCGGCGAACCCTGCGAGCACGTCGCCCTTGCCGAGGCGGCGCACCTTGCGCGCGTTCGCCTTCATGACTGTATTGCCGAGCGTGACCTGGCCGTCGCCGCCGATGACGACGCGCTCGCCGCGGCGGACGGAAACGATGGTGGTGGCGTGGAAGGAATCCATGACGACCTCGGTGGACGAACCGGCGAGATTGGGCTCGGCCGGGTCCTTTGCAAGCCGTGGGGTGAAGCGAAAGATTGAACCACAGAGAACACAGGGAACACGAAGCAAAGCTCCAAGAAAGCCGGCCTTCCTTTCTCAGTGTTCTCTTTGTTCTCTGTGGTTCAATCCTTATTCCTTCCTACCTTCCCTGCGCCGTCCGACCGTTCCGAACGGCGCCTCGCGCGCGGATGTGCCGCGTCGTACACCTTCGCGAGATGCTGGAAATCGAGATGCGTATAGATCTGCGTCGTGCCGATGTCGGCATGCCCGAGCAGCTCCTGCACGGCGCGCAGGTCGCCCGACGATTCGAGCAGGTGACTCGCGCACGAATGCCGCAGGAGATGCGGATACACGCGCTTCCACACGCCCTGCTGCTGCGCGCGTTTCCTGAGCCGCGCGCGCACGCCGTTCGGCGTCAGCGGCTTGCCGCCGCGGCCCTTGACGAGCGGATCGCCGTCGCCGGGCCCGTCCGCGGTCCGCAACGCTTCAAGCGCTGCGAGCGCCTTCGCACCGACCGGCACGATGCGCGTCTTCGAGCCCTTGCCGGTCACGCGCAGCAGGCCTTCGCCCGCGTCGAGATCGCGCCAGCGCACGCCGCAGAGCTCCGACACGCGAAGCCCGCTCGAATACAGGAGCTCGAACAGCGCGCGATCGCGCAGCGCTTCGGGATCGCCGCCGGGCACTTCGACGAGCGTCGCCATCTCGTCGGCGTCGAGCACCTCGGGAAGCTTGCGCTTGACGCGCGGCGAGCGCACGCCGATCGCGGGATTGATCGCGACTTCGCCTTCGCGCGCGAGGTAGCGGAAGAAGCTGCGCCACGCGGAGGCAAGCGCGCGCAGCGTCGCCGGCGCGAGGCCGCGCCGATGCTCGCCGGCGATGAGTCCCTGCACCTGGTCGGGCCGGAGGTCGCGCCAGCGCGCGAGCTTGCGCGACTCGGCGAACTCGACGAGCGCGGCAAGCGCGCGGCCGTAGTGATCGATCGTGCTCGGCGAATAGCGCCGCTCGACGCGAAGATGGGCGAGAAACCCGTCGACCGCGCCGGCGAGCGATGCGCTCATGTGTCCGGCGCGAAGCGCGCCACGGCCGCTGCGACCGCTTCGGCGATCAGCTTCAGGAACACGGTGCCCATGCCGGGATGGA
The DNA here is from genome assembly GCA_035263065.1 of Rhodanobacteraceae bacterium. Taxonomy (GTDB): domain Bacteria; phylum Pseudomonadota; class Gammaproteobacteria; order Xanthomonadales; family Rhodanobacteraceae; genus Dokdonella_A. The sequence continues at coordinate 1,348 of DATFRS010000236.1, forward strand.
AGCGGTTCGCGTCGTTGCTGCCGACCGCGAGCATGCCGACGCCCTCGACCGGCAGCAGCACGGCCGATGCGACCTCGCCGACGCGCGCGCCGAACAGCGCATCGAGCTTGTCCTGCTGCAGGCGCCCGCACAGCGGCTCGGCGCGCTTCAGGAACTCGGCGAACGCCGGCAGCGCGCGCGCGCCGTCGGGCTCGATCAGGAGCCATTCGGCGATCGGCAGCTCGGGTTCGGTGCGGAACAGCACGATGCGCACGAGATCGGTGTTGAAGTCCTCGGTCAGCGCAGCGACGACGGCGTTCAGCGTATCGGGCAGCGAATTCGCGCGCATCAGCGCGAGCGTCAGCGTGTGCACGCGCACCATCAGGAGCTGGTTCTCGTGCGCGATCTCGATCAGCTCGTGCAGGCGCCGGTTGAGCTCGCGGTTCTTGTCGCGCAGCACGTCGAGCTGGTAGCTCGCGAGCGAGGCCGCCTGCCCGTGCTCGCGCGGCAGCACGAGCTGCTGCGCGAGGTCGGGAAACTCGGCGAGGAAATCCGGATGCCGGCGCAGGTAGCTCGCCACTTCCATCGCGTCGAGACCTTCCTTGACGCTCAAATCAGCCATGCCACTCCCCCTCGAAAACGAATGATGCCGGGCCCGTCATCCAGAGTGTCTCACCGGGGCCCATCCAGCGAATCTCGAGCGTGCCGCCCGGGAGCGTCACCGCGACGTCGATGTCGACGAGTCCGCGCCGGCGCAGCACCGCAACTGCGGCGCACGCGCCGCTGCCGCAGGCGAGCGTCTCGCCGACGCCGCGCTCCCAGACGCGCAGCGCAATCGCGTTTCGCGAGCGGACCTGCGCAAACCCGACGTTGCAGCGCTCCGGAAACGCATCGGCGTGCTCGATCTGGGGACCCTGCGCCTCGACAGGCGCCGTCGCGACGTCGTCGACCTCGATCACCGCATGCGGATTGCCCATCGACACCGCGCCCACCTCGATCTCGCGACCGGCCACGTCGATCCGGTAGCGATCATGCACCTCATCGGCGACGAGCGGAATCGCCGCGGGCTCGAAGCGCGGCTCGCCCATCTCGGCGCGCACGCGGCCGTCGGCGAGGAGCTCGATCGCGATCGGTCCCGCCGGGCTTTCGAGCCGCAGCGCGCCGGTGCCGAGCGCGCCGGCGCGCACGAGCCAGCGCGCGACGCAGCGCACGCCGTTGCCGCACTGCTCGGCCCGCGAGCCGTCCGTGTTCCAGATGCCGTAGGCGAACGCGCACGTCGCGTCGCGCGCGCGCTCGATGGTCAGCAGCTGGTCGAAGCCGACGCCGAAGTGGCGATCGCCGAGCCGGCGGATCGCGGCGGTATCGAGCGGAAGCGGGGTCGCGCGGCAATCGACGATGACGAAGTCGTTGCCGAGGCCGTGCATCTTGCTGAAGCGGAGTCCCACGCGGCGGCCGGCCTCAGTGTCCTTCGGTGTCCTGCGCCGGTTTGGGCGGCGTATCGGGCGTCGTCGTCGTGGCCGGCGGCATTTTCGGCGTCGGCTTGACGAGGTCGCCCTTGTTGCCGCACGCGGCGAGCGCGAGCGCCGCGGCGAGCGCGGCCAGCAAAATGGAAAAACGGACAGTGCGCATGACGATACCCGGCGAAGCGGACGCGGCCTCGTCGGCCCCGTCCATGCCCGGCACAGTATAGCCGCGCGGCGGACCGGCCGACCGGCTATGCTTTCGGCATGCCGCTGACCGCGTTCCTGGCCGGACTCTATGCGTTCGCGATCCTGTGCGCCCTGATCGCGCTCGGCCACGGCGCGGGCGCGCGCCGGCACTGGCGGTCGCGGCGGCGCTTCGCGGCGTCGCATCGCGCGGTGTGGTCGCTCGTGTTCGTGCTGCTCGCGCTGCTCGGCGCGCTCGCCGGTACGGCGCTGCTCGGCTACCGGCGCCTCGCGTCCGAATCGCTCGTCGCCGAGCTTGCGACGCGCCAGCTCGCACCGCAGCGTTTCGCCGTGGACATCGCGCTCCCCGATGGCACGCGCCAGGCCGCGGAGCTGTCGGGCGACGAATGGCAGCTCGACGCACGCGTCATCAAGTGGGACGTGCGCGCGGTCGTGCTCGGCGCGCCGCTGCTGTACCGGCTGGATCGCGTCAGCGGCCGCTATCGCGACGCGACGCAGGAAGCGTCGGCGCCGAAAAGCGTCGTCGTGCTGTCGGCACCGTCGCGGGTCGATCTCTGGCAGATGAAGCAGCGCTTCCCGGCGTGGTTGCCGTGGGTCGATGCGGACTACGGCAGCGGCGCGTACCTGCCGCTCGTCGACGGCGGCCGCTTCAACGTCACGCTGGCCGCGGCCGGCGGTCTCGTCGCGCGACCCGCCGACGAGCCGACCGCGGAGAAGCTGCGCGCTTCAAATTGGTGAAAAGCAACTGAACCGCGGCGGTCGCGCGAAGGTTCAGCCGCGCATTTCGAGAATCCCGACTGGCGCGATCGGCGCCGCCGTCTGGAGACATCCCATGAAGACCCGCTGGCTCGTTACCGCCGCCGGCGCGGCCGCCCTGCTCGTCGCGGGTGCGGCGTCCGCCGGTCACCTGTCGCCCCAAGAGCTCGATCCGCTCGTGAAGTCCGGCCGCGTGCTTCCGCTCGACGCGCTGATGGATGCGGCGCTGTCCGAGCATCGCGGCGGCCACATCAAGGACGGCAAGATCGAGAAGTCGAAGGGCGGCTACATCTACAACGTCGAGGTCGAGGACCGCAAGGGCGAGGACTGGGACATGGCGATCGACGCCACGACCGGCGCGCTGCTCAAGGACGAGAAGGACTGACCTTTCCGGCGCGACGCGGCGCCAGCGCTTTCTCGTAGCGCAGCGCCGCCGCGCCGTCTTCGTAATAGCCTTCCCTGCGACCGAACCGGCGATAGCCGCGCCGCTCGTAGAGACCCTGCGCCGCCGGATTGTCGGTGCGCACTTCGAGCCGCAGCGACGTCGAGCCCTGCTCGCGTGCGTCGCGTTCGGCCGCGGCCAGGAGCGCTTCGCCGATGCCCGCGCCGCGCGCTTCGGGCGCCACCGCGATCGAGTAGAGGCGCGCGATCCGGTGCGATCCGTGAAAGAACACGACGGCCGCGCCGACGAGCGCGTCGCCGCGCACGGCGGCGAAAACCCGGGCGCCGGGGTTGTCGAGATGGCGGCGGTACTGGCGCGCGCTCATGCGGTCGCCGGCGAAGACGCGGTTCTCGAGCGCGACGAGATCATCGAGATCGGCGCGGCGTGCGCGACGGATGCGGACGGGCTGTCGTGAGGCGGGGCGCGGCGGCACGCGGCGAGCCTAGTCGAGACCCGACCGGCGTCGCAAATGCCGCCTCCACGGACGCGGGCGGCTGTGTCACACTGCGCGCCGCACAATGCCGACCGTCCCTTCCGCCCCTGCCCCGACACGCGGCGCCTCGTCGTCCGGTCGCTGATCCTTTCGCATGAGTCGGCTCGTCATCGTCGTCGAGAAAGCGTCGGACTGGGGTTCGTACTATCCGTCCGACAACGTCGTCACCGCGCAGGACTATCTGAAGGAGCCGGTCGGCGCCGACGACGAGCGCACGCAGGTCATCAACCTCTGCCGGACGTACAAGTATCTCGGCACCGGCTACTACGTCTCGCTGCTCGCCGAGGCGCGCGGGCACAAGGTGATTCCGTCGGTGCGCGCGATCAACGACCTGCGCCGCCGCTCGCTGTACGGCCTCGACATCGAGGACCTCAACCAGAAGCTGCAGAAATTCCTCCCCGACGGCGGGCGCGACACGACCGATTTCGGCGTGCTGCTCTATTTCGGCGAAACGTCGTCGGAGAGCCTCGAGGACATCGCGCGCCAGGTGTTCGAGGCGTTCCCGTGCCCGATCCTGCGCATCGAGTTCGAGCGCGAGCGCGTCTGGCAGATCAGCGCGATCAAGCCGACGGGCCTGCACACGCTGTCCGATCCGCAGGAGGACGCGTTCGCGCAGGCGCTCGACAAGTTCTCGAAGAAGCTCTGGCGCAAGCCGCGCGCGCGGCGCAAGTTCCGCTTCGATCTCGCGATGCTGGCCGACGCCAACGACCCGATGCCGCCGTCGAACAAGCGCGCGCTGAAGCGCTTCGTCGAGGCCGGCGCCGAGCTCGGCATCGAAGTCGATACGATCTCGAAGAACGACTACACGAAGCTCGCCGAATACGACGGCCTCTTCATCCGCGAGACGACCGCGCTCGACAACCACACGTACCGCTTCGCCAACAAGGCGGAGAAGGAAGACATGGTCGTCATCGACGATCCGTCGTCGATCCTGAAGTGCACGAACAAGATCTATCTCCACGATCTCCTGAAGGCGCGCAAGCTGCCGACGCCGAAGACCGAGATCCTCTATCGCGACGAGGCGAAGAAGCTCGCCGAGCTGCCGGATCTGCTCGGCTTTCCGATCGTGCTCAAGATTCCGGACGGCTCGTTCTCGCGCGGCATCGTCAAGGTCGACAACGTCGAGCGGCTGAAGGCGGCCGCCGACGATCTGTTCCAGCACACCGCGCTCGTGCTGGCCCAGGAATTCATGTTCACCGACTTCGACTGGCGCATCGGCGTGCTCAATCGCGAGCCGCTCTACGCCTGCAAGTACTACATGTCGCGCGGCCACTGGCAGATCTACAACCACACCGCGAAGGGCACGGCGAAATCGGGCGGCTTCGAGACGCTGCCGGTCCGCGAGGCGCCGGCCGACGTCGTCAAGCTCGCGCTCCGCGCGACCGCGCCGATCGGCGACGGGCTCTACGGCGTCGACCTCAAGCAGTCGAGCGACCGCCTCGCGGTGATCGAGGTCAACGACAATCCGTCGATCGACGCCGGCATCGAGGATGCGTATCTCGGCGAGGATCTCTACCGCCGCATCATGGACGAGTTCCTGCGGCGCATGGAGCGCAAGCGGCTTGGCTTGCGCAGCTGACGCGCGTTTCGCGATGCGGCCATGATCGCATCGCGCCCCGCTGCCGAACGCTGGCCGTCGTACCTGCTTGCGCTCCTGATCGCGAGCGGCACGGTGCTCTGCATCGGCGAGCTGATCGTCCAGCTCGTCGGCGAAGGGCCGTTCGGCTGGCATCTCTCGCGCGACCGTGCCTGGCAGGGCGGGCTCGAGGTGCTCGCGCTCGCCGCGCTGTTCGCGCTGTTTGCCGGGCTCGTGAAGTCGCCGCGCTGGCGCGCGGTGCTGCTGATCGTGCTCGGTCTCGCGTACCTGCGCCGGCACGCGGTCGACCTGCCGATGCTGGTCGACGTGCTCTACTTCGAGATCCTGATCGGGCTCGGCGCCGGCGCCGCGCGACTTGCGGGCGCGGAGCGCGCGAACGACGTGCCGGCGTATCTGCGCCTCGCGGTCGCCGGCCTCGTGCTGTGGAGCCTCGGCGCGTGGACGCTGTCCGCGTTCGGCCTCGGGTGGCTCAACGCCCTGCGCTACTACACGATCCTGCTCGCCGTGCCGGCGTTCGCGGCGCGGCAGCGGCCGCTGTCGGTGTTCCTGTGGCAGCGCTTCGCGTCGCTGGAGGCGTCGAGCCGTGCCGGCGTCGCCGCGCTCGCGGCGTGGTTCCTCTGCCTCGCGGCGCGGACGAATCTCGTCAGCGGATTCGATGCGTGGTGGTATGGCCTGCGCGGCGACTACATGCTGGTCGCCGGCGGCTCGGTGTTCGCTTCGCTCGATCTCGTCGCGCCGGTCAACTACTACCCGAAGTTGTTCGAGCTCCTGCTGATCCCGGTCAGCGGCCTGCGCGACACCAGCGTGATCGAGGGGATCTCGCTGCTCGTGCTCGTGCTGTTCGCGCTGACGTCGATGGAGCTCCTCAAGGCGTTCCGGCTCGGTTTCAGGACGCGGCTGCTCGTAACCGCGGTCTGCATCACCGTGCCGGCGATCGCGAACGCGTCGCTGACGCCGAAGCCCGATCTCTTCGCCGCATGGCTGCTGCTGCTCGCGTGCCTCGATGGCGAGCGCTTCGCGCGCGAGGGCTCGCGCGATGCGCTGTTGTGGATGCTCGTGGCGTTCGCGCTCGCGTTCTCGAGCAAGCTGAGCGCGCCGCCGTACATCGTCGCGATCGGCGGCACGGCCATCGCGGTCTGGTATCGCAACGGGCGGCCGCGCGGAGCCGACGCGGATCGCTTCACGATCGCGATCGCAGCCGCGATGCTCGTCGTCGCCGCGCTCGTGACGGCGCGCACGTGGCTGCTCGCCGGCGTGCCCGTGGTCGGCCCGCAGGTGCTGGTCGATCTCTTCGCCAAACTCGGCATGCCGCTGAAGCCGCCGGTCGGGCTGCTCAAGGGCGGGCCGCCGGTCGACTGGGCGGGCCTGCCCGAGCTGCTCGTCGACCAGCTGTTCCGGCCGCAACGGCTGCAGCACATGGTCATCACCTGGGTCGGCAACGTCTGGCTGTATCTCTTCGCGCTGGCGCTCGCCGCGCGCCTCGTCGTCGGCAAGCCGTCGAACGCGACGCCGCGCGTGCCGCTGGTATGGATTGCCGCCCTGCTGGTGGGCTTCGCGCTGCTGATGACGTTCCGCACCGTCGAGCGCGGCGGCGACGGCAACTACTTCGTGCTGTCGATTGCGCTCGCGGTATTGCTCGGCGCGTTCGCCGCGCTGAAACGGCTCCCGCCGGGACTGCCGACGCGGCTCCTGCTCGCGATGCTCCCGCTGTTCGTGGTGTTCCAGGCCTGGTACGGCTTCGTCAGCGCCGGCTGGGCGACCGGAACGCGCGCGTTCGATCTCGACTTCGCGCGCGGCGTGCGCGATCTGAGGCTACAGAACGAGCGCGTCTTCCGCGCGAACGGCATCGAGACGGTCGCGGAATACCTGCGCGCCGTACCGGGCATCGCACGCGGCGTCGGCTACGTCGCCGACGGGCCCGCATTCCGCCTCGCGGCGACGTTCGAGACGCTCAACTTCTACGGCTTCTGGCAGCGCGGCACCCTCGCCAGCGCCGACACGTTCATCGACTATCTCGCCGCACATCGCATCGACTACCTCGTGATGCCGACACGCCAGGTCAAGCTCAACCCGCCGCCGGTCGCGACCGTCGTCGAAGCCGCGCAACGCCTGCGCGAGACGCCGGGCGTGCGCGTCATCGACGACCGCAACTACGCGCTCTACGATCTCTCGGCGCTGCACGCGGCGGCGCGCGAGACGCGCTGACGCCTCGCCATGCGCGGCTCGCGCCGCGTGCGCGAGAGCCACGCCTTCGCGCGCCGCGCGATACGCGCGCGCTCGATCCAGGCGAGATCGATCAGCGGCGCCGCGACGAGCCAGAACGGCAGCGTCGCGCCGAGCAGGCGATCGCCGCGCGCGAACGGCACGAGCACGAGCGCGGCGAGCCCGAGCATCAGCCACGTCGCCAGCGTGCGGTGCGGGTGCCTCGCGGCGCGCACGGCCGGCCGCCGCGGCGGCGCGACGCGCGAACGAAGATCGGCGGAGAAATCGGCGATGAGCATGGTCCACTCCTGTCGTCGGAACGAGACCGATGCTGCATCGGCCGGGTCTCAGCGGCTGAGATGGGCGCCTCGCGTGCCATAATCCGGTCACGGAGGACGCGTGCAAACCCATGGATTTCTTCAGTATGCGGTCGTGCTCCTGCTCGCCGCCGTCATCGCGGTGCCGCTCGCGCGGCGCTGGCAGCTCGGCGCGGTCCTCGGCTACCTCGGCGCGGGCGCGCTGATCGGCCCGTCCGGCGTCCGGCTCCTCAACAACACCGAGCAGATCAGCCAGCTGTCCGAGCTCGGCGTCGTGCTGATGCTGTTCGTGATCGGCCTCGAGCTCTCGCCGCAGCGCCTGTGGGTCATGCGGCGCACGGTGTTCGGCATCGGCACCCTGCAGCTCGTCGCGACGGCGATCGTCATCGGCGGCATCGCGTTCGCGCTCGGGATCGACTGGAAGGGAGCGATGATCGTCGGGCTCGGGCTCGCGCTGTCGTCGACGGCGATCGATCTGCAGATCCTCGCCGAGCGCAAGGAGCTCTCGACCGCGCACGGCCGGCTCGCCTTCGCGATCCTGCTGTTCCAGGACGTCGCCGCGATCCCGATCCTCGCGCTGATCCCGGCGCTCGCGGTGGCGCAGCCGATGACGAACCCCGGTGCTGGCGCGCTGATGGCGCTCCGCGTCATCCTGACGATCGCGGCCGTCGTCGTCGGCGGCCGCTACCTCCTGCGCCCGATGTTCCGCGCGGCCGCGCGCGTCGGCGCGCCGGAGATGTTCACGGCGACGGCACTCCTGGTCGTGATCGGCACGGCGTGGATCATGGATCTCGTCGGCATGTCGATGTCGCTCGGCGCGTTCATCGCCGGCGTGCTGCTCGCCGATTCGGAATACCGCCACGAGATCGAAGCGCAGATCGAGCCGTTCAAGGGCCTCCTGCTCGGGCTCTTCTTCATCAGCGTCGGCATGTCGCTCGACGTCGACCTGATCATGCGCGAGCCGCAGCTCGTCGGCACGCTGCTGGTCGCGATGCTGGTCGTGAAGGCGATCCTGCTCTACGCGATCTCGCGCTTCGCCTCGCGCGAGGACAACGCCCAGTCGATCGCGCTCGCGGCGATCCTCGCGCAGGGCAGCGAGTTCGCGTTCGTCGTGTTCACGCTCGCCGCGAGCAACAGCCTGATCGATCCGGCGCAGCGCGATCTCCTGATCCTGATCGTGACGCTGTCGATGGTCGCGACGCCGCTGATGGTGCGCCTGCGCGTGGAGCTGAAGCCGCTCGACAAGAAAGCGAAGCCGTCGCGCGAGTTCGATCGTCTCGACGGCGCCACGCCGCGCGTGATCGTGGCGGGCTTCGGCCGCGTCGGCCAGATCGTGACGCGCCTGCTCGCCTCGCATCGCATTCCGTTCACCGCGCTCGAGCGCGACGCCGAGCAGGTCGACTTCGTGCGCCACTTCGGCAGCACGGTGTTCTACGGCGACGCGACGCGGCTCGACCTGCTGCGCGCGGCACAGACCGACAAGGCCGAGATCTTCGTCATCGCGACCGAGGATCCGGAAGCGAACCTGCGCACGGCGCGGCTCCTCAAGCGCCACTTCCCGAACCTCAAGGTGTTCGCGCGCGCGCGCAACCGCCAGCACGTGTTCCGGCTGATGGACCTCAACGTCGACGCGATCGTGCGCGACACGTTCTATTCGAGCCTCGAGCTCGCGCGCCACGTGCTGGAAGCGCTCGGCTACGATCCGAAGACCGCCGAGGAGCACCTGCAGCGCTTCCGCGAGCACGACGAGCGCGTGCTCCTGAACCAGTATCCGGTCTACGACGACGACGCGGCGCTGCTGCAGACCGCGAAGGAAGCGCGCGCCGACCTGCAGCGCCTGTTCGAGGTCGATTCCGGCGAAGAGGAAGAATCCGCTTGAAGGACGCGGGCCCGGCCGACACGCGCGGATTCGCGCTCGCCGACGTCGATCTTGCGAGCTTCGACCGCCAGTTCCGCGCGCACTGCCGCGTGCAGCGCCCGGATCGCTACCGGCTGATCGAAGCGCTGCCGCGCGACGCGATGCGCATCGCGCGCGGCTCCGGCGTCTCGTACACGGCCGCGAGCTTCGGCGCCGATGCGATCAGCCAGTCGCTCGCCGCGTTCGATCGCATCCTCGCGTTCGACGAGGACGGCGGCCGGCTCGTCGCCGAGGCCGGCGTCAAAATCGGCGACGTGCAGCGCTTCGCGCTCGCACGCGGCTGGTATCTCGCGGTCGCGCCGGGCCATCCCGCCGCAACCGTCGGCGGCTGCATCGCGGCCGACGTGCACGGCAAGAATCCCGCGCGCGACGGCACGTTCCGAGCGGTCGTCGAGCGCATCGAGCTCGTCCGCGCGAACAGCGACGTCGTCGTCGCGAGCGCGAGCGATAACGCCGACCTCTTCGCCGCGACGTTCGCCGGCTTCGGCCTCACGGGCGTCATCACGCGCGCGACGCTGCGTCTCGCGCGCCCGCCGGCCGCGCTGATCGTACGCCGCGTGCCGGTCGCGAATCTCGCGGAGGCTGCGCGCATGCTGCGCGAAGCGGCGAACGCGCCGGTGCTGTACGGCTGGCACGACGGACGCCCGGGCGTGTTCGGACGCGGCGTCGTGCGCATCGGCCTCGCCACCGATGCCGGCGAGGCGGGCGCGATGCGCGTGCCGCCGCCATCGCGCGATCTGCCGGCCGGCATTCGTCCGATGCCGTTCGCGCTGTGGAACCGCGCCGGCATCGCCGCGGCTAACGTGTGGCTCGGCTCGCGCTGGTGCCGCGCGGGGCAGTCGCCGCTGCCGCTCGCCGAGGCGCTGTTTCCGCTCAACGACGCGCACGCCTATTTCGCCGGCTTCGGCAAGGCGGGCATGGTCGAGGCGCAGTGGCTCGTGCCGCACGCGCTGTTCGACGAATTCGCCGGCATGCTCGCCGAGCGCGTCGCGCGCGACCGGCCGCGCATCGCACTGATCGCGAGCAAGCTGTTCGCCGGCCGGCCCGAAGGATTCGGCTTCGACGGCGAAGGCATCGCGCTCGCGATCCAGCTTCCCGCGCCGGCCGAGCCGCGCCAGCGCGCGTTCCTCGAAGCGCTCGCCGAGATCGCGATCACGCACGGCGGCCGCGCGAACCTCATCAAGGAATCGACGCTCGACGCGGCGACGGCGCGCCGTGCGGTCGGCGGCTTCGACGCGGCGCGCGAGCGGCTCGCCGCGCACAACCCGGGCGGGTTGCATGCGTCCGAGCTCGCGCGGAGACTCGCGCTGTGAGCGAACGCGCGGCCACCGCGATCGTCGTCGGCGCATCGAGCGGGCTCGGTCGCGCGCTCGCCGCCGAGCTCGCGCGCGCGCAGTACGCGCTGCTGCTGATCGCGTCGGACCGGCGCGATCTCGACGCGCTCGGCGCGAGCCTCAATCTCGCGCACGGCATCGCCGTGCGCGCGCTCGCGCTCGATCTCGGCCGCGAAGCCGATCCCGGCGCGCGCATTGCCGGCACGCTCGACGGCATGCCGCCGCCGGCCGCGCTGCTGCTGCCGATCGGGCAGTCGCGCGAGGACGACGATCTCTCGCTCGACGCGGGGCGGATCGGCGCGCTGCTCGCGGTGAATCTGCACGCGCCGCTCGCGATCGTGCATGCGCTGCTGCCGCGGCTCGTCGAGTCGCACGGCACGGTCGTGCTGTTCGGCAGCGTCGCCGCGACGCGCGGGCGCGGGCGCAACGTCGTTTACGCGAGCGCGAAGCGTGCGCTCGTGTCGTTGTACGAAAGTCTGCGGCAACGGTATCGCTCGCGCGAGCTGCGCGTGCAGCTCTACGAGCTCGGCTTCATGGCGACGAATCTGACGTATGGCATGAAGCTGCCGATGCCGGTCGCGGAGCCCGACGCGATCGCACGAACCGTCGTGCGGCGCCTCGAACGCGGTTCGTCGAAGCGCTACGTGCCGCGCTGGTGGGCGCTGGTCGCGCTGGCGGTGCGCTGGCTCCCGTGGAGCGTGTACCGGCGGATGAAAGGCTGACGCGCGTCAGTCCTGCGCGCGTGCGGGCCTTCTGAGCGTCTGCCGCACGCTCGGGATCGGCGCGCGCTCGACGCCGAGCTCCGTCGCGACGTCGACGTAACCCAGCATCGCCGCGACTTCGCCGGCCGTGCGGCCGAGCAGGTCGGGCTGCTCGATCTTCGCGCCGCGCGCCTTCAGCGCGCGCGCGCAGCCGAGCAGCCCGTGGATCGCGCAGGCGTGCAGCGGCGTGACGCCGCGCTGATCCTGCGCGTCGACCGCCGCGTCGTGCTGCAGCAGGAGCTTCAGCAGCGAGGCGAGATGCTCGCCGTCGCACTTCGCACCGGGCTGCGCGCGCGCGCCGAGCAGCGTCAGCACGACGTCCTGGCCGGCGGGATTGCGCGTCGCGACGTTGGCCCGCGCGCGCAGCAGCAATTCGAAGAGCTCGCGCGCGGCCGCGGTGTCGCTGCTGCCGAAGGCCGACTGCGCGGCAGCGAGGAGCGGCGTCGTGCCCTGCTCGTCGGTCGCGTTCGCGTCGGCGCCGGCTTCGAGCAGCGCTTCGGCGAGACGCGGAAGCCCGAGCGCCGCGGCGAGGATCAGCGCGGTGCCGCCGCCCGCCATGCGCAGGTCCGGCGCGACGCCGTGCGTCAGCAGCGTGCGCACGACGGCTTCGCGACGCGCGCTGACGGCCGCGGCGAGGCAATGGATGCCGGATTTCGCCGCGTGCGAGGTGTTCGCGCCGGCCTCGAGGAGACGCACGACGAGACCCGCGTAACCGGCTCCGGCGGCGCGGATCAGCGCGGTCGCGCCTTGCGCGTCCTCGGCGTCGAGCGGGAAGCCGAAGGCGAGCATGCGCTCGACGGCTTCGATGTCGCCGAGCGTCGCGGCAGCGGGAAGATCCGACGGGCGCAGCGGACGGTACGGCAGCTTCCAGCGCGACCAGTTGAGCCAGTACGCGGGCTCGTGCTCGCTGCGCGCGAGGGCGAGGCCGAGCGGCGTCTCGCCGCTCGCCGAGGCGATTTCGGGGCTCGCGCCGGCGCCGATCAGCAACTTCAGAAGCGGCACGGCGATGCCGATGTCGAGCTTGACCGCGAAGTGCAGCGGCGTGCAGCCGAGCGCGTCGCGCGCGTTCGGGCTCGCGCCGCGCGCGACGAGTCTCTGCGCCATGTCGACGTCGCCGAGCGCGACCACCGCGTGCAGCGCGGTGCTGTCGGTCGAGGTCGTGCCGCACCAGTCGGCGCCGCGCTCGAGGAGCTCGGCGGCGAACGCGCGGAGCGGCGCGCCGGTTTCGCCGCGCTGCGCGGCCGAAAGGACGCGCGCGACGATGCCGGCGCCGCCGATCGGAGCGCCGTGCGCGGCGAAGTCGGATAGCGCGGCGGTGCTCGCCGGCAGGAGATCGACGAGCGCGTCGGCGACGAGGCGTCCGTCGCCGAGCCGCGCGTCGGCGCCGAGACCGTGATTCAGGAGCCAGCGGCGCGCTTCGCTCGACGGCAGCTTGGCGAGCGCGAGATACAGATCGGCGAGCGCCGACTGCGGCCATTCCTTGACGACTTCGGCGAATTCCGCGACGACGTTCCAGTGGCCGAAGCGGAGCGCGTCGAGGAGGTGATCGGCGTTCGCGGTCTGCGCGCTGGCGACGTCGCTCGCGAGCGTGCTCGGGAGCGGGTACGCGGGATCGAGCAGCGCGACGATGTGCCAGCGGCCCGATGCCGCGGCGTGATCGAGCGCGCGCTTGCCGTCGGCGGCGGCCTGCGCGCGGTCGGCGCCGAGCGTCAGCAGCGCGCGCACGGTTTCCTCGTTCGCGTTGCGCGACTGGCACGCGACGAGCAGCGCGCCGCGGCCTTCGGCGTCGGCGAGATTCGGATTCGCCTTGCGCTTGCCGAGCGCGTGCACGACGCCGACGGCGCCGGAGCGCGCGGCTTCCATCAGCGCGGTCGTGCCGCGATGGTCGGCGAGGTTCGGATCGGCGCCGGCGTTGAGCAGAACGTCGGCGATGCGCGTGTGGCCGGCGAGCGCGGCGGTCATGAGCGCAGTGCGCTCGGTCGCGCCGCGCACGTTCGGGTTCGCGCGGTGCTTCAACAGCGACTTCACGCCGTGCGGATCGTCGTCGCCGACGCCGGCGGCGAGGAGCAGCGCGGGCTGTGCGCGCGCGACTTCGGCTTTCGCGCCGCGATCGAGCAGGAAATCGGCGAGTTTCCAGCTCGCATTGACGCAGGCGACGCCGAGCGCAGTGAAGCCTTCGCGGTTTACGGCATCGATGTCGGCCGACGCGTCGACGAGCAGCGCGGCCACTATGGGTTCCGCACAGCGCGCCGCGTGATGCAGCGGCGTGTTGCCGTCGGCGCCGGCGATGCGCGGGTCGGCGCCGTTCGAGAGCAGTGTCATGACCGCATCGGGGCGGCCCTGGTAGCTGTCGCGTGTCGCAGCGATCAGTGGCGTGAGTCCGCCGTTCGCGCGGTTGACGTCGACGCCCTTGGCGATGAGTCCGCGCAGGAAGCGAAGATCCGGCAGCGTGACGGCGATGATCAGCGCGCTGCGCTGGTCGCGCTGGTCGGGGCCCGGCGTCGCGTTCGGATCGCCGCCGCGATCGAGTGCGGCGAGCGCGAGATCGATCTGGCCGGAGCGCGCGGCGCAGAGGAGCGTCGCGTCGAGATCGGAGCGGTCGATGCCGGCGGCGAGATTCGCGGCGCCCGTCGATACCGCGGCGTCCTCGCTCGCCCGCGCCTCGCGGCGGCGCGAGCGGCGCGCGTCGGCCAGCAGCGCACGGATGCTGCGGTTGACGATGAGGAGATGCGCGAACGGGACGACGAGGATCGCGTAGAGGAACAGCGCGACGATGCGGAATTCGCTCGGGAGATAGCCGCCGAGGCCCGTGATCGCGAGCGCGCCGACGGCGATCGCCAGCAGCGCGATGCCGCTCGGGAAACCGTAGGCGAAGAAGAGATCGTGCGTGCCGGTGAGATGACGGGCGAACGCGAGCGAGCGGCGCAGCGCGCCGAGGAGCCACGAGCCTTTTTCCTCGCTCGGGTAGGCGTCGTCCCAGATGAAAGGCAGCGCGAACGCGGGCCAGAGGCGCCAGAGCGCGAGGAGCGCGATGACGAGCGCGACGGAGAGCGTCAGGGCCGCGGGCAGCGAGCCGTCGCGCGCGAGCCACCACGCGGGCGCGACGACGAGCGCCGCGACGGCCGCGGTGTAGGCGGTGAGCAGCACGAAATAGGCGAGCCCGCGGCGCGCGATGCTGCGCGCGAAGCTCGATTCCATGCCGAAGCCGAGCGCGTGGCAGATGCCGCTCATCGCGAGCGCGTTGCCGACGAGGAGCAGCACGAAGGTCAGCGGATGCTGCACCGGTGCCGCGAGCGCGAACGCGAGCCAGGCCGGCAAGAGATGCCGCAACGCCCGTGAAAATGTGTGCAGACGAGGTACCGCGTTCTTCGGCATGCCGGCCTTTCGTTCGCGGTCCCGCGCCGCGCCGCGCCGAGTATAAGGGCGTCGCCGCGGTGCGCCGCTAATGCGGGGTTAAAGGGCGCCGTCCGGGCCGGGAGGAGCCGTCCTGTCCGTTCATGGTAGACGGTTTGCGGCGTCGCCGGAAAAGAAAAACCTCCGCAGCTTTCGCTGCGGAGGTTCGTTTGAGGCCCCTGGCGATGACCTACTCTTGCATGGCTTAAGCCACACTACCATCGGCGCTGGTGCGTTTCACTTCCGAGTTCGGGATGGGATCGGGTGGGACCACACCGCTAAGGTCGCCAGGGAACTGGTGAGAGTCGCGCTTCTTGAGCGCGGTCTCTGCATTGGGACTTGGGACGTAACAGAGCATTTGGTGCTGCCTCCAAACCTTCGTTGAGGCGACCTATCTCTAGGTCTGCTGGTGCTCCTCTGAGATCCTCGGCCACGGATGGCCGATTTTGCTCTCGCAGAGGGACCTGCGTTTAGTAAACAAAGCAACTTGGAGTTATATGATCAAGCCGCACGGATCATTAGTATCGGTTAGCTCGGCATTACTGCGATACACACCCGACCTATCAACCACGTAGTCTTCATGGGTCCTTTAGGGGGCTTGTGCCCCGGGAGATCTCATCTTGAGGCGCGCTTCCCGCTTAGATGCTTTCAGCGGTTATCGCTTCCGAACGTAGCTACCCGGCAGTGCCACTGGCGTGACAACCGGAACACCAGAGGTTCGTCCACTCCGGTCCTCTCGTACTAGGAGCAGCCCCTCTCAAATCTCCAACGCCCACGACAGATAGGGACCGAACTGTCTCACGACGTTCTGAACCCAGCTCGCGTACCACTTTAAATGGCGAACAGCCATACCCTTGGGACCGGCTACAGCCCCAGGATGTGATGAGCCGACATCGAGGTGCCAAACACCGCCGTCGATATGAACTCTTGGGCGGTATCAGCCTGTTATCCCCGGAGTACCTTTTATCCGTTGAGCGATGGCCCTTCCATACAGAACCACCGGATCACTAAGACCTGCTTTCGCACCTGCTTGATCCGTCGATCTCGCAGTCAAGCGCGCTTATGCCTTTACACACACTGCACGATGTCCGACCGTGCTGAGCGCACCTTCGTGCTCCTCCGTTACACTTTGGGAGGAGACCGCCCCAGTCAAACTACCCACCATACACGGTCCCCGACCCGGATTACGGGCCTAGGTTAGAACGTCAAGCACTTCAGGGTGGTATTTCAAGGTTGCCTCCACGACAGCTAGCGCCATCGCTTCATAGGCTCCCACCTATCCTACACAGAAGAACTCAACGTTCAGTGTAAAGCTATAGTAAAGGTTCACGGGGTCTTTCCGTCTTGCCGCGGGAACGCTGCATCTTCACAGCGATTTCAATTTCACTGAGTCTTGGGTGGAGACAGCGCCGCTGTCGTTACGCCATTCGTGCAGGTCGGAACTTACCCGACAAGGAATTTCGCTACCTTAGGACCGTTATAGTTACGGCCGCCGTTTACTGGGGCTTCGATCAAGAGCTTCGCCTTGCGGCTAACCCCATCAATTAACCTTCCAGCACCGGGCAGGCGTCACACCCTATACGTCCACTTTCGTGTTTGCAGAGTGCTGTGTTTTTGGTAAACAGTCGCAGCGGCCTGGTCACTGCGACCCACCTTCGCTCTAGCTCGCATGAGCCACGAAGATGGGTGCACCTTCTCCCGAAGTTACGGTGCTATGTTGCCTAGTTCCTTCACCCAAGTTCTCTCAAGCGCCTGGGGATTCTCACCCTGCCTACCTGTGTCGGATTACGGTACGGTCCTCGTGATCTGATGCTTAGAAGCTTTT
>DATFRS010000237.1:0-10694 GCA_035263065.1 Rhodanobacteraceae bacterium
CGGCCGTGTGACCTTGCCGTCCTCGATCAGGTACGCCTCGCTCGCCGAGAACGTGAACTTGCCGTTCGTGATGTCGACCTGGCCGCCACCGAAGTTGACGGCGTAGAGACCTTTCTTCACGGACGCGATGATCTCGCCCGGATCGCGTTCGCCGGGGAGCATGTATGTGTTCGTCATGCGCGGCATCGGCAGGTGCGCGAACGATTCGCGGCGGCCGTTGCCGGTCGGCGCCATGTTCATGAGGCGCGCGTTGAGCTTGTCCTGCATGTAGCCCTTCATGACGCCGTTCTCGACGAGCACCGTGCAGTTTGTCGGCGTGCCTTCGTCGTCGATCGACAGCGAGCCGCGGCGTCCCGCGAGCGTGCCGTCGTCGACGACCGTGACGCCGGGCGCCGCGACCTTCTCGCCGAGCATGCCGGCGAACGCCGAGGTGCCCTTGCGGTTGAAGTCGCCTTCGAAGCCGTGGCCGATCGCCTCGTGCAGCAGCACGCCGGGCCAGCCCGGGCCGAGCACGACGGTCATGTTGCCGGCCGGCGCGTCGACCGATTCGAGATTGACGAGCGCGACACGGACCGCCTCGCGCGCGAAACCGTGCGCGCGGCCGGTGTCCACGAGCTCGCGGAAGCCGAAGCGTCCGCCGCCGCCGGCGCTGCCGGCTTCGCGGCGGCCGTTCTGCTCGGCGATGACCTGCACGTTGATCCGAACCAGCGGCCGCACGTCGGCGGCGAGCGTGCCATCGGACGCGGCGAGCAGCACGGTCTCGAGACTCGCGGCGATGCTCGCGATGACCTGCTTCACGCGCGGATCGAGCGAGCGGCAGAGCGCGTCGAGCTCGCGCAGGAGCGCGATCTTCTCTTCGCTCGACAGCGTCTCGATCGGATCGATCGAAGGATAGAGCGCGCGGCCCGTCGCGATGGCGAGCGGCTTGCCGGTGCCGTTCGCGCTCGACTGCGCGATCGCGCGCGCGGAGCCGGCGGCGTCGAGCAGCGCGGGCAGCACGATCTCGTCGGAATAAGCGAAGCCGGTCTTCTCGCCCGACAGCGCGCGCACGCCGACGCCCTGCTCGATCGAGTGGTTGCCTTCCTTGACGATGCCGTCCTCGAGCACCCAGGACTCGCTGCGCGAATGCTGGAAGTAGAGATCGGCGGCGTCGATCGACGGCCCGGTCAGGCGCGCGAAGACGCGGTCGAGGTCGCCGGCCGAAAGGCCGCCGGGGCGCAGCAGGCGCGATTCGGCCTGCGTCAGGAGTTCGGTCATCGGTTCGGATGCGTCGGAGCTGAGGGAGCGGAAGCGCGGGTCACGCCCTTCCGCGGACGAAATTGGGCCGGTGACGGTAGGCCACAAGTGAGGTCAGCGCAACCCGCGCGGCTGTGTCGACCCGGCGGGCTGCGGCTGCGGCGGCGCAGGCGCGGGCGCGTCGGCGGGCGATTTCGCATCCCGCGGCGCCTGCCGCGGCGTCTCGCGCGAGACGAGCGTGATCGTCGGCTTTTCCCAGCTCCCGGTCACCTTGTAGTGCGAGCCCATCGCCTTGCCCATGGGCTTGCCGAGCACGCCTTGCAGCACGAGCCCCGCGGCCGCGCCGACCGGACCTGCGGCGAGCGCGCCCACGATCGGCAGCGTCACGCCCGTATGCGGCGAAACCACCATCTCCTGGTCGTAATCCTTCGCGCGAAGCCCGGTGCGGCCGCTGATCGCGATGTCCGCGGCCGGGCTCTTGATCAGGAGATCCGAGGTGTAGGCATTGCCCTTGTCGAGACCGAACGTGCCGGTGATCGAATTGAAGCTCAACCCGGAGCGGAAGAAATCGCTGAAGTCGAGGCTGAGCCGCCGTGGAATCTCGCTCAGCGAAAAGAGGCCGAAGAAACGCCCCGCGCCGGGATCGACTTCGAGGATGCGTCCCTCGGCGACCTTGAGCGTGATCGCACCCGTTTCCATCTTCGCCAGCGCGAACGCCGACGGCGGCCCCGGCCAGATCGCGTCGATATCGGCCGTCGTCTGGCCGCCGTCGATCAAGCCCGGGAAGCCGAGCGCGTCCATCATGTGGCCGAGGTTCTGCGCGGTCAGCGTGATCTGCAGGTGCGAGCGGTTGCTCTGCGCCGTGCCGGTCCAGTCGCCGCTCGCCGTCATGTTGACGTTCGGCGAATGCGATTCGAGCTTGTCGACGTGCATGCCGTCGGCGGTCGGATAGCTTTCGAACTGCGCGGCGCCGAAGCTCGCCTGGCCGAGCGCGAAATCGGCGACCGCGAAATGCAGCGGCGGCAGCGTGGCCGGCGCGACGTCGATCAGCGAGGCGTCGTCCTGCTCGGCCGCGTCCGGCGACAGCGTCGGCCAGTGGAAGCGCTCGAAGTTCGCCGTGACGCCCTGCCGCGCGAGGTCCTTGCCCGGAATGCTGAGCGTGCCGAGCAGGCCTTCGCCGTCGAGCTTCAGCTCGGTCGCGCCGGCGTTATCGGCGACGACGAGATGCGTCTTGCCGAAGCTGCGGCGCGACATGACGAAATCGTCGATGCCGATGTCGATGCCCTGCAGCAGGCCGCCGGTCGTGCCGCCGCCGCTCCCGGGCTTGAGCTGCAGGAGATCGAGCCAGCCGCCGGCGTCGAACGTCGACACGCTGCCGGTGATCGCGGCGCCGCGCTCGGGCAGGTTCGTGCCCGGCTCGCCGCCGAATGCGACGCGCGCCGCGAACGGCTTCGTCGGCGACGGCAGTCGCCCGCTTGCGCTCGCGAGCGTGCCGAGCTTCGCGGTGAACGTCTCGCCGATGAACGGCAGATCGAGCGCGAGATCGAACGCCTGCGCCGTGTCGGCCGGCTTGGCGAGCGGCTCCGGCAGGTCGAACACGATGCCGCGCAGGTCGCTCGCGAGCGTGAGGCGCTTGCGCCCGCCGGTCGGTGCCGTGCTCGTGTCGACCGTGAGCGCCGCCTTCCACTCGGCTTCGCCGGGAAAGCGCGCGAGTGCGGGGAGGAGATCGGGCACGTCGGCGAACACCGTCGTCGCCGGGAAGCGGCCGACGAGGCTCGCCTCGACGGCGCGCGACGGATCGTCGACGTAGCTCCCGACCGCGATCGCGAGCTTCGCCGGCCGCTGCCGGAAGCCGACCGCGAGCGGACCCGCCGCGAAACCGCCCTGGTTGAACTTGACGACGCCGCCCGCGTCGACGAAGTGCAGGTTGAACGCTGCGTCGTCGAGCGTCGCCTCGCTGAGGTTGACGCTGCCGTCGAGCGCGAGCTTCGAAGGTTCCTTGATCGGCAGGTTCAGCGTGAACGCGAGATCGCCCTTGCCGCCGATCGCGAGGTCCTTCAGCGTGTCGTCGTAGCGCTTGCCGATCGGCGTGTCGCGCAGGAAGCCGAGCAGGTTCGCGCCGCTGCCGTCGCCCTTGACCGAGAGGTCGAGCACGGGCTCGCCGAAGTTCGGGATCGACGCCGTCGCGCTCGCGACGCGATTGCCCTTGACGTCGCCGGATTCGGCTTCGACCTGCATGCTGTCGTTGACGAAGTTCGCCGTCGCCGAAAGATGCTCGGCGCGCGGCCATTCGGGGTTGTAGTCGAACACGGTGTCGACGATGTGCCCGCGCGCCTCGAAGCGGCCGGCGTTGTCGCGGAACGGCCAGCTGTCGAGATCGCCGCGCACGAGCACGCGCCCGGCGTCGAGGCGCCCGTCGACGAGCGCGCGGTCGAGCCATTGGACGGCTTGCGGCGGCATCACGTTGGTCGGCCAGAAGAGCTTCGCCGCGACGACGTCGGCGTGCGTCACCATCGCGTAGAGATCGAGCAGCGGGCGCGTGTGGTCGTCCTGGATCTCGGCGCCGCCGCGCAGCTCGCCGCCGTAGCCTTCGCCTTCGAACGTGATGCGGTCGGTCTCGATGCGCCACGCGGCATCGTCGCGATAGGCGACGACGTCGCCGCCGAACTGCGCGAACTTGAACGGCTTGCGGAACACGCGCGGATAATCGACGCGGAGCGCCTGCTCGGGCAGCTGCAGGACCAGTGCGTGCTCGTCGCCGTGCAGTTCGGCGTCGACATGCTCGACGCCCGGCACGAAGCTCGCGCTCGCAAAGCCGGCCGCGTGCAGCAGCGCGTCGACGTCGTAGTCCTCGGCGCCGTTCCAGCGCAGGTCAGCGCCGGCGACCTGCCCTTGCGGATGCGCGACATACAGCCATCGGCGAACGCCCTCGGGCACGCGCGAGCTCAGCATCACGACGCTGCCGATCGGTTCGAGCGCGAGGTTCGTGGTCTGCGCGCGGTAGCGTTCGACGTCGTCGCCGCGGCGCTCGAGCGTCAACCCGGCCGGCGGCAGCGAGGCGTCGCCGCGCCCGACGACGAGATCGGCGACGTCGGCGGTCCAGCCGCCGTCCTCGCGCAGCCAGCGCGCGACGAACGCGACGCGATCGAAATGCGTGCGCGGCTCGACGGCGACGCCGTTGTCGAGCGCGATCGGATCGTGCGCGGCGAGCGTCGCGTCGTGCAGATCGAGCCGCACGCGCACGTCGTCGATGCGCGAGGCGGCGATCGCGATCCAGATCTGCGCGTCGCCGCGGCCGGTCAGGAGCTCGACGCCCGCGAGCGGCCGCTGCGCACCGAAGCGCGCGAGATCGATGTCGCGGCCGCCGGCGTAGAAGATGCCGTTGCGGCGGTTGAGGTCGACGTCGGCGATGAGATCGATCGGCGTCGCATCGCCGGCGAGATTGCGCACCTTGCCGGCGAGATGCGTCGTCGCGCCGCGGTTGATCACGCGGATCTCCGACGCACCGAGCGAAAGGTGCAGGTCCTCGCGCGGATCGTCGATCGCGAGCTTGAAGTCCTTCAGCACGAGCACGCCGAGCGCGCCCATCGACAGCTCGGTGTGCGCCGCCGCCTCGCGCGGTGCCGCCGCGGCGGCGGTGCCGAGGTCGGGGCCGCGCAGGTGCCAGCCTTCGTCGTCGTGCACGAACTGCACGTCGACGCCGATCATGCGGAACTCGCTCCACGCGCGGCCGCGCTGGAACGGTGCGTAGAGGCTGAGCGCGAGCTCGGCCTGCGCGACTTCGAGCGGCGGCTTCGCGCCGCCCGGCGTGCCGATGCGCACGTGATCGAGCGTCAGCACCGGCCCGCCGCCGATCCAGGCACCATTGACGCCGCCGATCGTGACGGGCTGATGCAGCCGTTCCGACAGCCACGCTTCGATGCGCTGCGGATTGCGCACGAGCCACGGCATCGCGAGCTGCGTGAGGCCCATCAGCACGGCAAGCGCGATCAGCGCGGTCGTAAACAGCGCGAACAGGAAATAACGGATCCGGCGCAGGGTTCGCCGCAGCATCGGCTTCACCCGGCCGGCCGCCGCGATGCGTCAGAGCAACACGACATCGTATTGCTCCTGCGAGTAGTGCTCCTCGGGCTGGAAGCGGATCGTCTTGCCGATGAATTCCTCGAGCTCGGCGACCGCCGCCGATTCCTCCTCGAGGATGCGGTTGACGACTTTCGGCGCCGCGAGCACGAGGAGCTTCTGCGCCTCGAACTGGCGCACGGCACGCGTGATCTCGCGGAAGATTTCGTAGGTGACGGTCTCGGCCGTCTTGACGCTGCCGCGGCCGCTGCACGCGGGACACGGCTCGCAGAGCTGGCGCTCGAGGCTTTCGGTCGTGCGCTTGCGCGTCATCTCGACGAGACCGAGCGGCGACATCTCATAGACCGTCGCCTTCGCGTGGTCGCGCGCGAGCGACTTTTCCAGCTGGCGCAGCACCTGGCGCTGGTGCTCCTCGTCGACCATGTCGATGAAGTCGATGATGATGATGCCGCCGAGATTGCGCAGGCGCAGCTGGCGCGCCGCCGCCTGCGCGGCTTCGAGATTGGTGCGGAACACCGTTTCCTCGAGGTTGCGCGTGCCGAGGAAGCCGCCGGTGTTGACGTCGATCGTGGTCATCGCTTCGGTCTGGTCGACGATGAGATAGCCGCCGGACTTGAGCGGCACGTCCTTGCGCAGCGCCCGCTGGATCTCGTCCTCGACGCCGTACAGGTCGAAGATCGGCCGCTCACCGGGGTAATGTTCCACGCGCTCGGCCAACTCCGGCATGAACTGCTGGACGAAGGCCTGCGCGCGCTCGAGCGTCTCGCGCGAGTCGATGCGCACCTTCTCGATCGTCGGGCGCATGAGGTCGCGCAGCGCGCGCAGCGGCAGGCTCAGGTCCTCGTACACGCGCTCGCCGATGCGCGCCTTCGCGATGTTCTCCTGCACCGCCGTCCAGAGCTTGCCGAGATAGTCGATATCCTCGCCGATCGCCTCGCGCGACTCGCCCTCCGCGTTCGTGCGCACGATGTAGCCGAAGCGCGTCTCGCCGACGAGCGCGCCGAGGAGCTCCTTGAGCCGCGCGCGCTCGGCCTCGTCCTCGATGCGCACCGACACGCCGAGCACCTTCGAGTACGGCAGCAGCACGAGGTAGCGCGACGGGATCGAAAGGTGCGTCGTCAGCCGCGCGCCCTTCGTGCCGATCGGATCCTTGACGACCTGCACGACGATCTCCTGCCCGTCGCGCACGAGCTCGCCGATCGACGGCATCGGCATCGGCGCCGCGTCGCCGTTCTCGGCGATCAGCGGCGAATGGAGCCGGATGATGTCCGAGGCGTGCAGGAACGCCGCGCGGTCGAGGCCGATCTCGACGAACGCGGCCTGCATGCCCGGCATGACGCGGCTGACCTTGCCCTTGTAGATGTTGCCGACGTAGCCGCGGCGGGTCGCGCGCTCGACGTGCACCTCCTGCAGCATCCCGTTCTCGACCAGCGCGACGCGGGTTTCGCGAGGGGTGACGTTGATCAGGATTTCTTCGGACATTGAAGGGGCTAACGCGGCCTTTTGAGGTGACTTATAGCCGTCGGGCGCAGCCATTGTCGACTGGGGCACGCGCGGCCCGGAACCGGCTCGGCGATTCGCGCGCTAAAATGCGCGCGCAGTCGCAGATTCGCTGGAACCGGTTTGTCCCCCACCCGCCGTTACCGCTTCGCCGACGTCGAGATCGACCTCGACGCACGCGAAATCCGCCGCGCAGGCCGGCGCGCCGATGTCGAGGCCAAGGTGTTCGATCTGATCGAGCTCCTGCTGCTCGCGCGCGGCCGCGCGCTGACCAAGACTGAACTCACCAGTGCACTATGGGCCGATCGGCCGGTCACCGACGCGGCGCTCTCGCAGCAGCTGCGCAAGGCGCGGCGCGCGCTCGGCGACGACGGCGATGCGCAGCGCGTGATCCGCACGGTACACGGTCGCGGGCTGGTCTGGGTCGCTGAAATTGTCAACGTCGGTGACTCCGTCGAGGACGCGTCCGACCCCGCCATCGTTGCGCCTGTGGCGACCGTGGCGGCGATTCCCCGCCCGGTGACCGAGGTGCGGCCGCGCCCGAAGCGCTGGCTCGCCGTGGCCGCCGCAGGCGTCCTGCTGCTGGTCGGCGCGATCGTCGTGATGCGCTATCCGATCCGCGCCGCCGGCGATCCGGACGCGCGCGCGCGCATCGCGGTGCTGCCGATCGCCGATCGCACCGGCGAGCCCGACCTCGCCTGGACCGCCGCGGGTCTCATGGGCCTCATGACGAGCCTTCTCGAACAGTCCGGACGCATCGAGGTCGTCTCCGCGCAGAACGTCGAGGCGGTGAAAGGCGCGAACGGCGCGATCGATCCCGCCGTCGTGCGGCGCGCGCTCGGCGCGACGCATTTCGTCAGCGGCGAGCTGCGCCGCGTCGGCCCGATCTACGAGCTCGATCTCAAGCTCATCGCCGCCGGCGCCGCCGAGCGGCACGAAGTCCTGCACGGCAGCGCACCGGCGCCGCTCGCCGTCGACGGCGTCGCGCGCGTGCAGCGCTGGCTCGATCTGACGCCGCTGCCCGACACGCGCACGAGCGGCATCGCGAGCCCGTTCCTCGCCGAAGCGTACGCGCGCGGCCTCGATGCGCAGCTGCACGGCGATCACGCCGGCGCGAGGAAGTATTTCGAGATCTGCCTCGATCACGATCCCGGACTTGCATGGCCGCGGCTCGGACTTGCGGTCTCGCAGGCCGCGAGCGGCGACGAGACAGCGAGCGACGAGAACGCAGCGAAGG
This sequence comes from Rhodanobacteraceae bacterium, assembly GCA_035263065.1. Classification (GTDB taxonomy): domain Bacteria; phylum Pseudomonadota; class Gammaproteobacteria; order Xanthomonadales; family Rhodanobacteraceae; genus Dokdonella_A. The sequence continues at coordinate 8,054 of DATFRS010000237.1, forward strand.
TCGTCGCGGCGGCGCGCGAGCGCAACGATCGCGAGCTGCTCGTGCCGGCACTGCGCCAGCGCGCGTCGGTCGCGTATCACCGCGGCGATCTCGACGGCGCGACAGGGCTCCTCGACGAAGCGCTCGCCGGCGTTTCGGCGGCCGATCAGCCGCTCGCGATGAGCGAGCTCCTCGTCGGCTACGCATCGATCGAGGACGACCGCGGCGACTTCGCGAAGGCGCGCGCGCATTTCGAGCAGGCGCTCGCGCTCGCGCGCTCGACCGGCAATCGCCGCGCCGAAGCGAACGTGCTCGCGAATCTCGCCAGCATCGACAACGGCGCGGGCGACGCGGCCGGTGCCGGCACGAAACTGCGCGACGCGCTCGAAGCCGCGCGCGCCGGCGGCGACGCGGCGCTCGAAGGCTCGATCCTCGGCAATCTCGGCGCGACCGAAGCGAACCAGGGCCGGCTGCTCGCCGCGGCGGCGCTGTTGAAGCAGGGCCTCGCGCTCGCCCGCGAGCGTGGCGACACGCGCCTCGAAGCGCTGATCGCAACACAGCTCGTCTGGGTGCTGACGCCGTTCGATCGCGATCGCGAAGCGCGCGCGCTGGCCGAGCGCGTGATCGCGCTCGGCGAAGCGGAACGGAACACGGCATGGCAGGCCGAGGCGCACTGGGCGCTCGCGGCGCTCGCCGCGCGACGTCACGAATGGACCGGCGCGCTCGCCGAATACGGGCGCGCGCGGGCGATCTACGCCGAGGACGGCACCACGCGCAGCCTCGCGCCGCTGCTCGCCGAGCTCGTCGCGACCGCGAGCGATGCGGGCGATGCAGCGGCGGCGCGCGAAGCCGCGACGGCGTTCCGCGCGATCGCCGTCGATTCGCCCGAATGGCAGGCGTGGCTGCCGCTGCTCGACGCGAATCTCGCCAAGGCGGGCGGCGATGCGCCCGGCGCGGCCGATGCGCTCGGCCGCGTGCTCGACGCGAAGCCGGCCGCGCCGGGACCGGTCGCGCAGGCCGCGCTGTTCCAGCTCGGCCGCTGGCAGCTCGCGCTCGGGCGCGCCGATGCGCTCCTTGCACGGCCCGAATGGCAGCCGCTCCTGGATCAGCATCCCGAGGCGATCGCGGATCGCGTCGCGGCGCTCCGCGCGACCGGCCAGACCGCGCTCGCGGACGCCGAGCAGCAGCGGCTCGACCAGCTCCGCTCGGCACCCGAGCTCGACCTCGATCCGGCCTGGCTCGCGGGCAACTGAGCGCGCAATCGCGCGCCGTCCGGCACGCGTCACGAATCCGTCAAGACACGCCGCGGGCCCGCGGGCTCCAATCGGCCCACCCCTCCACCGGATGCACCCGATGTTGCGTTATCTCCTCCCGGCGGCGCTCGCGCTCTCGAGCGGCGTCGCCAGCGCCGAGCTCGTCACGGTCCGCTACGACTTCCCCGAGATCGCCAACTACGCCTTCACGTGGGGCTATTTCGGCGGCGAGCGCGGCCCGACGACGGGCCACATCGTCGGCACGACGCTGCACATCACGTACACGACGACCGGCGATCAGGACGCCGCCGATTTCTACTTCACGTTCGACGTGCCGACGCTCGACGGCGCGCAGACGCACATCGGCCTCACCGGCGCCGATCTCGGCTGGTCGGGCCAGGGCGAGTTCAACTACTCGTTCGACGACAGCGAGCTTTACAACGGCGAGATCCGCACCGGCCGCTTCGGCGCCGAGTTCGCCGGCGGCGGCGCGTTCGCCGATTCGTACATCGAGTTCCTCGTCGATGCCGATCCGGTCGATCCCGTCTTCGCCGACGGCTTCGATCCGCTCTGATCCCTTTGCGTCATCCCCGCGAAAGCGGGGACCCAGCGCCTTTCGGTGGCAGAAACCGCTGGGTCCCCGCACTCGCGGGACCACGCTACGTCGGCGGCCGCAGGCCGAAGCGCTTCAACAGTGCCGCGGTCTCGTGCAACGGCAAGCCCATCACGCCCGAGTGACTCCCGTCGAGCCGCGCGACGAACGCCGCCGCGCGTCCCTGGATGCCGTATGCGCCGGCCTTGCCGAACGCTTCGCCGCTCGCGACGTACGCCGCGATGTCGGCATCGTCGAGCGGCATGAACTCGACCAGCGATTCGCTCGTCGCATGCTCCTCGCGCGATGCGCTGACGCACCACACGGTCGAGATCGCGCGATGCGCGCGGCCCGACAGCCTGCGCAACATCGCCGCGGCATCGGCCGCATCCGCCGGCTTGCCGAACACTTCGTCGCCGAGCACGACCTCGGTGTCGGCACCGATCACGACGGCATTCGGCACCGCGACGACCTGCATCAGGCCCGCGGCCGCCTTCTCGCGCGCGACGCGGCTGACGTAGTCCTCGGGCGGCTCGCCGGGCTCGCGCACTTCGGGCACGTCGACGTCGAGGATCGAGAAGTCGTAGCCGAGCGAGCGCAGGAGCTCGCGGCGGCGCGGTGATTGGGAGGCGAGGAAGATCATCGCTACCGACTCGTCATCCCGGCGAAAGCCGGGATCCATTTTCGATTCTGCTCGCTGCCCCACCCGAAGCAAAATGGATTCCGGCTTCCGCCGGAATGACGGTCACGCGCGATGATACGGATGGCCGGCGAGGAGCGTCGTCGCGCGATAGAGCTGCTCGGCGACGACGAGCCT
>DATFRS010000238.1:0-15341 GCA_035263065.1 Rhodanobacteraceae bacterium
AGCCCGACATCGCCCGTCCGGAGGCGCGCCAGCAGTGAGCGAAGCGGTACGTCCCGCGCGGCCCGGTTTCGGCTACGCGCGCCGCCACGGCGTCGCGCTGACCGGCTGGCGCGAGGCGCACGCGGAGATCGCCTGCCGCGACGGCGTGCGCGTCGAGATCCTCGCGGAGCTGCGCCGTCATCTCGGCGCGCCGCTGCGGTTCACGTCGATGCCGGCGAGCGAGTTCGAGCGTCTCTTGCGCGATCTCTACGAGCAGGGCGACGACGCGCGCGCGATGGTGTCCGACCTCGACGAGCGGCTGGACCTCAAGACGCTTGCCGACGAGCTGCCGGAGCCCGAAGACCTCCTCGAGAGCGAGGACGACGCGCCGATCATCCGGTTGATCAACGCGCTCCTGACCGAAGCGGTGAAGGAAGGCGCGTCCGACATCCACATCGAGCCGTACGAAAACCGCCTCGTCGTGCGCTTCCGCATCGACGGCGTGCTGCGCGAGGTGCTCGCGCCGCAGAAGGCGATCGCGAACGCGGTGGTGTCGCGCATCAAGGTCATGGCGAAGCTCGACATCGCGGAAAAGCGCCTGCCGCAGGACGGACGCATCGGCTTGCGCGTCGCCGGACGGCCGGTCGACGTGCGCGTGTCGACGATTCCGGCCGGCCGCGGCGAGCGCGTCGTGCTGCGCCTGCTCGACAAGCAGGCCGGCAAGCTCGATCTCGCCGAGCTCGGCATGGACGACGCCGTGCGCACGCGCCTAGAGGACATGATCGCGCGGCCGCACGGCATCCTGCTCGTCACGGGTCCCACCGGATCGGGCAAGACGACGACGCTCTACGGCGCGCTGCTGAAGCTCAACGACGCGTCGCGCAACATCATGACCGTCGAGGATCCGATCGAGTACTACATCGACGGCGTCGGCCAGACGCAGGTCAACACGCGCGTCGACATGACGTTCGCGCGCGGCCTCCGCGCGATCCTGCGCCAGGATCCGGACGTCGTCATGGTCGGCGAGATCCGCGACCTCGAAACGGCCGAGATCGCCGTGCAGGCGTCGCTGACGGGTCATCTCGTGCTGTCGACGCTGCACACGAATTCGGCCGTCGGCGCCGTGACGCGACTGCGCGACATGGGCGTCGAGCCGTTCCTGTTGTCGTCGTCGCTGATCGGCGTGCTCGCGCAGCGCCTCGTGCGCGTGCTCGATCCCGCGTCGCGCGATGCATACGAGGCGACGCCGTCGGAGCTCGCCGCGTTCGGCAAGACTGCCCAGACGACGGCGAAGCTGTATCGCCCGCAAGGCGATATCGCCGGCCGCCACGCCGGCTACCGCGGGCGCACCGGCATCTACGAGCTCGTCGGCGTCGACGAGACGATGCGCCGCCTGATCCACGAAGGCGCGGCTGAAGCCGAGCTCGAGCGGCACGCGCGATCGCGGTCGCCGTCGATCCTCGAGGACGGCTGGCGCAAGTGCGTCGAGGGGATCACGTCGTCGGAAGAAGTCCTGCGCGTCACGCGCGAAGATTGAGCGCCGCGACGCCGCGCTTGCCTCGGCATCCGGTTTGTCATACAGTTATGACCGAGGCGCCGCAGTGACCGAGCCCGACGAAATCCGCATCAACGCCCGCCTGACCGGCGAGGACGCCCGCCGTTTCCGCGAGCTGCAGAAACGCGGGGGCCTCTCTGCGTCGGACCTCCTGCGCGACGCGCTGCGCGAGTATCACGACACGCACACGAAGCGCGCGGATCCCGCGGCTTTGCTGCACTCAGCGGGTTTCGTCGGCGGCGGCGAGGCTCCGGCCGATCTCTCGACGCGCTACAAGGACTATCTGACCGCCGTGCTCGAGGAAAAGACGCCGCTCCGCGTCCAGGAACCGCGCCCCCGTGGTCATCGCCGATAGCGGGTTCTGGATCGCGCTGGGCAACCGGCGCGACCGCCACCACGAAGCCGCGCTGGAGGCACTGGATCGGCATTCCGCGGAAGGCTTCGTCAGCACATGGCCGGTGCTGACCGAAGTGACGCATCTTCTCTCGGCCCGCGTCGGCGTCACGCAGTGCGTCGCGTTCGTCGAGAGCGTCGCGCGCGGTGCCTGCGAGATTCCCGAGCCGCCGGCCGACGCGCTGTTCCGCGCGCACGCGCTGATGAGCCGCTACCGCGACCTGCCGATGGATCTTGCCGATGCCTCGCTCGTGATCCTCGCCGAGGAGCTCGGCCAGGGGCGCATTCTGTCGACGGACCAGCGCGACTTCGAAGGCTATCGCTGGAAGAATAAGCAACCTTTCACGAACCTCCTGCTCTGACCGATGCCCGCGTTCGCTTACCAGGCTCTCGATGCGAACGGAAAGACGCAGCGCGGCGTGCTGCAGGGCGACACGGCGCGCGCCGTGCGCGGCTCGCTGCGTGAGCGCGGTCTCAGCCCGCTGTCGGTCGAGGAAGTGCGCGAAGGTGCGGCGCAGAGCCGAAACGTCTTCGCGCGACGCGGGATCGGCACCGCCGAGCTAGCGCTGCTGACGCGCCAGCTCGCGACGCTGATCGGCGCGGGCCTGCCGATCGACGAGGCGCTCGCGGCGCTCTCCGAGCAGGCCGAGAACGAACGCCAGCGCGGCATGACCGCGGCGCTTCGTGCGCGCGTGATGGAAGGCGCGAGCCTCGCGCAGGCGATGGCGGAGTTTCCGGAGAGCTTTCCCGAGATCTTCCGCGCGACGGTCGGCGCGGGTGAGCAGTCGGGGCGTCTGGACGCCGTGCTCGAAAAGCTCGCCGACTACGCCGAGGCGCGCGATGCGCTGAAGCAGAAGATCCTCGCCGCGCTCGCGTATCCCGTTCTGCTGACGATCGTCGCGTGCGCGGTCGTCGCGGGACTCCTGACCTGGGTCGTGCCGCAGATCGCCGGCGTGTTCCAGAACCTGCACCAGACGCTGCCGTTCGCGACGCGCGCGCTGCTCGCGCTGTCGGCGTTCCTGCGCGCGTGGGGCTGGGTCGTGCTGATCCTCATCGTCGCCGCCGCGATCGGCGCGCGCATCGCGCTGCGCAACGAATCGCTGCATTTCCGCTGGCACGCGCTCGTGTTGCGGCTGCCGCTGATCGGGCGCCTCACGCGCGCCGCGAACACCGCGCGCGCGACCCGCACGCTGGCGCTGCTCGCCGAAAGCGCCGTGCCGCTCCTCGATGCGCTCGGCATCGCGGCGCAGGTCGTGCCGAACCTGCCGATGCGCGAGGCGATGCGCAAAGCCGCGTTCAAGGTGCGCGAGGGCAGCGCGTTCTCGCGCGCGCTCGGCGAAAGCGGACTGTTCCCGCCGGTCGCGCTCCGGCTCATCGCGAGCGGCGAGAAATCCGGCGAGCTGCCGCGCATGCTCGGCGAGGCGGCGTCCCAGCAGCAGCGCGAGCTCGACCGCTGGCTGAGCGCGCTGACGGCGGTGCTCGGCCCCGCTGTGATCCTCCTCGTCGGCGCGATGGTGCTCTTCATCGTGCTGGCGATCCTGCTGCCGATCTTCAACTTGAATCAGATGGTTAAGTGAGACAGGCGGTAAGAAAGTGAGAGAGTGAGAAAGTTAGGGTTCTAGACAGAACCGTCTGGCAAGATGTCCCAACTCCCGCCTTTCTCACTCCCTCACTTTCTTACTTTCTCACTGCTCTCCATGATCACCTTCGACAAAGTCAGCAAGCGCTACGCCTCCGGCCAGGACGCGCTCGCGGAAATGAGCTTCGAGATCGGCGCCGGCGAAATGGTGTTCGTGACCGGACACTCGGGCGCGGGCAAGAGCACGCTCCTGAAGCTCATCGGCCTCGTCGAGCGCGCGACGCGCGGACAGATCGTCGTCAACCACACGTCGCTTACGGGCGTGCGCCGGCGCGGCATTCCGCAGCTCCGGCGCAGCATCGGCATGGTGTTCCAGGATCATCGCCTGCTGACGGACCGCACCGTCTTCGACAACGTCGCGCTGCCGCTGATCATCGCCGGCACGACGCGCGAGGAAATGGGCAAGCGCGTGCGCGCCTCGCTCGACAAGGTCGGGCTGCTCGCGAAGGAAAAGGCGTCGCCGCTCGCGCTCTCGGCCGGCGAGCAGCAGCGCGTCGGCATCGCGCGCGCGATCGTCGGCAAGCCGCCGGTCATCATCGCCGACGAGCCGACCGGCAATCTCGATCCGCAGCTCTCGGGCGAAATCATGCAGCTCTTCGCCGAGTTCGGCGCCGTCGGCACGACGGTGCTGGTCGCGAGCCACGATCTCCATCTCGTCAAGCGGCTCGGCAAGCGCGTGCTCGTGCTCGATCACGGCAGGCTCATCGACGACTTCCGCCCGACCGTGCAATGACGCAGCGCAAGCAGGCCGAACGCAACGTGCGCAAGCCGCCGCCGGCGGCCGCGCCGCCCGCGCCCGCGGCGACGGAGCCGCGCCGCCCGCGCTCGTCGCTGCGCGCGCGGCTCGGCGCGTGGCGCGATCATCATCTCTACGGATTCTTCTCGAGCCTCGGCCGCCTCGCCGCGCGGCCGTGGGCGACGGCGCTGACCGTGCTGATGCTCGGCTTCGCGCTCGCGCTGCCGCTCCTCTTCTACATCGCGTTCGACAACGCGCGCACGTGGTCCGGCGGGCTTCGCGAAGCGCGCGAAGTGACCGCGTTCCTGAAGCCTTCGATCGCGAGCGCGGCTGCGAACGCGTTCGCCGCGGACCTGCGCAGGCGCGACGACGTCGCCGGCGTCGCGATCAAGACGCCGGAACAAGGCCTCGCCGAGTTCCGCCAGCTCTCGGGTTTCGGCGAGGCGCTCGACATCCTGAAGGACAATCCGCTGCCGAACGTGCTGATTATCACGCCACGTTTCGCCGAGGGTGACGAGAATCCGCCCCTCCTCGTCGACCTCAAGAACGACAAGCGCGTGGACCTCGTGCAGTACGACGCGACCTGGCGGCGACGCCTGTCCGACATCCTCGGCTTCGGCGAGCGCGCCGTCGCGGTGATCGCGGCACTGCTCGCGCTCGCGACGCTGCTCGTGATCGGCAACACCGTGCGCATGGACATCCAGGCGCGCGCCGAGGAGATCGCCGTGATGCAGCTCATCGGCGCCGGCAGCGGCTTCGTGCGGCGGCCGTTCCTCTACGCCGGGCTCTGGTACGGCCTCCTCGGCGGCGTCCTCGCGGTCGTCATCGCGATCGGTGCGGAATGGGCGATCGCCGGCCCGCTGGACCGGCTGCTGGCGAGCTATGATCATGCCCTGGCCCTCTCCGGCCTTGGCGTCGTGTCCGCGCTGATCGTGATCGGGGCCAGCTCCTTGCTCGGCTGGGCCGGCGCATACCTCGCGTCGGCACGGCACATGGCCGCGGGACATCCCCAGTAATCGGCTCGCCAATGCCCTCCGAAATCGCTTCCCTGCCGCAGCACCTTTCGAGCGACAAGCCGCGCGTGCTCGTCGTCGACGGCTCCAGGCTGGTGCGCCGGCTGATCGAGGGCGTGCTGAAGGCCGAGCTTCCCGACTGCGTCGTGCTGTCGTGCGAAAGCGGCGCGGCGGCGCAGCGCGAGCTCGAGAACGGCGTCGTCGATCTCGTGACGACCGCGCTCGCGCTGCCCGACATGGATGGCGTCGAGCTCGCGCATCACATCCGCGAGTTTTCGCCGCAGGCGTACATCCCGATCATCGTCGTGTCCGGCGACGTGCAGGAGCGCCTCGTCGCGCGCTCGCTCTCGCACGACGTCACCGATTACTTCGACAAGAGCCTCGGCTTCGACGCGCTCGGCGAATTCATCCGCGGCTACGTGCATCCGGCGCAAGCCGCGAACGGCGAGGTGCTCTACGTCGAGGACAGCCGCGTCGTCGCGCTCGCGACGACGCGCATGATGGAGAAGTTCGGCCTCACCGTGACGCAGGTGACGAGCGTCGAAGCCGCGATCGAATTGCTCGAAGCCGCGAAGGACGAGGATCGCGCGCCGGGCGCCGATCTCGTGCTGACCGACGTCAACCTCAAGGGCGAGCTGTCCGGCGGCGATCTGCTCGAGCTGATCCGCGGCGGCTTCGGCTATTCGAAGGGCGAGCTCCCGGTGCTCGTCATGACCGGCGACGACAACCCGAAGAACCAGACCGCGCTGCTTCGCGCGGGCGCGAACGATCTCGTGCACAAGCCGATCGAGGAGCGTCTGCTCATCACCAAGCTCGTGTTCCAGCTGCGCGTCGCGCGCAAGGTGCGAGAGCGCGCGCACGCGTGAGCGAGGACCGGCTCAAGCTCGAGGCGTCCTGGAAAGCCCACGTCGGCTATTGGTTCGAGCGGCCGGAGATGAAGGCGCTCGGCGAGTTCCTGCGCGCCGAGAAGCAGAAGGGCAAGGTGATCTTTCCGCCGGGCTCGCAGATCTTCGCGGCGCTGAACGCGACGCCGTTCGAGAAGGTCAAGGTCGTGATCCTCGGGCAGGATCCGTATCACGGTCCGAACCAGGCGCATGGCCTGTGTTTTTCCGTGCTGCCCGGCGTGCGTCCGCCGCCGTCGCTCGAGAACATCTTCAAGGAGATCGAGCGCGACGTCGGCGCGCCGCGTCCGGATCACGGCTGCCTCACGCCGTGGGCGCACCAGGGCGTGCTGCTGCTGAACGCCGTGCTGACCGTCGAGCGCGGCCTTGCCGGCTCGCATCAGGGCAAGGGCTGGGAGGGCTTCACCGATGCCTGCATCGACGCGCTCAACCGCGAGCGCGAGCACCTCGTCTTCATGCTCTGGGGCAACTACGCCCAGGCGAAGGGAAAGCTGATCGACCGGCAGCAGCATCTGGTCCTCAAGGCGCCGCACCCCTCGCCACTGGCCCGGGGCGGGTTCGACGGCTGCGGGCACTTCTCGCGGGCCAACGAGTACCTCAAGGACCACGGCGAAACCCCGATCGACTGGCGGCTCCCGCCCCGGGCCGGCCTTTCGGCCGACCCTCTGCACGTCCCGGCGCATGCCTAAGCCGCCATTCAGGCGGTCCTTCCCAAGTCATTGATTCCGCGGGGTCGTTGCCGCAGGGAAACGATCTGTCCCTGGGGACGGGCCGTCTTGAAATCTTCCCTTTCCCGGTCGGGACGAGTACTATACTCGCCAGTTCAATTATGTTCCGGCCAAGGGACTGGCGTAGGGAACTCCCGGAGTCTTTAGCACTCTCATAGGACGAGTGCTAGAGTGCTCCCGCAAGTCAGGAGATCCACCGAATGACGAATGCTTTGATCGCCAGCAACCTTCCGATTCCGAGCGCGATCGGAAGCCTCGAGTCGTATGTGAGTGCGGTTCACCGCATTCCAATGCTGACCCAGGAGGAAGAGCAGGAATTGGCGCAGCGGTTCGTTAAGGACAACGACCTCGACGCCGCCAAGCAGATGGTGCTCTCGCACCTTCGCTTCGTGGTGCACGTTGCGCGCGGCTATTCCGGTTACGGCCTGCAGGTCGGCGATCTGATTCAGGAAGGCAACATCGGCCTCATGAAGGCCGTCAAGCGTTTCGACCCGACCCAGGGCGTGCGCCTGGTGTCGTTTGCGGTGCACTGGATCCGCGCCGAAATGCACGAGTTCATCCTGCGCAATTGGCGCATCGTCAAGGTCGCGACGACCAAGGCGCAGCGCAAGCTCTTCTTCAACCTGCGCAAGTCGAAGAAGCGTCTCGGCTGGATGAACCAGGAAGAGGTCAACACGGTCGCCAGGGAGCTCGGCGTGCCGGCGGCCACGGTCATGGAAATGGAAGCGCGCCTCAACGGCCGTGACGTCGCGTTCGACGCGCCGACCGATGCCGACGACGACGAGAAGCCCGCGCCCGCGGCGTTCCTGATCGACCATTCGGCCGATCCGTATTCCACGGTGGAAGCGGAGTCGGAAGAGGAGTCGAGCCTCGACACGCTGCACCGCGGTCTGGTCAAGCTCGACGATCGCTCGCGCGACATCATCCAGCGCCGCTGGCTCAAGGACGGCGAGAAGGCGACGCTGCAGGAGCTGGCGGACGAGTACGGCGTTTCCGCCGAGCGCATCCGCCAGATCGAGGCGAACGCGATGAAGAAGATGCGCGCGCTCTTCGTGGCCTGATCGGACGAAGGCTTCAGGAATCGAAACGGCCCCGCACGCGCGGGGCCGTTTTTTTTTGCCCGCCGCCGAAGCCGCGCGTGCCGCGACGATCGGCTATCCTCGCCGCGGGCAGGGCGGGCGGGAGCGGAACTCCATGGCGGCGGGCGGCGGGCGGATTCCCTCGTTGGACGGGCTGCGCGCCGTATCGATCTCGCTCGTGCTCTACGGCCATCTCGAAGGCGGCCACGGCTTTCCGTCGATCGGCATCACGCGCTGGTTCGGCGACGTCGCGCATCTCGGCGTGACGGTGTTCTTCGTGATCTCGGGTTTCCTCATCACCTCGCTCCTGATGAGCGAGCGCGAGCGCACGGGCACGATCTCGCTGAAGAACTTCTATCTGCGCCGCACGCTGCGCATCTTTCCGGCGTTCTACGCGTTCATCCTCGCGCTCATCGCCGCGAGCGTGCTCGGCTGGATCGATCTCGGCGGCCGCGATCTCGCGTTCGCGCTGACCTACACCGTCAACTACGACGCCGACCGCTCGTGGAACATCGGGCATCTGTGGTCGCTGTCGATCGAGGAGCAGTTCTACCTGCTCTGGCCGTTCGTGTTCCTGATGCTGCGCGAGCGGCGCGCGGTGATCGCCGCCGTGCTCGCGTTCGCCGCGGGGCCGCTCGTGCGTCTCGCGATGCGGCTCGCGTTTCCGGCGGGATCGCCGTGGCGCGATCTCGAAATCTTCCCGGCGATGGCCGACAGCATCGCGATCGGCTGCGTGCTCGCGCTGCTCCGGCCGTGGCTGCTCGAGCAGGCGTGGTATCTGCGGCTGACCGGCAGCGCGTGGCTCGCGATCGTCCTCGTGCCGCTGATCCTCGCGATCAACAGCCGGCTCGGCTACGGCCTCGTCGATCTCGTCGGCTCGCCGATCCTCCTGGTCTCGATCGCCCTTTTGATCGAAGCCAGCACGCGGCGCGCGCAATCGCTCGCGGGCCGCTTCCTGAATCTGCCGCCGGTCGTTTTCCTCGGCGTCTTGAGCTACTCGCTCTATCTCTGGCAGCAGCCGTTCCTGAACCGGCATCTCGACACGACGCCGACGAGTTTCCCGCTGAACCTCGCGCTCGCGTTCGGCTGCGCGCTGCTCTCGTATTTCCTGATCGAGCGCCCACTCGTCGGCGTGCGCCGCCGCCTCGAGCGGAGCCCGGTCCTGCCCGACGCGAAGCTCGCCAGAACGGAAGGCGCGCGCTAACCTCGCCGCATGTCCGGCGAGATGCACGAATTCGGCGAGTTCCGCTTCATCGCGTCCGCGCGCGAGCTCTGGCGCGGGGGCCAACGCGTCGAGCTTCCGCGCCGCACGTTCGAATGCATCGAGCACCTGATCGCGCACCGCGATCGCGCGGTCGGGCGCGACGAGCTCGTCGCGGCGATCTTCGGGCGCTCCAACGTCTCCGACGCGCAGCTTGGCCAGATCGTGTTGCGCACGCGCCGCGCGGTCGACGACGACGGCAACGCGCAGCACACGATCCGCACGGTGCCGGGCTTCGGCTATCGCTGGGTTGCCGAGACGCGCACGGCGACGCTGGCTCCCGATCGGCCCTCGGCGCACATCGAAATACCGACACCGGCCGAAGCGCCGCGCTCGTCCGGAACTCGCGCGCTCGCCGTCGCCGCACTCGCACTCGTGGTCATCGCCGCATCGCTCGCGCTGCTGCGCCTGCGGCACGTCGACTCGCCGGCGTCCGGCGCGCGCGACGCACTGCATGCCGACGGCATCGTCGTGCTGCCGATCGAGGTCGACGGCCTGCGCGAGGACGGCTGGGTGCGCCTCGGCGCGATGGATCTCGTCGCCGATCGCCTGCGCGAAGCCGGCATGACCGTGCCGCCGAGCGAAAGCGTGCTGACGCTGCTGCGCGTCGGCGGCGATGCCGCGATCGACGCGAAAGAGGTGCGCGAGACGACGGCCGCGCGCATCGTCGTGCGCGGCCGGGCGACGCACGACGCGAGCGGCTGGCGCGTCGCGCTCAGCGCCGAGCCTGCCGAGGGCATTGCCGTGCCGGTGCAGTTCGTCGAGCACGACGCGATGCAGGCCGCGCGCGGCGCGACGGATCTCCTGCTCGCCGCGCTCGGTCACACGCTGCCGGCCGACGCCGAGCGCGAGACCGCGTTCGATGAAACGCTGCAGCGCGCCCGCGCGGCGATGCTCGCGAACGAGCTCGACACGGCGCGCTCGATCCTGACCGCGTCGCCCGAGCTCGCCAAGGCGCCTGCGCAGCTCAACTACCGCCTGGCGCAGGTCGATTTCCGCGCCGGCCAGCTCGATCGTGCCGAATCGACGCTCGACGAAGTGCTCGCGCTGCCGACGACCGCCGCCGATCCGCGCTTCCATGCGCAGGTGCTGAACGCGCGCGGCGCGACGCGCACGCGGCGCGGCGAGTTCGCCGACGGCGGCAGCGACTACGAAGCCGCGATCGCGATGCTGACGTCCGACGGCGCGCCGCTCGAGCGCGGCATCGCGCTGGTCGGCCGCGGCAGCGCGCGCGTCGCCGCGCACCGGTTCGACGAAGCGCTCGCCGACTTCGGCGCCGCACGCACCGCGCTCGAAGGCGGCGGCGATGCGCTCGGCGTCGCGCGCGTCGACGCGAACATCGGCATGCTCGAGCTCTATCGCGGCCGGCCCGCCGAGGCGTTCGGCTATCTCGCCGGCGCGGCCGACCGCTTCCAGTCGTTCGGTGCGCTGCACGAGCTATTGCTCACGCTGACCGGCGTCGTCGACGCGCAGCTCGCGCTCCTGCAGCGCGCCGAAGCCTGGGCCAGCGTCGAGCGCGGCTGGTCGTTGCGCGAGCGCGTGACCGATCCCGACCAGCGCGTCGACCTCATGCTGAATCGCGCGCAGGTGCTGCTCGGCTTCGGCCGCTATCACGAAGCCGACGTGCTGCTCGGCCAGGCCGGCAAGAGCCTGCCCTCGCAGAACGACGTGCTGAACGCGCGCGCGCGCTCGCTCGCCGCGGAGCTTGCGGCCCGGCGGGAGCGCTGGCGCGAAGCGGCGAGCATCAGCGAAGCTGCGCTGGCGCACTGGCCGGCCGCCGGCGCCGACGCCGATCGCGCGCCGCTCGTGCGCATCCGCCAGCAGGCGCTGCTCTCGCTCGGCGAATCGGCCGCGGCGCGCGCGCTGCTCGACCGCGCGCGCGACGTGCCGGCGGAGCCGTCCGACCAGCCCGGCAGCGTCGCCGATGCGCTGGCGATGGCCGACTGGTTCGCGAACGAGCGCGACGCGGATCGTGCGGATCGCTGGTATCGGTACGCTGCCGCGAGCGCGGATCGCCGCGGCGTGCCGGCCGAGATCGTCGCGGTCGCCGAGGCGTACGCGCCGATGCTGCTCGGGGCCGGCAAGCACGAGGAAGCGGCGACCGTGATCGGCCGCGTTGCTTCGTGGAGTGCACGCGACTTCGACTGCGCGTTGCTGCAATTGCGCCTGTTCCACGCGCTCGACCAGCGCGAGCCGTGGTTCAACGCGCTGCGTCAGGCGCAGTCGCTCGCGGGCGAGCGCGAGATTCCGCAGGCGCTCCTGACGCTGCCCGAGTCCGAGCGCGCGCTCCGGCTCACGGGCACCTGATCGTCCAACGATTCCAGAACGGGTCCCGACCGCGTTTGTCGCACGGTTGGAGCGCGCTTGGAGTGTGCGTCGCGCGGCGCGGAGCGAGAGTCGCAGCCTCCACCCTCCGAGGAACCCCGATGCTGCCGCTTTCCGTCGCCGTGCGCCGCGCGCTCCTGATCTGTTCGACCGTTGCCGCCGCGCCGGCGATGGCGATCACGCTGACGCTGACCGAGCTTCCCGTGCCCGACGGTTACGGCACCGCCGGCGTCGCCAATCTCGCGGCCGACGGCACCGTCGTCGGCATGGTCTGGCCGGACGCGAAGGTCGTGCGCTGGGTGCCGGGCGCCGACCCCGAGGTGCTCGGCGGCGGCGAGACGTTCACGCTCGAGAACATCATGCCGCTCGTCTCGAAGGACGGCTCGCTGATCGCGACGGCCGGCTACTTCCAGCAGGACGGCACCGATGTGCCGCGCGAGTCGCCCGAAATCTGGATGGGCGGCACCGACTGGCTCGAATTGCCGGATCTCACGCTCGGCGACTCCTCGCCGTATGGCATGTCGTACGACGGCCAGACGCTCGTCGGCGGCTCGTTCCCGCCCGCGGGCGACGCGAGCGGCATCCAGCAGTATCCATGGATCTGGACCGCGAGCGGCGGCCAGGTCGCGCTCGGCATGATCGATGGCACCGTGTGGGGCCAGGCCTGGGCGGTGTCGAACGACAGCCACGTCGCGGTCGGCTTCTTCGAGGCCGGTCCCGGTGACTTCACGCGCTACGGCGTGCGCTGGGTCGACGGCGCGCCCGAATGGATCCTCGACGCCGACGGCCAGCACGTCGGCCAGGCCATCAACTGCAACAGCGACTGCTCGGTCATCGTCGGCGCGGGCCGCGATGCCGATTCGCCGCAAGCGTGGCGCTGGACCGCCGCGGGCGGCGTCGAGTATCTCGGCACGATCTTCGGTGAGGATCCGGGCGCGGTCTACTACGCGTTCGAATCGAGCGAGGACGGCAAGTCGATCGTCGGCAGCGCCTACACGATCGATCCGAACCTCGGCGGCGTCAACCACGGCTTCCTGTGGACGCAGGTCGATCACATGCAGGATTTCGTGTCCTTCCTGTCGCTCTACGGCATCGACTACGGCGGCGACTTCAACGACATGGTCGTCAACGCGATCACGCCGGACGGCAAGACGATGCTGGTTGCGGGGCAGGGCTCGGATTTCTCGCGCCAGCGCGCGGTCGTGCACGTCGTGCCCGACGACGCGATCTTCGCCGACGGCTTCGACGTGATTCCGATCTGACGACGACTTTTCCGGAGATGCATCGCATGTCGAAATTCCTGTTGCCCGGAATCCTCGTCGCCGGCACGCTCGGCGTCGCGCACGCCGGCGGCGGCCCGGCCTTCAGCCCAAGCAGCCTGCATTTCAGGAACTGCTGCTTCGCAACCTCCCTGACGACGGCGGATCTTCGCGGCGACGGGCGCACGGACATCATCAGCGGCAACGGCCTCAGCTACGACGTTACCGTCTTGCTCGCCGACGGCGCCGGCGGCTACGGCGACCCGGTGAGCCTGCCGATGCCGACGCTCGATCGCGGCACGGTGTTCGTCGCGACCGGCGACGTCGACGGCGACGGGCACGTCGATGTCGTCGCGACCGGCTTCGACGCGAGCACGATCGTCGTGTTCCCCGGCACCGGCGACGGCAGCTTCGGCGCGCCGGCCTCGTTCGACGCCGGCGCCGACACCTGGCCGTGGGGCATCGCGCTCGCCGACGTCGACGGCGACGGCAAGCTCGACATCGTCACCTCGAACAACAACACCGCGAACGTGTCGGTACTGAAAGGCGACGGCAGCGGCAGTTTCGGCGCCGCCGCAAACTTCGCCGCGGGCGCGTTCCCGATCGCGGTCGCGGTCGGCGACGTGACCGGCGACGGCAAGGCCGACATCATTACCGCGAATGCGGGATCCGTCGACGTCACCGTGCTCGCCGGCGACGGCGCGGGCAACTTCGCCGCGCCCGAATCCCTTTCGATCGGCCCCGACGCCGAGCCGCGCGCGCTCGCGGTCGGCGATATCGACGGCGACAGCCTCGCCGACATCGTCACCGCCAACGCGACGACGGACGGCTCGCCGTTCCCGCCGCCTGAGCTGCCGGGCAGCGTCTCGCTGCTGATCGCCGACGGCGCCGGCGGATTCGCGGCGGCCGTGCAGCAGTCGACCGGCACCGGCGAAGGCCGCGCCGACGGCGTCGTCATCGCCGATCTCACCGGCGACGGCCACGCCGATCTCGCCGTCAGCCGGCCGAACGCGAACAGCGCGGCGGTGCTGGTGTCGGACGGTCTCGGCGGCTTCGCCGACGCCGTGCTGTTTCCGGTCGGCGTCGGTCCGAGCCCGATCGCGGTCGCCGACGTCACCGGCGACAGCAGGCTCGACGTCGTCACCGGGAACCAGGTCGGCTCGAACATCTCGGTGCTGCCGAGCGACGGCGAAGGCGGCATCGGCTTCGCCGGCAATTTCCCGGTGGGGACCTATCCGCATTCGATCGTCGCGGTCGATCTCGACGGCGACGGCAACGCCGACATCGCGACCGCGAACGCGATCAGCAACGACGTTTCCGTGCGCATGAGCGACGGCTCGGGCGGCTTCGGGCTCGAGGCGCACTACGCAGTCGGCAATTCGCCGACCTCGATCGCCTCGGGCGATTTCAACGAGGACGGGCATCCCGATCTCGTCGCGGCCGATCTCGGCAGTGGCGAAGTATCGATCCTGCTGAGCGACGGCGCCGGCGGTTTCGAAAGCGCGCTCGACTTCGGCGTCGGCGGTACGTTCCAGAGTCCCTACGCCGTCGCGGTCGGCGATGCGAACGGCGACGGCCATCTCGATCTCGCGACGGCCGACACGAACATCTCGAACGAAGGCATCTCGCTCCTGCTCGGCGACGGCACCGGTCACTTCGGCGACGCCGTCCTGCTCCCGGTCGGCGCCGGCACGAATATGTCGCCGCAGGGCATCGTGCTCGCCGACGTGACCGGCGACGGCAAGGCCGACATCGTCACGGCGAATCTCGGCAGCAGCGATCTGTCGCTGCTCGTCGGCGACGGCGCGGGCAACTTCGCGGCGGCGCTGTCGCTGCCGACCGATCTCGGCCCGGTCGTCGTCGCGGCCGCCGACGTGAACGGCGACGGCGTCGTCGATCTCGTCACGGTGAACCAGACGGCGCAGTCGGCGTCCGTGCTGATCGGCGATGGCGGCGGCGGCTTTGCGGCTTCTGCGAACTACGCGATCTATCCGCCCGAGAACGTCATCGACTACATGCCGTGGCCGTGGGGCATGACCCTCGCCGACGTCGACGGCGACGGCTTCCTCGACATCGTCACCGCGAACACGCAGAACGACACCGTGTCCGTGCTGCCGAACGACGGCAGCGGCCGTTTCGATGCGTTCTTCAACTTCGACACCGGCGCGCATCCGGGCTCGGTCGCGGTCGCCGACTTCGACGGCGACCACGCGCCCGACATCGCGACGGCGAATCGCGACAACAACGACGTCGCCGTGCTTCGCAACGAAGGCGCCGTCGCGCCGGACGAGATCTTCGCGGACGGGTTCGACATCATCCCGATCTGACGGAAGCGTCGACCTCGAATCAGTAGAGATCGACCGGGTCGACGTCGATCGACCAGCGCAGCGCCTTGCCCTCCGGCATCTCGCGGAGCGCATCGAGCCAGCGCGACAGGAACTCCTGCAGCAGCGGCCGCTCGGCCGCTTCGAT
>DATFRS010000239.1:0-16783 GCA_035263065.1 Rhodanobacteraceae bacterium
GCCGCCACGTCCCGGCGTACGCAGCCGAGTACGCGAGACGCGGCTGGACGATGTTCGAGGGTATCGATCGCGTCTACGACAATGCGCGCGCCCGCGCCGAGCTCGGCTGGCGGCCGCGGCACGACTTCGCGAGCGCGATCGCGCGGCTTCGCGCGGACGGCGATCCGAGAAGCCCGCTGGCGCGGGCGGTCGGGTCGAAGGGGTATCACCGCTAGGTCCGCCCGCATTCCGGGCAAACCAAGTATCCTTCGCACCCCGCGCTCCGGCGCGGACGCCGTTCGTCACAGCATCAGGGTTCCACCATGGGCAGAGGCCCCAGCATCGAAAACCGCAAGAACGCCGAGGACGCCCGCCGCGGCAAGGTGTTCACGAAACTGATCCGCGAGATCACGATCGCCGCGCGCAACGGCGCCGATCCCAACGGCAATGCGCGCCTGCGCATGGGCATCGACAAGGCACTCGCGGCGAACATGTCGAAGGACACGATCGAGCGCGCGGTCCGCCGCGGCTCGGGCGCCGAAGGCGCCGACAACATGCAGGAGATCCGCTACGAGGGCTACGGCCCCGGCGGCGTCGCGCTGATCATCGACGCGATGACCGACAACTCGCAGCGCACCGTCGCCGACGTGCGCCACGCGCTCGCCAAGCACGGCGGCAACCTCGGCACGTCGGGTTCCGTCGCCTTCCAGTTCAAACGCATCGGCGAGATCGTCGTCGACACGTCGGCCGCGGGCAGCGAGGACAAGGTGCTCGAAACCGCGCTCGACGCCGGCGCCGACGACGTCCAGAGCGAAGGTGGCGAGACGCTCGTGCTGTCTGCGCCCGACGCGTTCGAGGGCGTCAAGAAAGCGCTCGGCGGCGCGGGCCTCACGCTGGTCCGCGACGAGATCGTGATGCGTCCAGAAAACCGCGTCGCCGTCGCCGGCGAGAACGCCGAGACGCTGCGCGACCTCATCGACTGGCTCGAAGGCCTCGACGACGTGCAGGACGTCTACCACAACGCCGACCTCGGCTGACCCGCGCCCTCAGGCGAGACGCGCGGCGAGCCAGTTCCGCGCGTCGTGCCAGTTGCGCTGCACGGTGCGGAGCGATTGGCCGAGCGCCTCGGCGGCTTCCTCGTCGGTCAATCCCGCAAAGTAACGGCACTCGAAGACGCGCGCGAGGCGCACGTCCTGCTGCTCGAGCTTGCGCAGCGCATCGTCGAGCATGACCATCTGCTCGGCCTCGGCCCATTCCTCGGCGTCGACGACCGACAGGTCCTCGCGCTTGTGCATGCCGCCGCGCTTGCAGGCGAGCTGCTCGCGCGCGTAGTCGCAGAGCACCTGCCGCATCACGCGGCTCGCGAGGTTCAGGAAATGCCGGCGGTTCTCGACCGTCGCGCGCGCCGGCCCGAACATGCGCAGGTAGCACTCGTGCACGAGGCACGTCGCGCCGAGCGTGTTCGCGTCCGGCGCCGACATCACGTGCCGGCGCGCGAGCCGGCGCAGATCCGCGTAGACGAGCCGCATCAGCTCGCCCCAGGCGTTGTCGTTGCCCTGCCGCATCTCGGCGAGTAGCCGCGTGAATTCCGCGGAGTCGTCGTGCTCGGTGTCCACGATCCCCCTTCGCCGGCGGCGTGGTGGTGGGATCCGCCGGCTGACATCCGAAGAACGCGGGGGAAGGGCCGAACCGAACAGCGGTTCGCGAACGAGCTACATCTGCTGCCAGTTCTCGGGCAGGAGGCTGCGGTAGCGGCGGCTCAGCATCAACTCGCTGCCGTCCTTGAGCGTCAGCCGGAGATCGCCGTGCGCCCACGGCGCGATCTCGCGGATCGCATCGGCACGCACGAGATGCGAGCGATGCACGCGCAGGAACTCGGCAGGATCGAGCCGCTGCGCGAGCCGCGACAGCGTGGCGCGGACGAGATGCCGCTTCGCCGCCGTGTGCACCTCGACGTAGTTGCCGGCGGCGCTGAGCCGCGACACCTCGCCGATCGGCACGACGAGCGAGCGGCCGCGCTCGTGCACGATGATGCGGCACAGGCGCGGCGTCGCGTCGAGCGCGCGGCCGAGCTTGCGCAGGCGCTCCTCGCCGGCATCGGCGTCCGCCTCGGCGAGCCGCTCGCCGACACGCTGCAGCGTGCGCGCGAAGCGCTCCCGGTCGAACGGCTTCAGGAGATAGTCGAGCGCGGCGTATTCGAAAGCGCGCAGCGCATGCTCGTGATGCGCGGTCGTGAACACGATCAGCGGATACGGCGGTGCGGCACGCGTCAGCACGTCGAAGCCGCTGCCGCCGCCGAGCTTGATGTCGAGGAACAGGAGATGGGGCTTCTCGCTGCGCAGCGCCGCAAGGCCGCCGGCGACGTCGCCCGCCTCGGCGATGACGCGATGGCCGTCGTGCTCGGCCAGCATGCGCTTGAGCTTCGCGCGGGCCGGCGGCTCGTCCTCGACGATGACGACGCGGACATCAGCCATGCGCCACCAGCGGCAGGTCGATCGCGACGCGCGTGCCGCCGCCCGGCCGCGGCGCAATGTCGAAGCGGTGATCGTTCGGATACAGCAGCGCGAGCCGGCTTCTGACGTTGCCGAGCCCGACGCCGGGCGCGAAGCCGGGCTTGAGCCCGGCGCCGTCGTCCTCGATCGTGCAGCGCAGGCGGCCGTCGGCGGCGCGGATGTCGACGTCGACGCGCCCGTGCCCCGACTTCAGGCCGTGCGCGAACGCATTCTCGACGAGCGGCTGCAACAGGAGGCGCGGGATGCGCGCGCCGGCCGCGGACGGATCGAGCACGATGCGCGTCCGGACCTGCTCGCGGAAGCGCTCGCGCATCAGCTCGAAATAACGTTCGAGCCAGACCACGTCGTCCTCGATGCGGACATGCGCGCTGCCTGATTCGGCGAGTGCGGCGCGCAGGAGCTCCGCGAACGCCGAGATCATGCGGTCGGCCGCCTCGACGTCCTCGTGCATGCGGTTCGAGATCGCGTTGAGCGTGTTGAAGACGAAATGCGGCTCGATCTGCGCCGTGAGCTGCGCGAGGCGCGCTTCGCTGAGGTCGCGCTCGAGCCGGATCACGGCGAGCTCGCGCTCGCGCCGCGCGCGCACGGCACGGATCGCGATGCAGCCGAGCACGATGATCGCGTAGGTGATGAGGTCCTTCTGCAGCTCGTACGCGAAGCCGAGCCAGGGATCGCCGAAGTCGTAGTGCGCGCCGGCGATCGTGTAGACGAGCTTGCGGATGCCGACCATGCCGAGCGTGTGCACGGCGGAGAACAGGATGGCCGTCGGAACGTGCAACGGCAGGCGGCCGGCCCAGCCCGGTCCCGACAACGGGAACCGCCGCTCGTAGCGATAGACGAGCGCGGCGAGCACGGCGAGCGTCAGCGTGCTCGAAAGCTCCCACGTCAGCGGCTCCCACGCTTCGATCGGCTGCCCGCTGTTGCGATGCCCGATGACGACGTTGATGCCGAGCCAGGTGCCGAGCCCGACCCAGAACGCCGCGTAGCCGAGCCAGAACAGCGCGCGGCTGCGGTCGCGGGCGACGGCGGGCGCGTCCATGTCAGTCGGCGATGTCGGGCTCGAAGAACGACCAGCGGATTTCCGGGAAGCGCTCCTTCATGGCGCGCTCGACCGCGTTGACCGAATTGATGAGATCGAGCGCGGTCGCGTCCGGCAGCATCTCGGCCTTGATCGAGACCATCACGTCCGGCCCGAGCTGCAGCGTAATGAGGTTGAACACGCGCACGACTTCGGGACGCGCCTCGAGGAACGCGCGGATCGCGTCGTCGAGCTCGGCGTCGGCGCTCTGCCCGATCAGGAGCGCCTTGACCTCGACGGCGATGAACACCGCGACGACGATGAGCAGCACGCCGATCGCGAGCGTGCCGATCGCGTCGAACACCGAGTTGCCGGTCAGCATCGTCAGCACGACGGCGATCAGCGCGAACACGAGACCGAGCAGCGCGGCGAGATCCTCGCCGAAGATCACGATCAGCTCGCTCTGTCGGCTCTCGCGGAACCAGCGCCAGAGACTGCGCGCGCCGCGCGCCTTGTTCACTTCGCGCATGCAGCCCCACATCGAGAAGCTTTCGGCGACGACGCCGAACGTGAGCACGGCGATCGCGATCAGCGGAAACCGGATCGGCTGCGGTTCGAGCAGCTTGTGCACGCCTTCGTACAGCGAGAACGCGCCGCCGACGCTGAACAGCATCAGCGCGACGAGGAACGACCAGAAATACACGGCCTTGCCGTGGCCGAGCGGGTGTTCCGCCGACGCGGGCTTCTTCGCACTCTGGATACCGAGCAGCAGGAGGCCCTGGTTGCCGCAGTCGGCGAGCGAGTGCACCGCTTCGGCCGTCATCGCGCCCGAGCCCGTGACGATCGCCGCCGCGAGCTTGGCGACGAAGATCGCGAAGTTGGCGCCGAGCGCGTAGAAAATCGTCTTCAGCGAGTCTGCCTTGCCGCTCATTGCGTCGATGGTCCCCAGGAATGACGTCTGCCCACGCGCCGTCCCCACGAGGCGTGAACGTCGCAGTTTAGCAGGCGGCCGAGAGGCGGCCCGGGGTCGGGCGCTATCGCAGCAGACCGGACGCGGGACGCTTGCCGTCGCGGATCCAGCCGAGCAGCTCGCCGAACGCGCGATCGATCTCGTCGGGCGTGAAGACGCAGTGGCCCTTCTTGTTGACGAACCGCTGCACGAAGCTGTCGCCGCGACCGGCGCGCTGCACGGTGAGCGCGTACTCGAATGCGCTCGATGCCGGCACCAGCGGATCGCCGGAGTCGTGCAGCGCGAGGAACGGACGCGTCAACTTGCCGGTCGGCGTGTAGAAGCGCGCCATGCGCTCGGCCGCCGCGGCGTCGGCGCGGTAGCGCTTGACGTTGGCGTTGAGCGCGAAGTCGTCGCCGGAGCCCGTGTACACGTAGTCCGCGTTGCCGAACGGATTGCCGTGCATGCGTTCCTGCATCTCGCGGATCTCGTACACGTTGAACGCGACGACGTCGGCGAGCGTCGAGCCGTCGCCGACGCCGTACCACGCGAGGATCGCGTTCGCGCCGGCTGGATTCGCGCGGAATGCGGCGCGGATCTTCGCGATGAACTTGTCGGTCGGCAGGAAATCCTTCGACACCGGCACGAGCGGACCGACGATGCCGGGATAGTAGTGATCGAACGCCGCAACGAGCGCGAAGTCGCGCTGCATGAGCCGGTCGCTCGGCTCGAGCGCGCCGCAGAGCGACAGGGCGCCGTCGTACAGCTCCGGATGGCTCTCGATCGCCATCGCCGTCAGCGTGCCGCCCATCGACATGCCCATGACGATCGTCTGCTTCGGCGCGCCGTGCTTGTCGACGAACGCCTTGCGCAGGCGCTCGGTGTCGACGGTCGCTTCCTCGATCGCCCAGCCGGTCGCCGAGTAGGCCGACTGGATCACCGCGAACCCGCGCGACAGGAGCCCGTCGAACATCGGCGAGATCGGCTCGTCCTTCGCGAACGTGACCGGCGTGACCGCGTAACCGTGGAAGAACACGACGAGGCCCTGGTTCCAGGCCGGCGGCACATCGATGCGGTAGTCCGCGCCTTCGAGCGTGCCGAACTCCGTGCTGCCGACATTCGGCGCGGTGCGGTCGCGCGCGTGCGCCGCGGCGAGCGGAATCAGCAGCAGCAACGCGAGGACGAAGCGCACGCCGGAGCTACTCCGCGCCGTCCAGACGTGCGCGAAGCCCGGCCAGCTCGTCGCGCAGCGTCGCGACTTCGTCTTCGAGCTGCGCCACGCGTTCCTCGAGCCCCTCCGCGCGCGATGCAGCCGGACGCGCGAGCGCCTCGACCTGCGCGGCGACGTCGACCGGACCGCCGAGGAGATGCATGTAGCGATCTTCGCGTTGCCCGGGCCCGCGCGGAATGCGCACGGCGAGCGCAGGTTCGCGCTGGATCAGGCGGTCGAGCGTGTCGCGCACGTCGTCGACGCCGGGAAAATCGGTGAGGCGCTCGGTGCGCGTGTGCAGCTCCGAAAGCGTCTGCGCGCCGCGCAGCAGCAGCGCGCAAAGCACCGCACGCTGGCGCGCGGTGACGCCGTAGATCGCATCGAAGCGATGCTCGTAGCGGATCGCGCGCTGCGAGGCCGGCGCGACCTTGACCAGCCCGCGCTCTTCCATGCGCCGCAGCAGGTTCGCGACGGCGCCGGTTTCGAGGTGCATGACGGGCTCGCGGCTCGTCTTCTGGTTGCATGCCGCGACGATCGCGTTGATCGTCAAGGGATACGCCTCTGGCGTGATCGCGGCCTTCTCGATCAGCGAGCCCAGGATGCGCGCTTCGCCGGGCTCGAGCTCGGGAAACGCGGGAGCCGGTGCGGAGGTTTCGGAAGGGTCCACGCCGGCGAGTGTAGCGTCTCCGGCGTTTCCCGCGGAACGAAAAAAGGCGGACGACCGGTCGAGCCGGCCGTCCGCGTGCGCTGAAATCAGAACTCGTACGCCGCGCCGACGTAGAACGTGCGCCCCGTGCCGGGGTCGATGCCGTTCGAGAAGACGCGGTTGTAGTACTTCTTGTCGGTGAGGTTCTGCACGCCGCCGAGCAGGCGCACCTGCGGCAGCACCCACCAGTCGCCGGAAAGGTCGACCAGCGTGTACGACGGCACCTTCGCCGGCACGAGGATCGTGCCGTCCGCCGCCGTCGACGGCTTGTTCGAATCCTGGAAGTACTGGTCCGCGACCGACACGACCGACAGCGCGAGCTTGAGCTTCTTGTCCTCGCGATAGGCGACGCCGACGCGGGCGAGATAGTCGGGCGAGAACGCCGGATGATTGCCGACCTTGACCGCCGGGTTGTGCGTCGACGTGAACTCGGCGTTGAGCAGGCTCACCGTCGCGAACACCGAGAGGTGCTGCGTCGACTTCGGATCGCGCGCGGCGAGGAAGTCGTAGTCGATCTGCCCTTCGAAGCCACGGTGACGCGTGTCGCCGGTGTTGACGTTGATCGTGTTGTTCGGCGGCGCATCCGGACCGGCCGGCTGGCTCTCGATGCGGTCCTTGACGTCGATCCAGAACAGGCTCGCGTCGTAGAAGAGGCCGTCGAGCGGCGTGCCGTGCACGCCCGCTTCCCACGACAGCACGTGCGTCGGATCGGGATCGTTGATGTCGCCCGCCGCGGTGTTGCCGAACGGCGAGCCGATGTCGAAGTAGCGCACCGGGCGCCAGCCCTGCGACACGTTGAAGTACGTCTCGTTGCCGCGGCCGAAGTCGTTGCCGAAGCCGAGGCCGAACAGCGGGACCCAGTGCGTGACCGTGCGATCGACGAGATCGCGCGTCAGGTTCGCCGGCTTGATCGATTCGTCGATGTCGACTTCCTCGCGCTCGATGCGCACCGACGGCACGAAGTGCCAGCCGCCCTCGAAGCGGAACACGTTCTCGGCGAACAGCGCGTTGTACTCGGTCGAGCGCTGCTGGCGCAGGCGCGGCGTGCCGTCGCGGTCGTAGCGGTCCGGCGTGAACGTCGGATCGGTCCACTGGCGGAACGGCGCGTCCGACCAGTACGCGGTCGTGCCGATCGTGAACGCGTTGCCGCGATCCCAGTGATGCACGAGGCGCGCGTCGATGCCGGTGAAGCGGAACTGCTCGTCCTGCAGCGTCGACGTCGTCGCCGGCGCGCGGTCCTGCGAGCGCGAGGCCTGATCCTGGTAGCCGGTCCAGAGCTTCGAGACGAGCTCCGTGTCGGCGTCGAAGTGGTGCTCGTTGAGGAAGCTCAGCACGTAGCGGTCGGTCCAGAGCCGGTTGTACGGCGTCGTGGTCGTGTCTTCGTCCTGCTTGAACTGGGTGATGTTGAGCTTGCCGGGATCGCCGGTGTTGAGCATGTACGCGTGGAAATCCATCGCGTAGTAGTCCATGTCGCTCGGGCGGAAGCCGATGTGGAGGTCGGCGCCCTTGAGCCGCGAATCGCCGTTCTCGCGCTCGCCGTCGTCCTTGCGGTAGTGCGCGTCGGCGAGATAGTCCCATTGGCCGTTCGTGCCCGAGATCTCGTTGAACGTGCCGAACATCGAGTTGCTGCCGACGACGTTCTCGGTGTAGCCGGCGAGCTCGCGGTCGGCGACGGGCTTGCGACTCACGAGATTGACCGTCGGCGGCGGCTCCGGACCATACAGCAGCGAGCTGCCGCCGCGGATCAGCTGCACTTCCTGCAGCGTTTGCGGCAGCGGGAACGTGTACACGGTCGGGAAGCCGATCCAGTCGCCTTCGAGCGGGATGCCGTCGAGCAGCACCGTGACGAACTCGGATTCCTGCGGATTGCCGATGCCGCGGTACGAAAGATTCAGCTGGCCCGGCGACTGCTGCTCGGAATAGAAGAGGCCCGGCGTCTGCGCGAACAGATCGCGCAGGTTGTTGTCGACGACGGTCGGGATGTTGTCGACCTTCGTGATCGAGGTCTTCTTGGTCACCGTGATCAGCGGACCGTCGACCTCCTTCATGATGTGCTGCAGCTTCGGGCGCGTGTCGTCGCGGTTCTGGCCGCGGACTTCGACCTTCGGCAGCTCCGTCGCCTGGTCGGCCGGCGCTGCGTCTTCGGCATGAGCGGGAACGGCGAGCAGGTTCGCGATGGCGAGCGCGAGCGCACCCGGCACGATCTTTATCGTTTTCATGGACATCCTCGGGACAGGACGCCGTTCCCCCCAATGGGCGCGGCGCAACGGCCGCCTTATGCCAGTCCGGCGCCGCGAGGAGACAGTGACGTTTGGACTAAGCCCGAGGGCCTAATTGCATCCGTCGAAAGGCTGAACGCGCGACGCAAGTGCGCGTCGCGCGGCGCGATCCGCGCGCCGGTGCTTTGCTTCAGCAAATGCCTGGCGCGCGCGACCTTTGCGAGACTTTACTTAGGTAAAGCCAAGCGCTGCCGTAACGACTACTCGTCGAAGCCGTTCGTGAACACAACGTCCGTTCCGCCGTCGGCGTGATCGATGAACACGTTGTCGTAGCGCACGTCGAACACCGTGAAGCCATAGAACCAGCCGGGCTCGTACGTCGTGAACGCGAGCTCGTCGGTCGTCGCCATGACGTCGGCGAACGTCACGCCGGGCGGCAGCATCGGCTCGAACGTCACCGGATCCTCGGCGCCGTAGCCGCCCCACCCGGCCGGAAGCTCCGTCGACGACGGCGTGAAGGTGGTTTGGTAGGTGCTCCACTCCGGGCTCGCCGACAACGTGCCGAGGTTGAACCAGACCGACGTCCACGGATAGCCGTCCTGCGCAAGTGAGTGGCTGCGGAACTCGACGATGAGGTTGCGCGTGACTTCGGCGCCCTCGAACGTGATCGAGTGGGTCAGCACGTCGATGCCGACGGTGATCTCGCCGCTTGCGGTCATGTCGCCGATGAACGCCGGATTCGAGTCGTTGCGCGCCTCGATGCCGAAGTTCTCGATCAGGAAATGGAAGTTCGCGTCCGGATTGCCGCCGTCGGGCTCGACCGTGCCGTTGCCGTCCCAGCCTTCGCCGCCGTTCTCGAAACCGACCACGGTGGTCTGCGCCGCCAGCGGACCGGCCGCCATCAGGAACCCGATCGAAAGAATCGCCTCTCTCACCTTCGTCATTGTGCGCTCTCAGTAGTGGACGTGCGAATGCGGCAGCCCCTCGGCTGCGAGCGGTGAAATTCTCGACGTCGACGCCCGCACGGCGCATGCGCCTTCGATGCGCAGGCGATGTCCTGACGATGTAGCAGGCCGCTCAGCGCGCTGTCGCGGCGGTGTCGGCGAGGTCGGCCGGCGCCTTGCCCTCGCCGGCGAGCTTCACGGCGACGACCCGGGCGCCCTTCTCGGCGTCGGCGAGCCCGAGCGCCCGGAACAGGCGCACCTGCGTCCACGCCGCGCGCGGATCGCGGTCGGCCCAGGTGCCGATGCGGCCGGCGACCGAGCGCGCCTCATCGAGGTGGCCGATCTCGATCAGCGCGTCCGCGTACGCCGCGCCGGCCGCGACGAGGTCGTCGGGGACCGCGAGCCGCTCGGCCGACTGCATCGCGTCGGCGAAGCCGCGTAGGCCCTCGTCGCGGCGGTCGTCGGCGAAAGCCTGCGCGGCGGCGGCGAGCGCGGCTTCGAATTTCGTCCAGTCGTCGCCCGCCTCCGCCGCCCAGCCGCGAAGGCGCGCGACGGCGGACGCCGCGCCGGCCATGTCGCTCCCGCGGAGCGCCGCCGCGGCCAGCACCTGCGTCGCGGTGTAGAGCGCCCTGTCGCTGTCGCGCAGCGCCGGCGTCAGCGCCTGCGCCGCGAGGCGCGCCGCGCCGGCGGCATCGCCGCGCAGCATCGCGACGCGCGCGGCGATCGCCTCGTTCTGGATGCGCAACGCGGCATCGCGCTTCGGATCGGACGCGGCGCGGATGCGCTCGATCAGCGTTTCGGCGTCGCCTAGCTTGCCGTTCGCGACGAGCGCCTCGATGCGCGCCCGCGTCGCGGTGCCCTGCATGCGCGGGTTGCTCGTGCTCGACTCCGGCGGCCAGAAGCGGTCCGTCGTCGCGAGCGCGGCGGCGGGATCGAGCAACGCGCGCTCGACCGCGGCGATGCCGGTCAGCGCGTAGACGCGGCCCTCGCGCGCGCCGAGCTGCTCGAAGCGCTGTGCCGCGTTCTTCAGCAGCGGCAATGCGTCCGCGGGCCGGTGTCGCATCGCCTGGAAATCGCCGAGGTTGACCTCGACCTGCGCGACGCCGAGCGGATCTCCCGCCGTCTCGAGCTCGATGCGCGCGCGGCCGAGCTCCGCGACGGCCTCGTCGAAGCGCGATCGCTGCGCGAGCACGATGCCGCGCCCGAGATACGCGATGCCGAGCACCTCCGGATCCTTCGCCTTGCCGCGCAGCGCGATCGCTTCGGCATACGCCTCGTCGGCCTTGTCGAACTGATCGCGGCGCACGTACGACGACGCCAGCGTGATCAGCGCACGCGCGCGCAGCGCCGCGTCGCGATCCTTGTCGAGCCGGTCGACCAGCGCGAGCAGACGCCGCTCGACCGCGTCGTACTCGCCGGCGCGAAGCTCGATCTGCGCCATGCGCTGCTGCAGCGGCGGCGCGTCGCGCAACTCCGGCGGCGCGTCGGCGATGAGCTTTCGCGCCTGGTCGAGCTGGTCGGCGAGCATCGCGGCACCGCTGCGCTGCATGAGATCGTCGAGCGCAGGCGAGACGTCCGTCGCGCCGGCAGCGGTGTGGCCGAGCTTCGCGAGCAACCGGTTCGACGCTTCGCGCGCCGCGGCGATCGGATCGGTGCCTTCTGCGTCGACCTGGAAGCGCCGCTGCATGCCGGCCGCGTCGAGCGCGACGGTCCAGCGCCCCTGCTCGAAGCGCACGCGCGGCAGGATGCGCAGCGCCGCGATCGATCCGAGCGACGCGTCGTCGAGCAGCGCGTCGCCGTCGCTCGCGCCGCGCTGCTTCAGCATCGCGACGACGCTCTCGCTCGGCGCCGTGCGCAGCGCACCGTTGCGCAGGCGATTCGCGACGAGATCCATCACGCCGAAGCGCAGCCACGCCCAGTCGTCCGGCGCGTCGACCTTCGCCGGCAGCACGAGCGCGGGCAGCGCGGTTTCGGGCGCGGGTTCGAGTTTCGCCGTCTCTACGTTTGGCGTAGTCGCCGGACGATGCAGCACGAAGGCGATGGCGATCGAAGCGATCGCGAGTACGGCCAGCGCGATCACCCGGCGAAGCTTCGACCGCACCGGCATTGCGGTTTCGGGCGCAGGCGGCGGCTCATCCGATTCGATCGCGCCCGCCCAGCGATAGCCGAAGCGCGGCACCGTGCGGATCGCTTCGCCGTCGCCGAGCACGCGGCGGATCCTGAGGATCGTGTGGTTGAGCAGCGCCTCGCTGACGTCGGCACGGCCCCACACCGCAGCGATCAGCTCGTCGCGGCCGACGGCGCGGTCGCGATGCTCGATCAGGTAGACGAGGCAGTCGAACGCGCGCGCCGGGAGATCGACGTGCGCGTCGCCGTCGCGAAGCTCGCGCGTCGCGGCGAGTACGCGGAAGCGTCCGAATCGATAGCTCCGTTCGGTCATGCCTGTAGGTTAGCGTCCGCAGCTACGGATGCTCGGCCTCGACGTGGACGCGCTCGCGGCGCAGCAGGTAGAGGCCGCACGTGACGATCACGGCGGCGCCGACGAGCATCCAGCGGTCGGGCAGCGTGCCCCAGAGGAACCAGTCCGCGGCGAGACCCCAGATCAGCGCCGTGTATTCGAGCGGCGCGATCACCGATGCCGGCGCGCGGCGGAACGCCTCGGTGATGCCGTACTGGCCGATCGCGCCGCTGAGCCCGAGGATCACGATCGGCTTCCAGTGCGCGGGATCGAGCGGAACCCAGGCGTTCCAGGCCAGCGCGACGGAGAATACCGTCAGCATCGCCATCATCCAGAAGACCATGCTCTGCGTCGTGTCGGTGCGCCCGAGCACGCGCACCGTGATCGCCGAAAGCGCGTAGCCGACGGCCGCCAGGATGATCGCGAGGCCGCCGATCGACAGCATGCCCTGCCCGGTCGGCCGCAGCACGATCAGCGTGCCACCGAGGCCGATTGCGATCGCGAGCCAGCGCCGCCAGCCGACGGTCTCCTTGAGGACCGGCCCGGCGAGCGCCGTGATCAGGAGCGGCGCGACGAAGAACAGCGAATACGCCTCGGCGAGCGGCAGGAGCCGGATGCCGTACACGAACGCGGCCAGCATCACGACCGACAGCACGCCGCGCAGGAGGTGCAGCGGCCAGCGCACGCGCACGAGCTGCAGCGGTCCGCCGTCGACGAGCGCCCACACGATCACCAGCGGCAGCGAGGTCAGGCCGCGCAGCGACGTGACCTGCATCGGCGGATAGTGCGGCGTCAGCACCTTCATGCTGGCGTCCATCACGCAGAACGCAGCCACTGCGATGAGCATGCTGACGATGCCGCGCAGGTGGCCGCCGGCGGCGGCCTCGGTCGTCGAATCCACGGTGTATTGTCGAGCCCGGAGGGATGCGAAGCGTACCCCATCGCAACGCGGCGCGGCCGCCCATGCGGTTACCATGGACGCTTCGCCTCAGGACAGGACGCACGAGCACATGGATACGTCGCAAACGGCATTCCTTTTCGACCTCGACGGCACCCTCGTCGACAGCGTCTACCAGCACGTGCTGGCCTGGCAGGAGGCGCTCGAAAGCGAAGGCATTCCGCTCTCGGTCTGGCGCATCCATCGCAAGATCGGCATGAGCGGCGGCCTCATGACCAACATCCTCTTGCGCGAAAGCGGCTTCGAGATCGACGCCGCACGCGGCGAGCGCCTGCGCCGCACGCACGCGGAGGCGTACAACCGCCGCTCGCGCGCGATCCGCCCGCTGCCGGGCGCGCGCGAGCTCGTCGCGCATCTCACCGAGGCGCGCATTCCGTGGGCGATCGCGACCAGCGGGCGCATGGAAACCGCGCGGCCCGTGCTGGAAACGCTCGGCGTCGATTTCGACCGCGTGCCGATCGTGACCCGCGACGAAGTGCGCTACGCCAAGCCCGATCCCGATCTCTTCCTCGCGGCGGCGAAGAAGCTCGGCGTCGCGATCGAGACGTCGACGGTCGTCGGCGACAGCGTCTGGGACATGCTCGCCGCGCGGCGCGCCCGAGCGCTCGGCATCGGGCTCCTGTCCGGCGGCTACGCGTCCGAAGAGCTCGAGCGCGGCGGCGCGTATCGCGTGTTCGAGGATCCCGCCGATATGTTGCGACACATCGACGAGATCGGCGGGCGCCGCTGACGCCGCGCGGCAATGCCGGAGTTTCCGGACATCGAGGTCTACCTCGAGGCGCTCGGCGAGCGCATCGACGGCCACGTGCTGGCGCGCGTCCGGCTCAAGAATCCGTTCCTGCTGAGGACCGCCGTGCCGCCGCTCGACGCGACGGCCGGGCGGCGCGTGACGAACCTGCGCCGCATCGGCAAGCGCATCGTGGTCGGGCTCGAAGGCGGGCTGTTCCTCGTGATCCATCTCATGATTGCGGGCCGACTCCACTGGCGCGACGCCGGCGCCGCGCGCGAGCCGCGCAACGTGCTCGCGACGTTCGAGTTCGACGACGGTTCGCTCCATCTCACCGAGGCCGGCACGAAACGCCGCGCGTCGCTGCATGTCGTCGAAGGCGATGCCGGGCTCGCGGCGCTCGATCCCGGCGGCCGCGACGTGTTCGCGATCGACCTCGCGGAATTTTCGCAGGCGCTGCGTGCACGCAATCACACGCTGAAGCGCGCGCTGACCGATCCGCACATCTTCAGCGGCATCGGCAACGCGTACTCGGACGAGATCCTGCACGCGGCGAAGCTGTCGCCGCTCGCGCTGACCTCGAAGCTCACCGATGCCGACGTCGCGACGCTGTTCGACGCGACGCGGAAGACGCTGCTCGCGTGGAAGGCGCGGCTCGCCGCGCAGGCCGGCGGCAAGTTCCCCGAAAAGGTCACCGCGTTCCACGACGAGATGGCCGTGCATGGCCGCTACGGCAAGCCTTGTCCGGTCTGCGGCTCGCCCGTGCAGCGCATCGTCTACGCCGACAACGAGACGAACTACTGCGCGCGCTGCCAGACCGGTGGACGCATCCTCGCCGACCGCGCGCTGTCGCGGTTCCTGCACGACGACTGGCCGCGCAACATCGACGAGCTCGGCTGAGCGGTTACGATAGCGGCATGCCGACCGACTCGCCGACCGCGCCGCCGCTGGCCCTTGCGTCCGCCGCACCGCTCGCGGTCGGGCACCTGCGCAACGTCTTCCAGCATCCCGAGCACGAGGGCGAGCTGATCAAGATCATGCGCCCCGAGGCGGTCGCCTCGCGCTGGAACGGACCGCGCCGCTGGCACAAGCGGCTGCCGCGCACCCGGCACTACGTCGGCTACCTGCGCGAGCTCAAGGAGTACATCGGCGCCCGCGCGCGCGCGCCCGAGGTCGACGCGCCGATCGCGCGCATGCTCGGCGTCGTCGAGACCGATCTCGGGCTCGGGCTCGTGTCGGAGAAAGTCGTCGACGGCGAAGGCGCGCTCGCGCCGACGCTCGCCGCGGTCTACGGCCGGCGCGGCTTCACGCCGGAGCTCGAGACCGCGCTCGGGCAATTCCTCAAGGGCCTGCTCGACGCGAACGTCATCGTCGGCGACATGCACGCGTGGAACATCGTCTACGGCAGCGACTCCCGCGGCGGTCCGCGCCTCGTGATGATCGACGGTTTCGGCGAGAAGCACGCGATCCCGGTGTCGTCGATGAGCCGCGGCATCAACCGCTATCGCACGCACCGGCTGTACAGGCGCATGCTGGAGCAGCTCGAGCGGCTGGTGCCGGTCGAGCGCTAGTTCGTCGGCGCGTCCTGCTTCTGCTGCTCGACGTCCATGCCCGCGTCGGGCACGCAGCCCGCGACGAGCGCCGTGCTCGGCACGAGCCACCATTCGCGCCGGTTCGCGTGGCCGACGAGCGTCGCCTTGTCGCGATCGACGCAGCGGCCGAGCACGTCCTCGAGCATGAAGAGCGGGCGCTTCGCGGGATCCTCGGCCTGCCACGCGATCGCTTCGGCGAGCTGCCGGTCCCACGGATTGACGAAGCCGAACTCGCGCACGGGACCGTCGGCCATCAGGAGGTTCTGCTCCTTCCACGCGACGAGGCCGATCTCGATGCCGGGGCCGGCGAGCGCGCGCGCGCGATGCATGACGCCTTTCGCCGAGCTCGAATCGTTGAGCAGCGGATACGACCAGAAGCTCCAGATCAGCCACAGCGCGCCGATGCCGGCGAGCAAGGCGTGCACGCCGCGACGCGGACGGAACCACGCGGCCGCGACGAGGAACGCGGCGCCGATCGCGATGACCATGCCCCAGACCATGTGGCCGAGATCGTCGAGCTCGCGCTGCTCGATGAAGCGCTCGGCCGCCGGCGAGTTGCCGTACGCGGCCCACAACCCGGCAACGACGATCGCGACGCCGCCGATCGCGACGATCGCGAACGCCGTGTTGCGCAGCCAGCGCTTCGCGGCCATCGCCTCGAGATACGGCGCCATCGCGAGCGCGACCATCGGGATCGCGGGCATGAGGTACACGTCGCGCTTGCCGACCGGGATGCTGAAAAAGATCAGGATCAGCGCGGTCCAGCCGAGCGGCAGCAGGATGCGCGCCTCGCGCGCCTTGAGGTCGCGCCACCACTGCGGCACCGCGCCGATGTACGCGAGCGACATCGGGAACCAGTTGAACAGCACGATCGGCACGTAGTAGTAGAACGGCTGCGGATGCGACCAGGAGCCGGAATAGCGTCCCGCGGTCTGCCGGAAGAAAAGATCGTTGACGTACGCCGCGTACTCCGGCGTGCCGCGCGACTTCGCGACGATGAGCACGCTGAGACCCCAGGCGAGGATCGGCGCGAGGAACGCGAGGATGCCGCCGAGCCAGTTGAGGCCCGAGCGCGTCGTGCGCGTCACGCCCTCCCACCCGCGCAGGCGCGCGAAGAGATACGGCACGAACATCAGGAGCGCGAGGATGCCGACGCCCTTCGTGATCACGCCGACGCCGGCCGCGAAGCAGCCGAGCCAGTACGCGCGCCAGTTCGGCCCGCGCAGGAAATGCAGGAGCAGGCCCCAGTTCGCGAGCGTGATCCAGCCCATCACGTAAGGGTCGATCTGCGCGCGCTTGACCTGGTACATGAACTGGAACACGAACAGCACGGCGGTCGCCGCGAAGAGGCCCGCCTTGTGGTTCCAGAACCGCCGGCCGAGGTCGTAGGTGAGGCCGAGCGTCAGCAAACCCGCGAGCAGCGACGGCAGCAGGAACGCGACGCGCCAGTTTCGCGTGATTTCGTACGAGGCCGCTTCGCTCCACATCAGCATCGGCGGCTTGTCGGAAT
>DATFRS010000240.1:0-18364 GCA_035263065.1 Rhodanobacteraceae bacterium
CGCCGCGCTCGGTGTCGCTGCGCGCGTAGATGCCGGCGACGTGCCCGCCCGGCGGAATTTGCAGCGCCTGATCGGTCACGGGATCGGTGATGTTGATCCACGGGTAGTAGTACGCCGCGTACTTCGTCGCCTGGCTCGGGAAGATGTTCTGCACCGGCACGGCGGCGTTCGACGCCTGCAAGATGACGAAGCGGTCCTTCAGGAGCTCGCACTGCGCGACGAGGTCGCCGGCGATCTTTCCGGACGTCGGACCGGGGTAATACTCGTCCGGGCAGCACAGGATCGCGATCTCGTCGATTTCCTGGAATGCGAGCAGCCCCGTCGTGGTGCCCGGCAACGCGGTCGGATCGCCCTTGAAGTCGGTGAGGTCGAGCGCCGCGCCGTCGGTGCCGCCGGCGAGGAGCTGCAGCGCGTTGGTGTTGCCGGGGCGGTTGTTGCCCGCGAGCGCGACCGTGACGATCGCCGACGCGCCGTTGATCTGGCGCTCGCAGAAGCTCGTCGACAGCGGGTCGGTCGAGAGATTGTCGTACTGCTCGATGATCGTCGGCTCGCGCCGGTTCGGATCGGTCAGCTTCGTGATGTCGGTCGGATCGACGATCGGCTGCGGCAGGTTCACGCGCGCGTCCCAGAACATCACCGTCAGTCGGAACATCTGCTGCGTCGCCGGCTGGTTGGGATCTTCCTGGCCACAGGCCGAGATCTTGAACGCGACGCGATTGTTGGCCCACGTGCCGGGGCCGATCGCCGAGACGGTCAGGTTCGCCGACGCCTTCTTCGCCGCGACCGCCGTCTTCGATGCGACGCGCGCGATGAAGCAGCGCTTGCCGCCGTTGAGGAAGAAGCCCTCGACCGCGTAGGCGAGCACGGACGGCTTGTTGTAGCGGCCGTACAGGCGCGCGTACTCGGTGAAGCTCGTGACGAGCATCGGCTCGCGCGGCCCGCGCTCGGCGACGCCGAGAAACCCGACGGTGCTGGTGGCGACGCCCTCGATCGGCTTGTTGCCGGTGTCGACTTCTTCGACGTATACGCCCGGTGACAGATATTCGGGCATGGTGGTCTCCTCGTCTGGTTAAGGCAAAGCGAAATCGGCGACGACGGTCGTGCCGCGCTCGATGTCGGTGTTGACGTTCTTGGCGCCCTGCTGCGGATGGCTCACCTTGAGCCCGAAGGTCTGCTTGCGGCCCGCGACGAGCGGGAAGCTCAGCACGTACTCGCCGTCCGCATTGGTCGTCGCGCCGATGCCGTCGGCGACGCGCTCGACCGTCGCGCCCGCGAGCGCGTTGCCCGCGTGCGTGACCGTGCCGCGCAGCAGCGTCGCGTCGGACGGAAACGGATAGGCGCGCGCCGGCTTCAGGAGCGTGAGCGCGCGCTGCGCGCGATAGGCCGCAGGCTGCGCGGCATCGTCGAGCGGCAGCGTCTGGTCGGCGAGCGCGACGTCCGGAAAGGCCGGCCACGTCGGCGTGCCGAACGGCAGCGTCACGGCGAAGTCGACCGGCTCGTAATACGGCGTGTCCGGATGGCTGCGCGCCTGGAACGTGTAGTTGCCGGCCTTGAGACCCGAAAAGACGAAGGCACCCTGCTCGCCCTTGACGACGAGCGGCACGTACGGCCGTGACTCGGGCAGCCCGGCCATCGTCACGAGCACGGTTCCCTGCCAGCCCGGCGCCTTCGTGAAGGCGTCGCCGAGCAGCAGCACGAAGTCGGCGCGGAGCGTGCCGACGTCCGGATCGGCGTTGACGATCTCAGGCATGCGCGACCTCGCCGTGCGTGGACGTCTTCTCGACGACGGGCGGCCCGAAGCGCTCGAGCGTCGAGTCGACGAACGCGACGCGCACCGCGTAGCACATCGACAGGCGATAGCTCATCTCGAGCGCGTGCCAGACCCGCGTCGTCTCCTCGAGCGTCACCGGATTCAGGACGACGCGGATCGCGATGTCGCTGCCGGCGAGCGAGCCGGCGAGATCGGTACCCGACAGGACAGCATGGTCGTACAGCACCTGCATCGTCTTGCCGAGCACGATCTGCTGCTCGCGCGGCGCGCCGACCAGCGGCGTGACGAGGTAATACAGATCGAGCGTCAGCGGCGGCCGCCGTGTCTTGAGCCCGGTGCCGGGCACCGGGTACTGGTTCTTCGTGTACGGATCCTCGACGATGCGGTAGAGATAGATCGAGAGGCGCACCGCGTTGTTGTTGCGCAACTCGAACGGCGATTGCAGCGAGATGCGGTCCTGGTTGTCGATGAGCGGGTTGACCTGCGCATCGTTCTGGATCTCGGCCCAGAGCAGCTGGACGATCGAATCGCCGACATCAGCGAGGACGGTGTAGTCGCTCACGCCTCGCTCCTACGCAGCGGCCGCCGGCGGCGCCGGCGGGTCCTCGTCGGCCTTGTCGAGGTCGTCCATCGCGGCCAGCAGCGTGTCGCTGCGCTTGCCGACCTGGTCCTGGTACGCCGTCTTCGCGGCCGCGGCAGCGGCGTCGGCCGCCGTTGCGGCCTGGGTCGCGGTCGCGAGCTCGTCGGTGCTCTTGAGGCGATCGCTCAGGTTGGCCTCGAGCTCCGTGCGATAGGTCGCGGCGTCGTCGATCGAGCTCTTCGCGCTGAGCTGCTTGTCGAGCTCCTTGAGCAGGAAATACGCGCGCGCACCCTGATGCACCGGATCGAGCGCGTCGATCTGCGTGCGCAGCTCGCCGGCGCGCGCGAGCCAGGCGTCGAGCGCGGCCTTGTAGCCCTTGATGTCGGCAAACGCGGTTTCGAGGCCGGCCGCGTCGCGCACGGCCTTGTCGCGTTTCGTCGCCGCAGCCGTCTGCGCGGTCAGCGCCTGGTCGAGCGTCGTCGACAGCGTCGCGGTCGCCTTGTCGTAGTCGCCGACCAACTTCTCGATGGCGCGCGCCTTGTCGGCGTCGACCACGGCATCGATCGATTCGTTGTGCATCTTGAGGTACGTCTTCAGGTCGTCCCACTGCTGCTGGATGTCGCCGACGGCCGCCGCGTATTCGTCGGCGGCGCCGTCGATGTCGGCGAGCGTCGCGTCGGCGAAGGTCAGCTTCTGCTTCTCGGCGTCGAGCGTTCTCGTCTGCTCGCCGATCGCGGCCTCGTCCAGCGCGACCTTGTCGCGAAGCTTCTGGATCTCGTCGCCGACCGACGCGGGCGGCGGCGTGCCCCCGGACGTGGATTGACCGGAAGTGGATTGGGCGGTGCTCATCTCGATTCCTGCGGCGGTCGTTGGAGGGGGTGCGGCGGGCTCGGGGCGATCCGGCTCCTTGCCGGCGACGAGCACGAGCTCATCGGCCGCCTCCGGAGCGCCGGGCTCGCCGATCGGACCGAACTTGCGTTCGTATTCCTCGAGCGCGGCCTGCAGGACGCGACCCAGCGCCTGTGCGTACGCGGGACCGGCGATGATGCGCGTGTGAATGCGCGCCGCCGTGTCGCCGCGATAGAGCTGGCCGAAATCGAGCACGAACTCGAAGACGTTGTGACCGACCTCGAAGTAGTTGGCGTAACGCCCTTCCTTGCCACTCTCGGGGTCGGACGCGCTCGTCTCTTCGTGGTCCATTCGTTCACGTCATTCCGTCGATCGTCGAAGCGCATCGGGAATCCACGAGCAAACCCGCATCGGACTTGCCGCAAGCGCAACGCAAGCGCGATGCCAACCGCAGCGCGCATGCGTCGTCGTCGACGCAACTTGCTGCGCGGTCTGCGCTTTTCGCAAACGTGAGTCGCGCGCGCGCGACCGACCCGAAGACGGCGTTGTCACAACGACGACGCCGCGCCGCACGCCACCGCATGCGCCAACTGCGCGGAAACGAACGGGAAGGAATCGCGATCGGCTGTAACAGGTGCTGTTACAGCGGTGTCACCACCGAAGTGACACCGCGCGAAGCGCGCGGGAGGAAAGCGCTAAGGCTCTTCGTGCAGGTTGTACTTGTCGATCTTGCGGTACACCGTCATGCGCGACCAATGCAGGCGCTCGGCCGCGCGGCTCTTGTTCCAGTTCGTCGCGACGAGCGCGGCGATGAGCTCGCGTTTCTCGTCGGCGGGCCCCGGCGACGGCGGCGCGTCCTGGATATGGCCCGGCAGCGCGTCGAAGGCAACGACACGCGGCGGATCGACGAAGATCAGCTCGATCAGGTTGCGCAGCTCGCGGATGTTGCCCGGCCAGTCGTAGCGCAGCAGCGCCGCCATCGCGTTGGGCGTGAAGCCTTCGACGCAGCCCTTGAAGCGCGCGTTGAACAGGCGCACGTAGTAGTCGAGCAGCAGCGGGATATCCTCGCGCCGCTCGCGCAGCGGCGGCAGGTGGATGCTGACGACGTTGAGCCGGTAGAACAGGTCCTTGCGGAACGCGTTGCGCGCGAGCATCGGCTGCAGATCCTGGTTCGTCGCGGCGACGATGCGCACGTCGAGACTCTGCCGCACGCTGCTGCCGACGTGATAGAGCTCCTTGTTCTCGATCGCGCGCAGGATCTTGGCCTGGCAAAGCGGCGTCATGTCGCCGATCTCGTCGAGGAACAGCGTGCCGCCGCTGGCGGCCTTGAGCTTGCCCTCGTAGCGGATGTTCGCACCGGTGAACGCGCCCTTCTCGTAGCCGAACAACTCGCTCTCGAGCAGCGTGTCGGGTATCGCCGCGCAATTGATGGCGACCAGCGGCGCGTCGCGGCGCGCGCTGCAGCGGTGGATCGCCTCGGCGATGCGTTCCTTGCCGGTGCCTGTCTCGCCGCGGATCAGGACGCTGCAGTCGTGCGCGGCGACCTTCGGAATGAAGCCGCGCAAATCGCGAATCGGCGAGCTGTCGCCGATGATCTTGATGTCTCGCGGATCACTCATCGTCATGGCGTCGCAATGCGTGGCGAGCACGCCCGTTCGGCATCACCCCTGACGATTCGCATTTTCTTGTGAGGCGCCGGCGGAAAAACCGGAACCGGCGCCAGGCCGCACTGTCGTGCGATCTTCTGTTCGGCGAAGCCGCTAAGGTTCGCCCGACGGGATGTTTTCGCTACAGGCAGCGTCCGATGCCCGCGTAGGAGATCTCGGACAGATCGCGTACGAAAATCTCCGTCGACACGCATCGCGCCCCGTAGAGCGCCGCCAGCCGCGCCTCCCGCAAGTCGGGATTCTGCCAAGCCGTTCGTGGCAGAAAATGTTCGAATCGAGTCGCGTATCCTTAGCGGCGCTGTCATGCCGCGTCGATGCCCTCGCGCCGGCCGCGGGAGCGTGATGCGAGCCCCAGCGGGGCTGAGTAAATGCGCTCAAAGTCGCTGAGGGAAGCAGCGGAACTGAGGGGGACCGCCATGCACAAGGAAAGACGCCGCGCGAGCGATCGCGCCTATGCCGGCGCACTGCCGAACCGGATACGTCACGCGCGCAGACTCGCGCAGCACACGCAGGCGACGCTCGCAAAGTCGGTCGGCGTCGGCCCGAGCGCCGTCGCGCAGTGGGAGCTTCCGAGCGGCACCGCGCCGACGATCCAGCATCTGATCGAGATCGCAGTGTCCTGCGGCGTTGCCTTCGAGTGGCTCGCGACGGGGCGCGGCAAGGTTTCGCCGAATGTCGACGACATTCCGGCCGTCGACGCGGGCTCCTATGCGACCGACCAGATCGAGGATCGGCTGCTCTGTGCATTCCGGCGCGTGCCGGCACGCAAGCGCGAGACGTTCGTGCGCTGGCTCGAGGAGTTCTTCTGAGCCAGCCGCCTACTTCGAAAGCGCGTAGAGATACTCGACGAACGAGATCACGGCGCCGTCGTAGCCCTTGACCTTGGGATTCGTCGAGTCGATCAGGTAGTACTCGTCCGGTGCGTGCGCCCCGCTGCCATGGCCGAGCCCGAAGTGCCCCGAGGCGAGCTTGAGCGGCGCATCGGTGAACACGAAGCCGGGATACGAGCCCGCATTGCGCGGCCACAGCGTCGGCTTGAGTCCGTCGTGCGCGTACGTCGCGACCTGCGCCCGGATCAGAGCGGCGTCGGCTTTCGTGCTGGTCGGGTCGTAGCCGCCGCTGACGTTGACCTCGATGTCGCCGAATCCGCGTTTCGCGAGATGCGCCTTCAGCGCGGCGACCGCATCGTCCTTCTTCATGCCCGGAACGAGCCGCATGTCGATCTTCGCGACGGCACGATGCGGCAGCACGGTCTTGCCGCCGGGTCCCGTGTAGCCCGCGACCAGCCCTTCGATGTTCACCGTCGGCTGGGACTCGAGGCGTTCGTTGGCCGCCTGCCAGTCGAGATCGTCGATCCAGTGCTGCACGCCGTACAGTTTCTTCGCGCTGGCTTCGTCGCGCACGGCGACCGCGGCAGCGACCATCGCCCTTTCATCGTCGCTGATCGGCGGCGCCGCCGGATAGTTGTCGATCGTGATCGTATTGCCGTCGTCCGAGACGAGCGTGTCGAGTGCCTTCACGAGACGCCACGCCGGGCTGTCCACCATCGCCTTCAACGAGGAATGGATGTCCTTCGCCGGGCCGCGCCCCCACTTTTCGCCGCTCGCGACGAGCTCGAGCTCCACGACGCCCTTCGCGCCGAGCGACACGGTGACGTTGCCATCGGGATCCTGCGCGGCCGACGGCATGAACACGCCGATCGTTTTCGCCAGGGCCGCCTGCACGTCGGGGCGAAGCACCAGCTCGGCGATATGCGGCGATCCGATCTCCTCTTCCCCTTCCGCGACCATCACGAGGTTGACCGGCACCTTCCTGCCGGCGCCGCGGATCGCGTGCAGCGCCGCGAGGAACGCCGACTCGGGGCCTTTCTGGTTGACCGCGCCGCGGCCGACGATCGCCTTGCCGAGCCCGGGCTTGTCGACCAGCTTTCCGTCGAGCGGCGGCGACGTCCATTCGGCGGGATCGAACTGCTTCACGTCGTACATGAAGTAGAGACCGACGGTCTTCGCGGCGCCGGCGTCAAGCGTCGCGAACACGCCCGGCTTGCCGGACGTGTCGACGATCTCGACCTTCTGGAACCCGGCATCGCGCGCGAGCTTCGCCATGTATTCGGCGCCTTCGCGCGAATTGCGGTTTTCAGCGGCGATCGACGGCAACGCGATCCAGTCCTGCAGCCGCTTGACGGCTTCGTCGTGGCGCTTGGCGACCTCGCGCTGAATCGTGTCCGGTGCTGCGGCGAAGGAAAGTCCGGGCATGCCGATCGCGGCGGCGATCAACAGCGCGGTCGCGCGGCGGCAACCGGACAGCGTGAGAGGCGCAGTCGTCATGGCGTGT
This sequence comes from Rhodanobacteraceae bacterium, assembly GCA_035263065.1. Taxonomy (GTDB): domain Bacteria; phylum Pseudomonadota; class Gammaproteobacteria; order Xanthomonadales; family Rhodanobacteraceae; genus Dokdonella_A. The sequence continues at coordinate 7,202 of DATFRS010000240.1, forward strand.
TCCCTTGCAGGGTCGGAGAGGAAAGGCTCGATACTAGCCGCGCGCGCGATTTTCCGGGCGTAAAAAAACCCGCGCTCGGCGGGTTTTCTTCGTTGCTGCGTGCTCGATGACGAAATGGCGGAGCGGACGGGACTCGAACCCGCGACCTCCGGCGTGACAGGCCAGCATTCTAACCAGCTGAACTACCGCTCCGCGTTTTACCTTTCGAACCACTCCCCTTGCGGGGGTCGCCTTTCACTTCACTGGCGTCCCCAAGGGGATTCGAACCCCTGTTACTGCCGTGAAAGGGCGGTGTCCTAGGCCTCTAGACGATGGGGACGCATCGAAACCGAGGGAACTCTTCACTCAATCTGGTGGAGCCAGTCGGGATCGAACCGACGACCTCTACAATGCCATTGTAGCGCTCTCCCAGCTGAGCTATGGCCCCGAGAGAGGCGCGGAAGGATAGTGACGCGAGGGGGGTCCGTCAACCTCCGCGTAGGCAAGATCGCCGCCGAACGCGCCCACAGGACGCCGATGGCCGCGGACCGGCGCCGGATGTTACGGATTGTGGCGGCGGCGATTCAGCCGAACGGCAGCATCAGCGAGCCGCCGCCGATCACCAGCGCGCAGGCGATGACGATGCCGAGCGCCTGCACCGGCGACAGATGATCGTAGTGCCGCGAGGACGTCGGGGCGAATGCCTTCATGGCGCGAGACTCCGGAAACGTGCGCCCATCCTCGCCGGCGCCGATGAAACGCGCGCGGCAGCGAGATTGCCGGAACAAGAAACCGCGTCAGTCGACGGCGGGCAGGCGGATTTCGGTGACCGTGTCGAGCGGCTTTTCGGACAGCCGGCGCGTGCCGGCGCGCGGATCCGGCAGGACGACCGGGTTCTCGGGATGCAGCAGCGCGTGCTCGAGGAGGTACTTGCGCGTCTGCTCGATCCAGCCCGGCAGCGTATCGGTGCGCCAGCGCTCCATCGCATCGAGCCATTCGTGGCAGGAACGCAGATACGCCGACGTGGACGACCAGTCGACATCGGGCATCGGCGGCGGCGGAATTCGCGGCGATGTCATGCGCACACGATACACCTCCGCGGACGGCGTCGACAGCCGGTCGGGCGCGGGCCGGTGCCGACTGTCTCCCGAACGCGACCGGTCGTCCGCCGCGCACCGGGCTGAACGCGCCCGCGTCAGGCCGCGGCGGCGAGCGGATGCGCCGCGTCGGCCTCGCCGAACCAGGCGAGCGACGGCGCCAGCGCGGCGACTTCTCCGACGATGAGCAGCGCCGGCGCCTGCACGGCCTCGGCGCGCGCGCGTTCCGCGAGCTCGTCCAGCCGCCCGCGGATCACGCGCTGCTGCGGCAGCGAGCCGTTCTCGACCAGCGCGAACGGCGTTTCGGACGCGCGCCCGTGCCCGATCAGGCGCTGCTGCATGACGGCGAGCTCGCCGACGCCCATGTAGATCGCGAGCGTCTGCCGCGCGGCCGCGAGCGAGCGCCAGTCGAGCGCGTCGAGCGATTCGGCGCCGTGCGCGGTGACGAGCAGCACCGACTGCGCATGGTCGCGATGCGTCAGCGGCACGCCCGAATACGCCGCGCACGCGAGCGCCGCCGTGATGCCCGGCACGACGCGGTAGCCGATGCCGTGCCCGCGCAGGAATTCGATCTCCTCGCCGCCGCGGCCGAACACGAACGGATCGCCGCCCTTGAGGCGCACGACGCGCCGGCCCGCGCGCGCGTGCTCGAGCATCAACGCATGGATCCGCGCCTGCCCGCCCGCGTGATCGCCGGCACGCTTGCCGACGTCGATGCACGCGGCGTCGCGGCGCGCGAGCTCGAGGATCTCGGGCCCGACGAGGCGATCGTGCAGGATCACGTCGGCTTCGTTCAGCGCGCGCAGAGCATGCAGCGTCAGCAGGCCCGGATCGCCGGGTCCCGCGCCGACCAGCACGACTTCGCCGCGCGGCTCGACGGCGCGGCGCGCGAGTGCGCTGCGCAGCGCAGTCTCGGCCGCTCGCGGGCGCGCCGCGCGCAGCAAGGCGGCGACGCGGCCCTCGATCTGTTCGGTGTAGAAGCGGCGTCGCGACGCGAGCCGCGGGCGCGCGGCGCTGATCGCCTCGCGATGGCGGGCGAGCAACGCCGCGAGCGGCCCGAGCGTGTGGTCGAGCAGGCGTTCGAGCCGCTCCCGCACGACGCGCGCCAGCATCGGTGCCGCACCGCCGGACGAAATCGCGACGACCAGCGGCGAGCGGTCGATGATCGCCGGCACGTGGAACGTCGACAGCGCCGCGTCGTCGACGACGTTGACGAAGAGCCGCCGCGCGGCCGCGTCGGCGGCGACCTGCGCATTGAGGCGCGCGTCGTCGGTCGCCGCGACGACGAGCCAGGCGCCGTCGAGCAGCGCGGCGTCGTAGGCACGCTCGATCAGGACGACGTCGCCGCGCCCGCGCAGCGCTGCACCGAACGCGGGTGCGCAGACCTGCACCCGCGCGCCGCACTTCGCGAGCGCCGCGACCTTGCGCAAAGCGACGGCCCCGCCGCCGACGACGAGCACGGCACGGTCCCTGAGATCGGCGAACAGCGGATAGAGAGGCATCGGAGTCGTGAAGCGGGGAGCCTCACCCTAGCCTCCGCCCTCGCCCGCCGGAAATGACCGGCGGCAGTCAGCATATGCCCGCGCGTCATGTGCTGCCGGCAGCCGACGTGCACCGCGCACGTTTCGGCGACGGACGTATAGACGGCTAAATAACCAGCGGTTATGCTCGGCTGGGTGTTTTACCCCGCCCGGAGAGAGCGTCATGACCCGTACCGACAGGCGTTGTTGTCGCCGCTTCCGTACCCATTGCTACGGAGTTGTCCGACTTAGGCCCCCACCGAGCCGATCGCCATGACCCTTACCCAGCTTCGCTACCTCGTCGCCATTTCCGACGCAGGGCTCAACATCACGCTCGCCGCCGAGCGCGTCCACGCGACCCAGCCCGGCCTTTCCAAGCAGCTGAAGCAGCTCGAAGGCGAGCTCGGTTTCCAGCTCTTCTCGCGCAAGGGCAAGAGCCTTTCCGAAATCACCCCGCCCGGCCAGGAGGTGATCCGCCGCGCGCGCGTCATCCTCGCCGAGGCGCGCAACGTGCACGCGATCGCCGCCAACATTCGCGGCGACGAGGAAGGCGAGCTCACGATCGCGACCACGCATACGCAGGCGCGCTTCGTGCTGCCGCCGGCGATCGCCGCGCTCAAGATGCGCTATCCCGAGATCGTCGTGCACCTGCAGCCGCAGGGCGACGCGCAGGTCATGGGCCTCTTCGAGCACGGCCAGGCCGACCTCGCGATCATCAGCACGACGAGCGCGCCGCCCGACGAAGGCCTCGGCGTGCCGCTGTTCCGCTGGCGCCGCAGCGTCGTCGTGCAGCGCGGCCATCCGCTCGCGAACCTCGGGCGCCCGCTGCGCCTGGCCGATCTCGACGGCCAGCCGCTGGTCAGCTACGAATCCTCGCTGCGCCCGGAATCCTCGCTGCAGCGCGCGTTCGCCGAGGCCGGCATGGTGCCGCGCTTCACGTTCACGTCGCGCGACGCGGATCTCATCAAGACGTACGTGCGCGCCGGGCTCGGCGTCGGCGTGTTCGCCGAGATGGCGGTGCTGCCGGACGACGCGCGCGATCTCGTCGTGCTCGACGCGGCTTCGCTCTTTCCGGAATGCACCGCGTGGCTCGTGCTGCGCCGGGACCGCGTGCTGCGCACGTTCGCGGCGGCGCTTGCGGGCTTCATCGCGCCGCAGCTCGATCCGCGCGACCTGCAGCGCGCCGTCGTCGGCGAGCTGCCGGCGCGCTGGCCGGATGCGCCGACGTGGCAGGAGCTGCGCCGCCGGCACGACGTCGAGGCCGACGCCGCCTGATCAGTCGTAGTGCAGGCCGCACTCGCGCTTGAGGCCGAAGAAGCGCGTGTCCTCGGCGCGCATGCCGTCGCGGAACGCATGCGTCGTGTGCACGTCGCCAATCGACACGTAGCCCTGGTCGCGCAGCGGGTGGTACGGCAGGCCGTGCTGCTGCATGTAGCGCCAGACGTCGCGATCGCTCCAGTCGACGATCGGGTGGAATTTCCACGCGTCGTCGCGAAGCTCGAGCACTTCGGCCTGCGCGCGCGTCGTCGCCTGCGTGCGGCGCAGGCCCGCGATCCACGTGCGGGCGTTCAGTTCGCGCAGCGCGCGCTTCATCGGCTCGACCTTGCGCAGGCGGTTGTAGCGCTCGAGGCCTTCGACGCCCTCCTCCCACAGCTTGCCGTGCCGCGCTTCCATCCACGCGATGCCGAGCTGCGGGCGGAATACCTTGATATTGAGCGCGAGGCGCTCGACGAGCTCGTCGGCGTAGCGATAGGTCTCGGGAAAGAGGTAGCCGGTGTCGATCAGCACGATCGGGAGCTCGGGCCGCGTCCGCGTTGCCAGATGCAGCATCGCGACCGACTGCGCGCCGAAGCTCGACGACAGCACGTGCTCGCCGGGCAGCGTTTCGAAGGCCCACGCGAGGCGCTCTTCGGCGCTCAGCGTGTCGAGCCAGTCATTGATTTCGGTGCGCGCGCGCTCGTCCTCGGCCGCGGTCACCAGATCGGGCAGGTTCACGTCAGAATCTCCATCGGTATCTTCACGCTTTCGCGCGCCGGCACGATGCCGGTGCGGACCAGGAAATCGCCGAAGCGCTCGCCCGCGCCGCGCTCCCCGGCGTAGCGGGCCAACAACGCATCCAGCGTTTCCAGGATCTCGGGCTCGGCGACGTTCTCGCGATGCAGCCGGTTGAGGCGCTGGCCTTTCGCGTCGGCGCCGAGCATCAGGTTGTAGCGGCCGGGCGCCTTGCCGACCAGCGCGATCTCGCCGAGATACGGTCGCGAGCAGCCGTTCGGGCAGCCCGAGACGCGCAGCAGGATCGGCACGTCGCCAAGGCGGTGCTTGTCGAGCAGCGCTTCGACGCGCGTCACGAGATCCGGCAGGTAACGCTCCGCCTCGGCCATCGCGAGCGGGCACGTCGGCATCGCGACGCACGCAAGCGCTTCGCGGCGCAGCGGGCTCGCCGTGCGGAAGCCGTCGAGGCCGAAGCGCTCGACGAGCGCGTCGATCGACGCGCGATCCGCGTTGTCGACGCCGGCGACGATCAGGTTCTGGTTCGGCGTCAGCCGGAAATCGCCGCGATGGATCCGCGCGATCTCGCGAAGGCCCGACAGTTGCGCGCCGCCTTCGCGGTCGGCGATGCGGCCGGACTCGATGTGCAAGGTCAGGTGCCAGCGCCCGTCGCGGCCCTCGATCCACCCGAAGCGATCGCCGCTGTGCTCGAACGCGAACGGACGCGCAGGCTCGAGCGGCGCACCGAGGCGACGTTCCACCTCGCCGACGAACCAGTCGAGCCCGCGATCGTCGATCGTGTACTTGAGCCGGGCGCGCTTGCGCTCCGAACGGTTGCCGAAGTCGCGCTGCACGGTCAGCACGGCTTCGGCAACCTGGAACAGCCGCTCCGCAGACACGAAGCCGACGACGTCGGCGAGACGCGGATACGTCGCCGCGTCGCCGTGCGTCGCGCCGAGACCGCCGCCGACGGTGACGTTGAAGCCGGCGAGCTCGCCGCCGTCGAGGATCGCGACGAAGCCCAGATCGTTCGCGAACACGTCGACATCGTTGGTCGGCGGCACCGCGAACGCGATCTTGAACTTGCGCGGCAGGTACGTCGCCCCGTAGATCGGCTCGTCCTCCTCGCCGCTGCCGGCGACGCGCTCCTCGTCGAGCCAGATCTCGTAGTACGCCCGCGTGCGCGGCCTGAGATGCTCCGAAAGGCGCGCCGCCCAGTCGTAGACGCTCGCGTGCGCGTGCGACTGCACCGGGTTCGGCGAGACCATCACGTTGCGGTTGACGTCGCCGCACGCCGCGATCGTGTCGATCAGCGCGGCGTTGATCGCCTTGAGCGTCGTCTTGAGCTCGCGCTTGATCACGCCGTGGAACTGGAACGCCTGGCGCGTCGTCAGCCGGAGCGTGCCGTTCGCGTGCGTCGTCGCGATCGCGTCGAGCGCGAGCCACTGCTTCGCGCCGACCACGCCGCCCGGAAGGCGCGTGCGGATCATGAAGCTGTACGCGGGCTCGAGTTTCTGCAGGCGGCGCTCCTCGCGCAGATCGCGATCGTCCTGCTGGTAGCTCCCGTGGAACTTGATCAGCTGCGTATCGTCGTCGGCGATCGCGCCGGTGACGGGGTCGACGAGGCTTTCCGCGAGCGTCCCGCGCAGGCGGCGGCTCGCGCTCTTGATGCGCTCGACCGGCGAGAGCGGGGTCGCGGCCATCAGTAGACGTCCCTCGCGTAGCGGCGTGCCTGCGCCATGCGCGCGAGCGCCGCCGCGGCGTCCTCGCGTTCGAGACCGCCGTGCGTGACGAAGAGCTCGGCGAGCGCCGCGTCGACGTCCTTCGCCATGCGCGTCGCGTCGCCGCAGACGTAGACGTGCGCGCCGTTCTCGATCCACGCAAAGAGCTCGCGGCCCGCGCGGCGGATCGCATGCTGCACGTAGACTTTCTCGGACTGATCGCGCGAGAACGCGAGATCGAGCCGGTGCAGCGTCTGCTGCTTCAGCGCCTGCTGCCACTCGACCTGATAGAGGAAGTCCGAGCGGAAATGCGGATTGCCGAAGAACAGCCAGTTGCGCCCGCGCGCGCCGGTCTCGGCGCGCTCCTGCAGGAACGCGCGGAACGGCGCGACGCCGGTGCCGGGGCCGATCATCACGATGTCGCGCGCCGGATCGGCCGGCAGCCGGAAGCGATCGTTGGGCTCGATGAAGACCGGCACGTGGTCGGCATCGCCCTTCGGCGACAGGAACGCAGACGCAGCGCCCCGATGCGCGCTGCCGAACGCTTCGTAGGCGACGAGCGCGACGGCGAGATGGGCCTCGTCGCCGACGGCCTTGCGGCTCGACGCGATCGAATAGAGCCGCGGCGCGAGCGGCCGCAGCGCCGCCACGAGCTCGTTCGCGTCCCAAGGCGCCGGAAACTCGCGCAACAGATCGACGAGCTGATAGTCCGAAAGAATGCGCCGCAGCGCATCCTCGCCGCCGGGCTTCAACGCGCGATCGAGCGCATCCGCGCGAGCGCGCTCCGCGTGCGCGACGAGGAACGGCCGCGTCAGGCGCGTCAGCTCGCGCTTCTCGCCGAGCCACGTCGCGAAAGCATGCTCGTCGCCGCCGATCGCAATGCCGCGATCGGGCTTCTCGCCTAGCGCTGCGACGATCGCCTCGACCAGCGCCGGCGCGTTGGTCGCGCAGACGCCGAGCGAATCGCCGGGCTCGTACGCGAGGCCCGAGCCTTCGAGCGACAGCTCGATGTGCCGCACGTCCCTGCCGCCGTCGCGCGCCGTGATGCGCTGGTTCGCGAGCACCGGCGCCGCGAACGGCCGCGCGCGATGCCATGCGCCCGCCGCCGCCGGAACGCGCAGCGGCGTCACCTTCGCCGCGACGGGCGTGCTCTTGAGGATTTCACGCGCATGACGCAGCGCGCTCTCGCTCCACGGCTTCGCGACCGCGTCGAGATCGACATCGGCCTCGCCGCGCGCAAGCACGCGGCTCGCGCCGAGCTCGGCGAGCCTCGTGTCGATCGCATTGCCGATCGCACAGAACTGCGGATAACTCGAGTCGCCGAGGCCGAGCACCGCGTAGCGGAGCTGAGGCAGCTTCGGCGCGCGGCGCGACGCGAGGAACTCGACGAAGCCGCGCGCGTCGTCGGGCGGATCGCCCTCGCCCTGCGTGCTGATCACGACGTAGAGCAGCCGCTCGCCTGCGAGCTCGCGCAGCGGATACGCATCGGCACGCACGAGCCGCACCGCGAGGCCGCCCGCTTCGGCTTCGCGCGCGAGGCCCTCGGCGACGCGCTTCGCGTTCCCGGTCTGGCTGCCGTAGAGGATCGTCACGGATGCCTGCGGCGCGGCCGCCGCGGCCGGCGCTGCGACCGGCGGCGATGCGGAGCCGGCGCGGCGCTGCGCGCCGACCGCGGCGAGGTAACCCGAAAGCCAGTACAGGACGTCCGCGTCGAGCCCGTCGACGAGCCGGGTCAATTGCGCGGATTTCTCGAGCGACAGCGGCGACAGCAGGCGGGCGGGTTCCGCGGACACGGCATGCGATTCATGACGGACGTCTGGATGTCCGGATCGCAGCGATCGTAGGCCGCGGGAGCCCGCGCGTGAACGAAGGAGGTGCTATCACGACATGCCCGTCCGTTATCGGCGGGCGCGAGCGTGCGGAAAAATGCTGAGGCGGGCTGCGACCGAGGGGCACTCGCAGCCCGCCTTCAGCGACGCGGAGCCGGGGGAGCCTCTCGCGTCAAGTGAGCCCGGATGGGGAAGGACCGGACCCTCTACCGCTCATCGCACCGGCGCCGCGCAATGGCGTCGTGCGATCCAACCTTCCGATGGCGGCGTCCATCCTCGCCGCGCGGCGCCGGCGCGACAATGAGCACTTCCACCCAGCATCGCGAACGACGCCAACCCACCGCGCGCGGATGCGTGATGTGCACGCGCGTCGCGTCAGCGGGCGTGGACGCCGCCGGTCTCATCGTGTCGAGAGCGATCGGCTGAGTGGTTTCACCCAGCGCCGTCGGGTGCCTACGCCCAGCATGGGCTGGACCGCGGCGCGGGCTATCGACTCGCGCAAACGCCTGCATTAGTGTGGTCCCGGCGATGGATTGCGCCCGGGACCGACGTGAGGCAGGTCCTTGAATCCGCAGGCGTCGCGGGCAGTTCTGAACGGGCGCGGCAACGCGTCGAAGCGAGGCAGGGGTGAACGATCGTAGGCGCTGGCGAATGCTACCGACTCTCGCAATCGCGGGATGGCTGCTGCTCGAATGCGGCAGCGCGCTCGCGGGCGGCGTCGTCGTCACGATCATCGACGGCCGCAAGGCGAAGGCCGACATCACGCTGCCCAATCCCGGCGGCGGCAGCTACACGGCCGAGTTCGAGCTCGAGTTCGAAGTCGAGAACCTGCAGAACCTGACCGTCGAGTGCATCGGCATCACGGCCGACGTGCTGACGCCGGCCGAGATCGCCGACATCCAGAACAATCGCCTGCCGCACACCGGAGGACAGCAGATCGTCCCCACGGCGTTTCCGGTGCGCGTCACCGTCGAGCCGCCGGTCGGCTGCGGCCTCGCGTTCCAGAACCACTACGACGTGACGCTCGAGACCGACGATCTCGCCTTCAATCCGGGCGGACCGTATCGCCTCATGAAGGCGCCGATCGGCCAGATGTTCCACTACGTCACGGGCTCGGTGACGCAGGGCAGCGTGCGCTCGCGCGGACGCGCCGGCGGCTTTTCCGAATTCATCATGATCGCGGACCAGTCGCCGGTGTATGCGACCGACTGCGAAAACGAGTACGACGACCTCGAAGGGCGACTCGCCGCGGCGACGATGAGCCCGACCGCACGCCGTGCGCTCGAGACCGACCTCGCCGTCAGCCGCGCCGCCTACGAAGCCGGCAACTTCACCGACGCGATCCAGCGCCTCGCGACGTTCGACGCGCACTGCGTCGAGTACGGCGGTGCCGGCCTGCCGAACCGCTGGCGCTCGGCGCGCGATCTCGACGACACCGAGGGCGAGCTCATCGGCCACACCGACAACCTCCGCTTCATGATGGGCCGCCTGTCCGGGCTGCCGTAACCCGCCGTGCCCGCGAAGCTCTCCATCCATGTTCCGACGCAACCGGTGGCGATCCATGTGCTCGACGACGGCGCGGACCTGACGCTCGGCCGCGCGCCCGAAAACGACCGCGTGCTTGCGCACGATTCGGTATCGCGCCGGCACGCGAGGCTTTTCAACGGCGCGGACGGGCGCTGGCTCATCGAGGACCTCGGCTCGAAGAACGGCATCCGCGTCGACGGCAACCGCGTCAAGCAGGCCGAGCTCGCCGCCGACCAGTGGCTCGCGATCGGCGACGTGTTCTGCGAGTTCGAGCGCGTCGATCCCGAGGCCGTGCAGCACCTCAACGCGCGCGCGGCGCACCGGCGCCAGTCCTCGCAGCTCTGGATCGATCGCATCAAGACGACCGACAACGTCGATGCGCTGATGGACACGCTGCTGCGCGGCATCATCGAGATCGCCGAGTGCCGGCGCGGCTTCCTGCTCGTCGTGGATGCATCCGGCGCGCTCCGTGTCCGCGCGTGCAAGGCGATGGATGCCACCGATCTCAACTGCGCCGCGTTCTCCGGCAGCCGGAGCGCGGTCGACCGCGCGATCGTCGAGCGCCGGCCCGTCTATCTTTCCGATCGTCGCGATCACGACTGGCTGCACGAGAAGGCGAGCGTCATCGCGCGCGGCATCCGCGCGCTCGCCGCGCTGCCGCTCCTCAGCGAAAGCCGCCTGCTCGGCATCGTGTACGCCGACACCGACGACGAAGCGAAGATCTTCTCCGAGCTCGACGCCGCGCTGCTCGAAGCGTTCGCCGAGCGCGCGTCCGCTGCGCTCTCCGCCGCCGAAATCGACGCCAAGCTCGCGCAGATGGAATCGGTGTTCTCGACCGGCCGCGGCGCCGCGCGCTGGCCGAGCGACGCGCCCGAATGGCGCAGCGCCGCGAGAGGCTCGCGCGGATGACCGCCGGCCGCACGCTCGCCCCACCCTACGCCGGCGGCAGCGCGACCGTCACCGGCGTGCTGACGATGGCCGAGCTGCGTCCCGGCGACGTCGTCGCCGACCGCTTCCGCATCGTGCGCCTGCTCGGCATGGGCGGCATGGGCGTCGTCTACCACGCGCACGACATGGAGCTCGACGTCGACGTCGCGCTGAAGCTGCTGCGTCCCGAGCTCGCGAGCCGGCCCGACGCGTTCGAGCGCTTCCGCCAGGAGCTCCTGCTCGCGCGGCAGGTGTCGAGCCCGCATGTCGTGCGCATCCACGATCTCGTGCGGCACGGCGAGGTCTGGCTCATCAGCATGGATTTCGTGCCGGGCCAGTCGCTGGAGCGCCTGCTCGACACGAAAGGCAGCCTCCCGCCCGAGGATGCGATCAAGATCGTGCGCCAGCTCGCGCAGGGCCTGTCGGCCGCGCACCAGCGCGGCGTCGTGCACCGCGATCTCAAGCCTGCCAACGTGCTGATCAGCGAGGACGGCGAAGCGCGCATCACCGACTTCGGCGTCGCGCGCTCGGCGGGCTCGACCGGCATCACCGTGAGCGGCGTCATCATCGGCAC
>DATFRS010000241.1:0-4899 GCA_035263065.1 Rhodanobacteraceae bacterium
CAAATAACCAGGATGGTGTCGTCGCCGCCGATGGTCCCGGCGATCTCGGCGAGCCGCGCGCGATCGATCGCGATTTCGTTGCCGTCGGCACGCGCCTCGAGCCGCGCTCGGCGACGCTGTTCGAGCGGCGACCGCGCGCGATGGTCGAGGCGTTCACGCTGCTGCTCGATCATCCGGAGCTGCGCGGCCTGTCCGCCGAAGCGATGCGGCGCCTGCAGCGCGCGCTTGCGCGGCACGGCGGCGGCTTCGCCGACGACCGCTACGTCCTCGCCGCGTTCCTCGCGCTGTTGCGGCGCGGCGCGGCGTCGGTGACGGCGCTCGCGGCGATGAACCGCCACGGCGTGCTCGCGGCGCTGCTGCCGATGTTCCGGCGCGTCGTCGGTCGCATGCAGTACGACCTGTTCCATGTCTACACCGTCGACGAGCACACGTTGCGCGTGCTGCGCAATGTCGCGCGCTTCGGCGATCCGGCCGCGCGCGAGGAATTTCCGATCGCGACGGCGATCTTCGCGACGTTCGAGAAGCCCGAGCTCCTGCTGCTCGCCGCGATGTTCCACGACATCGCCAAGGGCCGCGGCGGCGATCACTCGGTGCTCGGCGAGGAAGAGGCGCGCGCGTTCTGCGGCAAGCTCGGGCTGTCCGACGCCGACGTCGATCTCGTCGCATGGCTCGTGCGCTGGCACCTCGTCATGAGCGTGACCGCGCAGCGCCAGGACATCACCGACCCCGACGTCGTGCACCGCTTCGCCGTGCAGGTCGAGGACGTCGAGCGGCTCGATCATCTCTACCTGCTCACGATCGCCGACATCGCCGGCACGAATCCGAAGCTCTGGAACACCTGGAAGGATCAGCTCCTCGCCGATCTCTACGTCGCGACGCGCTATGCGCTGCGCGCCGGGCTCGAGCGCCCGCCGCATGCCGAAGCGCGCATCGAAGCGTGCCGCGAGGACGCGCTGAAGCGTCTGGTGCGCGAAGGCATCGATGCAGCGCAAGTCGAGCGGCTCTGGGCCCAGTTTCCCGAAGCGAGCTTCCTGCGCCACCGTCCCGAGCAGATCGCCCGGCAGACGCGCGCGATCCTCGCACGCGTCGCGGGCGACGCGCCGGTCGTCGTCGTCGACGCGGCTTCCTCGCGCGGCGGCAGCGAGGTGTTCGTGCGGACCAAGGATCGCGACGGCCTCTTCGCCGCGATCACGGCGACGCTCGACCGCGAAGGCGTGTCGGTCGTCGATGCGCGCATCCTGTCTTCGCACGGCATGGCGTTCGACACGTTCGTCGTGCTCGACGCCGAGACGCAGGCGCCGCTCGACACGTCGCGCGCGGCCGACCTCGAGACGGCGCTCGCCGCCGTGCTCGGCGAGGAAACCGTCAGCGCGCGCCTCGTGCGCCGCAGCCTGCCGCGGCGCCTGCGCCATTTCCGCCGCGCGCCGCGCGTCGAGTTCACGAACTCGGGCGACGCGACGCAGCTCGCGCTCGTCTGCGGCGACCAGCCGGGCCTGCTCGCGCAGCTCGCGCAGACGCTGCGCGACGCGCGCGTGCGCGTGACCGACGCGCGCATCGCGACGTTCGGCGAGCGCGCCGAGGACTTCTTCGTGATCACCGACGAGCGCGACCGGGCGTTGTCGGACGAGGCGCAGGCGTCGCTGCGCGCCGAGATCGAGGCGCGCTTCGGCGTCGAGGCGGCGGCGAAGACGGCTGCGGTTTCGGCCGGTACCTGACAGAATCGCGCTTCGCTCACGAAGACGCCGTCGGAAGACCGATGCACGAACTCGAATCCCTGATCAACGACGCGTGGGAACGCCGCACCGATCTTCGGACGTCGGAAGTCGACGCCACGCTGCGACCCGCAATCGACCGCATCCTCGATGCGCTCGAAGCCGGCGCGCTGCGCGTCGCCGAGCCCGACGGCGCCGGCGGCTGGCAGACGCATCAGTGGCTCAAGAAAGCCGTTTTGCTGTACTTCCGCGTCAGCGCGAACCGCGTCGTCGACGGCGGCGCGATGCACGCGTACGACAAGGTGCCGCTGCGCTTCGCGTCGGCGACGCAGGCGGACTTCGAGGCGGCCGGCGCGCGCGTCGTGCCGGGCGCGCTCGTGCGGCGCGGCGCGCACGTCGCGAAGGACGCCGTGCTGATGCCGAGCTACGTCAACATCGGCGCGAACGTCGGCGCGGGCACGATGGTCGACACGTGGGCGACGGTCGGCTCCTGCGCGCAGATCGGCGCGAACGTGCATCTCTCGGGCGGCGTCGGCATCGGCGGCGTGCTCGAGCCGCTGCAGGCGAATCCGACGATCATCGAGGACGGCTGCTTCATCGGCGCGCGCTCGGAAGTCGTCGAAGGCGTCATCGTCGAGCGCGGCAGCGTGATCGGCATGGGCGTGTTCCTCGGCCAGTCGACGCGGATCTACGATCGCGCGAGCGGCGAGGTCACCTACGGCCGCGTGCCCGCGGGCAGCGTCGTCGTGGCGGGTTCATTGCCGGCGGCGGACGGCAGCCATTCGCTGTACGCGGCGGTGATCGTCAAGCGCGTCGACGAGAAGACGCGCGCCAAGACCGGCATCAACGAATTGCTCAGGGCCTGAGCGAAGGATCACGCGGCGATGGACGTCACCCTCTACGGCCTCGACACCTGCGACACCTGCAGGAAGGCGCGCAACTGGCTCGCGCGGCACAAGGTCGCACACGACTTCGTCGACTATCGCGAGCAGCGGATTCCCGGCGCGAAGCTCAAGGAATACGCGAATGCGGTCGGCGGCTGGGAGAAGCTCGTCAACCGGAGCTCGATGACCTGGCGCAATCTCCCCGACGCGCGCAAGACGCCGCAGAGCGATCCCGAGTGGACGTTGCTGATCAGGGAATATCCGGCGCTCGTGCGGCGGCCGCTCGTCGTGACGGCCGACGGCGACGTGTCGGTCGGGTTCACCGACAAGGCGTTTGCCAGGCTCTTCGCCTGAGATGTCCGCGATCCTCGATCTCGTCTCCGCGCTGATCCGCCGCGCATCGATCACGCCGAACGACGCCGGCTGCCAGTCGCTGATCGCGCAGCGCCTGCAGCGCGCGGGGTTCGCGACCGAGCACCTGCGCTACGGCGAGGTCGACAATCTCTGGGCGACGCACGGCGAGGGCGGACCCGTGCTGGTGTTCCTCGGCCATACCGACGTCGTGCCGCCGGGACCGCTCGATGCGTGGCAGAGCCCGCCGTTCGAGCCGTCACTGCGCGATGGCCGTCTATACGGCCGCGGTGCGGCGGACATGAAGTCCGGCGTCGCGGCGATGACGCTTGCGCTCGAGGCGTTCGTGCGCGCAGAGCCCGATCACCGGGGCACGGTCGCACTGTTGCTGACCAGCGACGAGGAGGGCAGCGCGAAGGACGGCGTGCGCCGCGTCGCCGAGGACTTCCGCCGCCGCGGGCAGCGCATCGACTGGTGCGTCGTCGGCGAGCCGTCGTCGCGCGAAAAGCTCGGCGACCTCATCCGCGTCGGGCGCCGCGGCTCGCTGACGGGACGCATGCGCGTCGCGGGTGTGCAGGGGCACGTCGCGTATCCGGATCGCGCGAAGAATCCGATCCATGCGCTCGCGCCGGCGCTAGCGGAGCTCGCGGCGACGCGCTGGGACGAAGGCGACGCGGAATTCCCGGCGACGTCGTTCCAGATCTCGAACCTCAACGCAGGCACCGGCGCCGACAACGTGATCCCCGGCGAGTTGCACGCCGTCTTCAATTTCCGCTTCGGCACGGCGAGCACGGCGGCATCGCTGCGCGAGCGCGTCGAAAGGATTCTGAAAGGTTGCGGCGTCGACGCGACGATCGACTGGTGGCTGTCGGGCGAGCCGTTCCTCACGCGCGAAGGCCGGCTGCGCAAGGCCGTCGTCGCGGCGATCGCCGACATTTGCGGCATTTCGCCGGAGCCGAGCACCGGCGGCGGCACGTCCGACGGGCGCTTCATCGCGCCGCTCGGCGCCGAAGTCGTCGAGCTCGGGCCGGTCAACGCGAGCATCCACAAGATCGACGAGTCGGTCGCGCTCGACGAGCTCGAGCGCCTGCCGGGTCTCTACCTCGCGATCTGCACGCGTCTCTTCGGCGATCGCTGAACAAATCGGCCTCCTTTACGACGATCCGTCGACATCGAGCGCGTGCGGGCTGTGCTAGCCTTCGCGGCGTTTGCGACGACCTGCGTCGAAACGACGCGTCGCCGCCGTCACTTTCGTCATTGCGGGGGAGCGTCATGCGCAAGTCGATGGGTGTCGTTGCTGCCGTGATCGCGGGCCTCGCGATCGTCCCTGCCGCGAGCGCCGGCGTCATCGACAAGGCGCGCGCCGCGGACACCGCTTCGGTGGCCGGAACATGGCTCGCCTGGGGCGGGCAAACGCGTTTCCATTTCAATCCCGACGAGCTCGACCGCCTCGGCATCCGCATCGTGCGCGCCGACGGCGCGGCGTCGCGCATCGAAGGCAAGGCCGGCGTGCGCTACGAGGTCGACGCGTTTCCCGCGCTCGACGCGAGCGGGCTCGAGATCAACCACGAAGGCCGCGTGATCTCCGGCGTCGGCGGCGGATCGCTCCGGCACGCGGGCGGCCTCGTGCTCGACGCGCACGGCGCGACGATCGATCTGCGCGGCTTCGCATTGCGCGGCAGCGCCGACACGCGCATCGGCCTCGACGTCGTCGACGCGGCCGGCAACGTCTGGTTCACCGCCGATCACGCGCATTACGGCTTCGAGGACAAGGCGCCGGACGTGTTCTCGATGCGCCACATGAACCTGCGCCTTTCGCAGCATTTCGCGAACGCGCTCGGCCATCCGGAGTGGAACGGCAATCCGGTCGGCGGCCTCGATTTCCGTGCGCATTCGTATCAGGGCGACAAGAGCCTGCTCGTCGAGCAGGGCGCCTGCAGCGCGCCATGGCC
>DATFRS010000242.1:0-2042 GCA_035263065.1 Rhodanobacteraceae bacterium
TCACATGCGGAAATTGCTCGATGTCCTGGCCCTGGTTCTTGTAAGGCACGACCCAGGGATAGCAGGCCATGTCGGCGATCGAGTAGTCGCCGGCGACGTACTCGCGGCCGTCGAGTCGCCGGTCGAGCACGCCGTAGAGGCGATGCACCTCGCGCGTGTAGCGGTCGATCGCGTACGGCACGCGCTCGGGCGCAAACACGTTGAAGTGGCCGATCTGGCCGCCCATCGGGCCGAGACCGCCGTGCTGCCAGAACACCCACTGCATCACGTCCATGCGGCCGCGAAGGTCGCCGGGCATGAAGCGCCCGGTCTTTTCCGCAAGGTACATCAGGATCGCGCTGGACTCGAACAGCGCGAGCGGACCCGCGCCGTCGGCCGGCGCGTAGTCGACGATCGCGGGAATCCTGCCGTTCGGCGAGATCCTGAGGTACTCCGGCCGGAACTGCTCGCCGCGGCTCAGCTTCACCGGCACGATGCGGTGCTCGAGCTCGGCTTCCTCGAGGAACAGGCGAACCTTGAGTCCGTTCGGCGTCGCCGAGAAAAAGAAATCGATCACGAATCCGTCCTCCACTGTCGTGCGCCGGCGGCTTTGCGGAAGCCTTTCGGCACGCGGTTACACTACGGCCCCGGGTGGACTCCCAACGAGATCCAGAATCGGGCAATTTTATGGGTCCAGTTTTCGAGTTCCCGATTCAGTTGCCGGCGCGCGATTCGCGCGGCCTGCTGCGCTCGCTGCATGGGCAGCTCCGCGCGGCGATTCTCGACGGGCGCCTGCGTCCGGGGCTGCGCCTGCCGTCGACTCGGCGCCTCGCGGGCGCCTACGGCGTGTCGCGCAACACCGCGGTCGCCGCGTACGATCTCCTGCTGAGCGAAGGCTATGTCGTCTCGCGCCGAGGCTCCGGCGCGTACGTCGCGACCGCGCTTCCGCGCACGCAGGCGAAGGCGCCGCCCGACGAGTCCGCGCACGAGCGCCGCCTCGCCGCGCACTGGCGCGATCCGCCAGGGCCGTTCATCACGCCCTTGGTGCCGGCGCCGCGCTTCGAGTTCAGCCTCGGCATTCCGGACGGCACGCTGTTCCCGTTCGACATCTGGCGCCGCCTGACTTCGCGCGCGCTGCGCGCGATCGCGAAGGCGCGCACGACGTACTCGCAGCCGCGCGGGCAGCTCGCGCTGCGCGAAGGCATCGCGAGGCACGTGTCGTTCGCGCGCGCGGTCGCGTGCGTGGCCGACGACGTCGTCGTCACGTCCGGCGCGCAGCAGGCGTTCGATCTCATCGCGCGGATTCTCGTCACGCCCGGGCGCACGGTCGTCGCGGTCGAGAATCCCGGCTATCCGCCGCAGCGCATGGCGTTCCTCGCGGCGGGCGCGAAGCTCGCGCCGGTGCGCGTCGATACCGAAGGGCTCGTCGTCGAGCGCCTGCCGCGCGATGCGCGCATCGTCTGCGTGTCGCCGTCGCACCAGTTTCCGCTCGGCTGCGCGATGTCGGCGCGGCGGCGCGCGGCGCTGCTCGATTTCGCGCAGGCGCGCGGCGCGGTCGTCGTCGAGGACGACTACGACGGCGAGTTCCGCTTCGGCGCGCGCCCGCTCGACGCGCTGCAGACGCTCGATCGCGCCGAGTGCGTGTTCTACGTCGGCACGTTTTCGAAGAGCCTCTTCCCGGCGATCCGCCTCGGCTACATCGTCGCGCCGCCGTGGGCGATGCGCGCGCTGATCGCCGCCAAGCGCAACGCGGACTGGCACTCCGGCGCGATCGAGCAGGAGACGCTCGCGGCGTTCATCGCCGAAGGCCACATGGCGCGCCACGTGCGGCGCATGCGCACGGTCTACGCGGGGCGGCGCAACGCATTGCTCGCGAGCCTGAAGCGCGATTTCGCACGCTGGCTCGAGCCGATCCCGAGCATCGCGGGCCTGCACCTTTCCGCGTATGCCGGCGCCTCGGTGGACGTCGCGGCGCTCGTCGACGCCGCGCGGCGCAACGACGTCGGCGTGACGTCGCTGCGCTCGTTCTACACGGGCGCGCCGGCGCGGCAGGGCATCGCGTT
>DATFRS010000243.1:0-3838 GCA_035263065.1 Rhodanobacteraceae bacterium
AAATCGGCTTCACGCGGTTCGCGTTGCGGCGCGCGGAAGCCGCGCGCGTGCAGGTGGTCGCGGAGCCGCGCCCGTGAACGCGACGGCCGCCGCGCTGCGCATCGCGATCGTCGGGAATCCGAACAGCGGCAAGACGGCGCTGTTCAACCAGCTCACGGGCACGCGGCAGAAGGTCGCGAACTACGCCGGCGTCACGATCGAGCGCAAGGAAGGCTTCTACACGGCGCCGTCCGGACGCACGGTGCGCGTGCTCGATCTGCCTGGCGCGTACAGCCTCACGGCGGCGAGCCCCGACGAGGAGATCACGCGCGACGTCTGCTTCGGCCGCTATCCCGGCGAGGCTGTGCCGGATCTCATCGTCTGCGTTGCCGATGCGACGAACCTTCGCTTGCACCTGCGCTTCGTGCTCGAGCTCGCCCGGCTCGGCCGGCCGATGGTGCTCGCGCTCAACATGATGGACGCCGCCGCGAAGCGCGGCATCCGCATCGACACGGCGAAGCTGCAGCAGCGGCTCGGCATGCCGGTCGTCGAGACGATCGCCGTGCGTCGCGGCGGCACGGCGTCGCTGGTCGAGCGTCTCGATCGCGAGATCGGCGCGCTGGCGCGGGCGCCCGAAGAGCATGTCGATCTCCACGCGGAAGTGCGCGCGCTGCTCGCCGACACCGTCAGCGCGCCGCGGCAGACGGCCGAGATCGACGACGCGATCGACCGCGTCGTCCTGCATCCCGTGCTCGGGCTCGCGGTGCTCGCGGTCGTGATGTTCCTGATCTTCCAGGCCGTGTTCTCGTGGGCGAAGCCGGTGCAGGATGCGATCGACGCGGGCATCGCGGCGCTCGGCGCGGGCGTCGGCCAGCTCTTGCCCGCCGGTGCGCTGCAGAGCCTCCTCGTCGACGGCGTCTTCGCGGGGCTCGGCGCGGTGCTGGTCTTCCTGCCGCAGATCCTGATCCTGTTCCTCTTCATCCTCGCGCTCGAGGAATCGGGCTATCTCCCGCGCGCCGCGTTCCTGCTCGATCGCATGATGCTCGCGGCGGGCCTCACGGGACGCTCGTTCATTCCGCTGCTGTCGAGCTTCGCCTGCGCGATTCCCGGCATCATGGCGACGCGCAGCATCCAGGATCCGCGCGACCGCCTGACGACGATCATGGTCGCGCCGCTGATGACGTGCTCGGCGCGCCTGCCGGTCTACACGCTGCTGATCGCCGCGTTCATTCCGGGGCGCACGGTCGGCGGCATCTTCAACCTGCAGGGCATCGTGCTGTTCACGCTGTACGTCGCCGGCATCGTCAGCGCGCTCGCCGTCGCGTGGGTCGTCAAGCGCCTGCATCGCGACAAGAGCGAGCATGCGCTCCTGATGGAGCTGCCCTCGTACCGGCTGCCGCATCCGCGCGACATCGCGATCGGCCTCTGGGAGCGCGCGATGATCTTCCTGAAGCGCGTCGGCGGCATCATCCTGTCGCTGACCGTGCTGCTGTGGTTCCTGTCGAGCTTCCCGGCGCCGCCGCCCGGCGCGACCGGACCCGCGATCGACTACAGCCTCGCGGGCCGCATCGGCCACCTGCTGCACCTCGTGTTCGCGCCGCTCGGCTTCAACTGGCAGATCTCGATCGCGCTGGTGCCCGGGCTTGCCGCGCGCGAAGTCGCCGTGTCGTCGCTGGCGACGGTCTATGCGCTGTCGGGCAACGAGCAAGGCCTTTCGGCGATCGTCGCCGCGCAATGGTCGCTCGCGACGGCGCTGTCGCTCCTGGTCTGGTACGTCTACGCGCCGATGTGCATCTCGACGCTCGCGACGGTGCGCCGCGAGACGAACTCGTGGCGGCGCGTCTGGATCATGGCGGGCTATCTCTTCGGGCTCGCGTACGTCGCCTCGCTCGTGACGTACCAGATCGCGAGCGCGCTCGCATGAAGATCTACGCGATCGCGCAGGCCCTGATCATCGCGCTCGTCGTCGCGTGGAGCGCGTGGTACGCCGCGCGCCGGCTCGTGCCGACGGCGAGCCGTCGTGCGCAGGCGCGCGTCGCGACCTGGATCGAGTCCGGCCACGCCGCCTGGCTGCAGCGGCTCGGTCATTCGCTGCAGCCCGTGCAGACCGCGTCCGGCGGCTGCGGATCGAGCGGCTGCTCGACCTGCGGCGCATGCGCGCCCGTCGCGTCCGTCGAAGCACAGCCGCTCGCATTCCGTCCGCGCACGAAATCCTGACGCGCGGGCCGCGCTCGCGGCCTTACAATCGGCACGATGGACACGTTCACGCTGCACCGCGGCTCCGCGCCGCTCCTCGTCAGCCTGCCGCACGACGGCACCGCGCTCCCCGACGACATCGCCGCGCGCCTGACGCCGTCCGCGCGGCGCGTGCCCGATACCGACTGGCACGTCTCGCGCCTCTACGCGTTCGCGCGCGAGCTAGGCGCATCGCTGATCGTGCCGATGTATTCGCGCTACGTGATCGACCTGAACCGGCCGCGCGACAACGCGTCGCTGTATCCCGGCCAGAACACGACCGGGCTCTGCCCGATCGTGCAGTTCACCGGCGAGGCGATCTACAAGGCCGGCGAGGAGCCGTCGACCGCCGAGATCGACGCGCGCATCGAGACGTACTGGCGCCCGTATCACGAGGCGCTCGCCGCGGAGATCGCGCGCATCCGCGCCGCGCACGGCCGCGTCGTGCTGTGGGAAGGGCATTCGATCCGAAGCGTCGTGCCGTTCCTCTTCGATGGGCAGCTGCCGGACTTCAACCTCGGCACCGCGGGCGGCGAAAGCTGCTCGGTCGCGCTGCAGTCGCGGCTCGTCGGGATCCTCGCCGCGCAGCGCGACCATTCCTATGTGGTCAACGGCCGCTTCAAGGGCGGCTACATCACGCGCCACTACGGCGAGCCGGCGCAGGATGTCGAGGCGATCCAGCTCGAGCTCGCGCAGCGGAACTACATGGACGAGGACTCGTTCGAGTATCGCGAGGCTCTCGCCGCGCCGACGCAGCGCGTGCTGCGCGCGTTGCTCGAGGCCTGTCTCGTTTCGTCGCCGGCATCCGTATAGAGACAGCGAGGAGTCGATCATGAGCGAGCCGCAAGCCTATCCGTACGCGACGCATCTCGACATCAGGTTTCCCGCGCTAGACCTCGTCGACGCGGCGGCGCTGGTCGAAGCCTGCACCGATCGCTGGTACAACCAGACGCTCTGCAAGGTCAACGATTCGGTGGTCCGGCTCGGCGTGATGCAGGGCGAGTATCACTGGCACAGGCACGACGACGACGACGAGTTCTTCTTCGTGCTCGAGGGCCGCTTCATCGTCGATCTCGAGGATCGGTCGATCGAGCTCGAGCCGCGGCAGGGGTTCGTCGTGCCGAAGGGCATCGTGCACCGCACGCGCGCGCCGGAGCGCGCGGTGATCCTCATGGTCGAGACGGCGGCGATCGTGCCGACCGGCGACGCGTGAATATCGGGGTCCGGTGAAGCCCTACGGCAACAAGAGCGGCGGCTCCGGCATCCTCGCTTACGAGGTCGAGCCGGAGGCGATCGTCATCCGCTTCGCGAACGGCACGTACCGCTACACCTACGAGAAACCGGGGCAGTTCGAAGTCGAGAAGATGAAGCGCCTCGCCGAATCCGGCAAAGGGCTCGCGAGCTACATCAGCCGCTTCGTCGGCGAGCGCTACGCCGACAAGCTCTGACTCACGCCGCTTTGCGCCGTTCGATCGCCGGCAGAAACCAGGCCAGGAGCCCGATCGCCGGCAGGAACGCGCAGATACCGTACACGGCTTCGATGCCGATGTGGTCGGCGATCTCGCCGAGCACGGCGGCGCCGAGGCCGCCCATGCCGAACGCGAAGCCGTAGAAGATGCCCGAG
>DATFRS010000244.1:0-8958 GCA_035263065.1 Rhodanobacteraceae bacterium
TTCGCGCGCCTTGCGCTTGGCTTCTTCCTCGTCGCGCTGCTTCTTGCGCGCTTCCTCGTTGAGCGAGACGGTCTTCTCGGCGCGCGTCGCGCGCGCGTCGGCGATTTCCTCGGCGAAGTTCTGCCACTCGATGTTCGTCTTGACGCGCGCGTCGTGGCGTTCGACGAGCATCGGCACGATCGGCTTCAGGTCGGCCGCGGGCTGGTAGTGCGCGGGCGCGATCGACGTCCACGGCAGCGCGTTGTCGTAGCTCGACTCGCCGAACTCGGTCGCGTCGACCGTCAGCGGGAAGCTGATGTCGGGCGTCACGCCGCGCAGCTGCGTCGAGCCGCCGTTGATGCGGAAGAACTGCGCGATGGTCATCTTGACCTCGCCGTACGCGGGCTTCTCGTTGTGCGCGAGCTCGTCGAGGTCGACAAGGTTCTGCACGGTGCCCTTGCCGAACGTCGGCTCGCCGATGATGACGCCGCGGCCGTAGTCCTGGATCGCGGCGGCGAAGATCTCCGACGCCGACGCGGACGCGCGATTGACCAGCACCGCAAGCGGGCCATCCCACGCCATGCCGGGATGCGGATCCTCTTCTTCCTCGACCTGGCCCGCGGCGTTGCGCACCTGCACGACCGGGCCCTTGTCGATGAAGAGACCGGTGAGATCGGTCGCCTCGGCAAGCGAACCGCCGCCGTTGTTGCGCAGATCGACGATCACGCCGTCGACCTTGTCCTTCTTGAGCTCGCCGAGCAGCTTCTCGACGTCGCGCGTCGCGCTCTTGTAGTCGGCGTCGCCGCGGCGGCGCGCTTCGAAGTCCTGGTAGAACGTCGGCAGCGAGATCACGCCGATGTGGCGCGTGTGATCGCCGGCCTTGACCTCGATCACCGATTTCTTCGCGGCCTGCTCTTCGATGCTGACCTTCTTGCGCGTCATCGCGACGGTCAGGTGCTTGCCGTCGGGACCGGCCTCGGCGGGCAGGATCTCGAGGCGCACGACGGTGTCCTTCGCGCCGCGGATCTTCTCGACGACGTCGTCGAGGCGCCAGCCGACCACGTCGACGATCGGGCCGTGCTCGCCCTGGCCGACGCCGACGACGCGGTCGCCGACCTTGACCTGCTTGGACAGCGCGGCCGGGCCGCCCGGCACGATCTCGCGGATCGCGGTGTAGTCCTCGTCGCGCTGCAGGACCGCACCGATGCCCTCGAGCGAGAGCTTCATCGCGATGTCGAAGTTTTCCGACGCGCGCGGGCCGAGGTAGTTCGTGTGCGGCTCGATCGCCATCGCGTACGCGTTCATGAACGTCTGGAACACGTCCTCGCTGTTGAGCTGACGCACGCGATCGAGATAGTTCGCGTAGCGCTTGTCGAGCGTGTCGCGGATGTCCTTGTCGGTCTTGCCGGCGAGCTTCAAGCGCAGCCAGTCGTTCTTGATGCGCTTGCGCCACAGATCGTCGAGCTCGGTCTCGCTCTTCGCCCACGGCGACTTCTCGCGGTCGAACGTATAGCTCTCGTCGACGGCGAAGTCGAAGCCCTTGGGCAAGAGGCCGCGCGCATAGGCGACGCGCTCGCCGACGCGCTGCTCGTAAAGATTGAAGATCGCGAACGGCGCCGAGAGGTCCTGGTCGTAGATCGCGTCGTCGAGCTGGGTCTTGTAGGCGGCGAAGCGGTCGATGTCGGTCTGCGTGAAGAACAGCCGGTCGCTGTCGAGCGAATCGAGGTAGCGCTTGAAAATCTCGGCCGACATCGTGTCGTCGAGGGCCATCGGCTTGTAGTGGAACTTGGTCAGGAACCGCGTTGCCCACACTGCCGCTTCGCCGTCGGTCGGCGTCGGCTTCAGCAGCAGCGGCGCACCGGGATCGGCCGCCGGCTTGGCGAGGGAGGCACCTGCCCAGGCCGTCAGGGTCAGCGCCAACAACAACATCCGCATCACGTCTCTCCGAAAGCGGTCCCGGGGGATCGCAGCTGATTGACCCGTCCCGCCAGGCGGAACTTGCACTTTGTCCCGATTCAACGCGGCTCGGCGCCTACTGGAGCTGAACCGCTACGCGACGTTTACAAATCCGGCCGCGTGCGCCATCTGATCCGCGTGATACGACGAGCGCACCAGCGGCCCGGAGGCCACGTGCTGGAATCCCAGACGGGTCCCCAGGTCTTCCAGCGTCCTGAACTCGTCAGGGGTCCAGTAGCGGATGACCGGGTGATGATGCGGCGTCGGCTGCAGATACTGGCCGATCGTAACCATATCGACCGCGTGCGCGCGTAAATCGTTCAACGCTTCCTCGACCTGCGGCAACGATTCGCCGAGTCCGAGCATGATGCCGGACTTGGTCGGGATGTCCGGGTGCTGCGCCTTGAAGCGCGCGAGGAGATCGAGCGACCAGTCGTAGTCGGCGCCGGGGCGGACTTCGCGGTACAGACCGCGGACCGTTTCGAGGTTGTGGTTGAAGACGTCGGGCGGGTTCTCCGCAAGCGCCTCGAGCGCGCGCTCCATGCGGCCCTTGCCGCGGAAATCGGGGGTCAGGATCTCGATGCGGATGTCGGGATTCTCGAAGCGCACGGCCTTGATGCAGGCCGCGAAATGCGCGGCCCCGCCGTCGCGGAGATCGTCGCGATCGACCGAGGTGATGACGACGTAGCGAAGCCCCATGTCGCGGATCGTGCCGGCGAGGTGCGCGGGCTCCAGCGGATCGGGCGGCTGCGGACGACCGTGCGCGACGTCGCAGAACGAGCAGCGGCGCGTGCAGACCTCGCCGAGGATCATGAAGGTCGCGGTGCCCTTGCCGAAGCACTCGTGGATGTTCGGGCAGGACGCCTCTTCGCAGACCGTGACGAGCCGGTTCTCGCGCAGCTTCGCCTTCAGCCTTGCGACGGCATTGCCGGGCGGGATGCGCACGCGGATCCAGGAAGGCTTGCGCAGGACCGGCGCGTCGGAGAAGTTCGCGCGGTTGCGGGCGATCTTGTCTTCGCCGAGCTTCTTCTCGGGAGCGTTGCCGTCGACGACGGTGAGAGGAATCGTAGTGACGCGGTCGGTCATGCCGGTTGGGCGGCGCGCGCGGCGTCGCCGGAATCGATGCGGGGAAGTTCCGCGGCGGGAGCGGCCTCGAAAGCGCTTTCGAGCCCGAACTGGCGCGCCAGCTCGCCGATCAGGACCGCTTCCACCGCGGCGAGCGACCCTGGTCCGCCCAAGTCTAGCACCTGGGTCACGCGCAAACCCTGATAACCGCACGGATTGATGCGGTTGAAGGGCTCGAGATCCATGTGAACATTGAAGGCGAGCCCGTGGAACGTGCACCCGCGCCGGACCCGGATTCCGAGCGCCGCGATCTTGGCGTCGGCAACGTAGACCCCCGGCGCGCCCTCGCGGCGGACCGCGACGATGTTCCAGTGCTCCAGCGTGTCGATGACGGCCTGCTCGATCCGGTTCACGTACTCGCGCACGCCGATCCCGAGCCGGCGCAGGTCCAAGAGCGGATAGGCCACGATCTGCCCTGGCCCGTGATACGTCACCTGTCCGCCGCGATCGACCGGAATCACCGGAATCTCGCCCGGCACGAGCACGTGCTCCCAGCGCCCGGCCTGCCCGAGCGTGAAGACCGGATCGTGCTCGACCATCCAGAGCTCGTCGGGCGTGTCGGGAGCGCGCGCGTCGGTGAAGGCCTGCATGGCGCGCCAGACGGGTTCGTAGGGTTGGCGGCCTAGCCGCTTGACGACGAGTGCGGGAGACATCGCGGCAACATGGGGCATGCGCTCGACTTTCACAACGGATGCACGACGGGCGCCCAAAGGCGCCACATTTCCACTGGTACACTGCGGCGGTCGAGTCGCATCGAGGGGCGTGACATGGCGATCCGCGCTGTTGGGCCGTTCATCATACTGGCGTTCGGCGCCGCGACAGTGTCCGCGGCCGCAACCGACCAGGACACCGGGACGTCGGCGAGCGACGAGACGACGCCGTACACCGAGTCGCCGGAGGCCAAGGCCGCGCGGGTCGAGTACGAGCGCAAGGAACGCGCGGTCTACGACGCGCTGATCGCCGATCCCTCGCCGCACACCCAGATCCTCGCGAGCCACGTCTATCTCGGCGACGACGGCGATCCGTCGAATGCGCTGCGTCCCAAGGCCGTCGATGTCCTCGCCCGCGCCGTCGAGTTCGCGCCCGATGATGCGATGGTGCAGTGGATCGCCGCCACCGAGGGAAGTTACATGGGCAGCGCGTGCGCGCCGACGCGCTGGCCCGACGCCGAAGTCGCGAATCTGATCCGCCTGGAGCCCGACAACGCCGCGGCCTGGCAGTTCGGCGTCGCACTCGCGCGCGCGAAGGGCGACGAGGCGGGCGTCGACGATGCGCTGTCGCGCATGGCGACCGCGCGTCGTGCCGACGACCACATGGTCGAGGAGATTGCGGCATGGACCGCCTTGTTCGTCGCGCACCCCGAGCTTGGGCATGACTTCAACGACGAAACCGGCAGCCTGACGCCGCGCGAAGCCGCGACCGTCGCCGCCGTCGGGCGCGTGACGTACCTCCCGCTGCCTGCCCGGGAAGCGCTGAAGGCCGTGTGCACACCGGATCCGGCGTCCGAGCGGACCTGGCAGCGACTCGGCTGGTGCATCGATGCCGGGCGCGTGCTCGCCGAGAAAGGCAACAGCCTCGCGTTGCGCAAGCGCGGGCTCGTCATGCTGGCCGCCGCCGACGATCGCAGCGACGCGAGGTCGACGGCGCAGCGCCAATACGACTGGCTCGAGGCGCACGGTGTCTCGTCGATGTGGGAGGACGACGAAGAGGATTCCGGCGACATGCACGCGTGGGTGAGCAACTGGGAGGGCGCATCGGGAGAAGTCGACGCCACCGAGCGTCGCCTGAAGCGCCTTGGCTTGCCGCTGTCCGCGCCAGCCGGATGGACGAAACCAGCCGCAACGCCCGAAAAGGCCGACGGTGCGTCGACGGCGAAACTCTATGGCGACTATCTCGCCTCGGTGTTCGCGGACATGAGCGCAAGCGCGGCGCCGGAAGAACGTGCGTTCGCGGCGCTCAACGAGCACATCACGCGGCTCTACAGCGCCTCGGACGACGCTTCCAGAAGCGCGGCCTTGGACGCGAAGCCGGACGACAAGGCGATCGCCGCACTCGGCGAAGCGAATCCAGGCAACCTCAAGGTGCAGTGGATGATCGCCGCATCGTCCAAGGTCCCCGACGAGACACGAGCCAACGCGATCGCAACCGTGCAGCAGGCGGAAGGCGACAACGCGGCCGCGTGGGCGCTCTCACTGGAGCTGACGCCTGCATCGAGCGGGCTCGCCGATACGCTGCTGCAGCGTATGGCGGCGAGCACACGCTATGACGCGCATGCGGTCGACGGCATGTCGATCATGCTTGCCGCAATCCGTCGCAAGCCGATGCCGCAGGACCTTCTCGACGCGCTGGCGTCAGAGCCATCGGGCGCTACCGTTCACTTGGCCGCGAACGACATGGCCAACGCCACTGCGTATACGGTCGGCTCCATGAGCTCAGCCACCCTGACGCTCGGTCATCTCATGCAGGCCTGCAAGAACGTAGAGGCGCCCTCGGCTCGGCGCGATGACTGCGTCGCCATCGGACAACTGCTGGTTCGCAAGAGCGCTTCGATGTTGAACGCACGCATCGGCGAGCTGATCCTCACGCAGCTCGCCGCGCTCGACGGTTCGGACGCGGATCGCGCCCGTCACTTCGAGTGGTGGTACGAGGCGCTGATGAACAAGCATGCGCTGGCCAGCGGGATTGGGCCTTACGTGAACGACGTCCTCGCGACCGGCAATGAAATCGACGCGCTCAGGCACGCCGCCGATCGGCTCGGCAAGGCCGAGCCGCCGGCTGACTGGAAACCGCGTCTGGGAAATGGGACGCCGTGACGCCCACCGGCGTCACAACGTCCAGCGAATCCCCTCGCTCGCGCGGAGCGCCGCGTGCGTCGCGTCGTAGTGCTCGCGATCCGGGCACGTGAAGCTCACCGACACCGCGAGGTAGTTGCCCTCGCGCGAAGGCCTGACGCGCTGGCTTCCCGCCAGCACGCTGACGCCCACGCTCTCGATGATCTCGGGCACGCGCCGCTCGAGGTCGGCGTCGGCGCGACCCATCGCGGTGATTTCGAAAACGCCGGGAAACTGGAAGCCCTGACCGGGCTCCTCGGCCTTGAGTTCGTCGAGGTCTTTCACTTCGTTCCTTGCTTGGGCTCGCCGTCGCTTGCGATCGCCGTCGACGTGGCCGGGCCGGCATCGCCCTTGAACCACATCCATACGCCATCGGAGAGCCGCTTGAAGAATCCCCCTTCGGGGGCGTCGGCGAGGGCGACGAGCGGCTGCTCGACCAAGGTCTTGCCGTCGAGCGCGACTTTCAAGGTGCCGACCTTCTGGCCCTTCTGGTACGGCGCGACGAAGCGCGCGGGCATGTCGAGGGTCGCCTTGAGATCGCCGTAGCGGCCGCGCGGCAGCGTGACCAGCACGTCGTCGGCGACGCCGAGCGCGAGCGTGGGCGCCGCGCTCTTCCAGACTTCCGGCGTCGCGAGCGCCTTGCCCGCGGCGTAGAGCTTGTGTGTCTCGAAGAAGCGGAAGCCGTAGTTGAGGAGCTCCTGGTTGTCGTCCGCGCGCTGCTTCTCGCTCGGCGCGCCCATGACGACGGCGATCAGGCGCTGCTCGCCGCGCAGCGCCGACGTCGCGAGGCAGAAGCCCGCCTCGCTCGTGTGGCCGGTCTTGATGCCGTCGACGGTCGAGTCGCGCCAGAGCAGCGTGTTGCGATTGTGTTGCTTGATGCCGTTCCACTCGAAATCCTTGATCGCGTAGATCTTGTATTCGTCGGGGAAGTCGCGGATCAGCGCGCGCGACAGCAGCGCGACGTCGTGCGCGGTCGTGTAGTGATCGGGGTTCGGCAGGCCGCTCGCGTCGACGTAGTGCGTGCCGGTCATGCCGAGCTGCTGCGCATACTGGTTCATGAGCTGCGCGAAGGTTTCCTCGGAGCCGGCCGTGTGCTCGGCGAGCGCGATCGCGGCGTCGTTGCCGGACTGGATGATCATTCCGTAGAGGAGATCCTTCAGCGACACCTGGCTGTTGAGCTGCAGGAAGCTCGTCGAGCCGTCGGTGCCGGCGCCGCCCGAGCGCCACGCCTTCTCGCTGATCGTGACCGGGTCGTCGAGATGGATCTTGCCGTGCTTGAGTTCGGCCGAGACGACGTACGACGTCATGATCTTGGTGATCGAGGCCGGTGCGACGCGCACGTCCTCGTTGCTGCCGGTCAGCACCTGGCCGCTCGTGTAGTCCATCAGGAGCCAGCTCTTCGCGTCGATCGTCGGCGGCGGTGGCGTCGGGCCGGGGCCCGCCACCGGCTGGGCCGGCTTCGGCACCGCCTCCGGCTTCGGGAGGTTCGACGCGGGCTGCGCCGCATCGCTCGCCGGCGCGGCCGCGGGCTGCTGAGCCGGCTGCTGCGCGGGCTGCGCCTGCGCCGGCTGCGCTTGCGCGGCATGGTGCTTGGCCTTCGCGGCGTGCGCGGACGGTGCGGCCGCGGCGAGGATGAGGGCGAGGACAACGTACGGCAGCTTCATCTCGAAAAATCGGTCCTGCAGGGGTCAAAGATGCGATTGTCGCCGCTTCAGCGCTCGATAGCCACGCGCGGCGCACCGAAGCCGAGGCTTTCGATGCGCGGCGTCAGCGCGTCGGCGGCCGCCACGTCGGCGAGCGGACCCACGCGCACGCGGTGCACCGTGTGCCCGTCGACGCCGGCCGACTGGATGTCGACCTGCGCGATGCCGCCGCGACGCGCGGCGCTCGCGACGCGCTCGGCGTTCGCGCGATCGCCGAACGCGCCCAGCTGCAGATAGATACGCGCCGACGGGGCCTCGGCGGTGACGGTTTTCGGCAAGGGCGCGGGCGTCGCGTCCGGACGCGCGGGATCGATCGCGCGCACCTCGACGAGCCCGGTGCCCTTCGGCCAGATGCCGATGCGCACGGCGGCGGCGTACGAAAGGTCGATCAGGCGGTTCTCGTGGAACGGCCCGCGATCGTTGATCCGCACCACGACGCTCTTGCCGTTGTCGAGGTTGGTCACGCGCGCATACGTCGGCAGCGGCAGCGTCTTGTGCGCGGCCGTGAACTGGTACATGTCGTACGGCTCGAGCGAGGACGTCATGTAGCCGTGGAACTTGTTGCCGTACCACGAGGCGATGCCGCGCTCGACGTAACCGCGCGAATCGGGCATCAGCCGATACGTCTTGCCGAGCACGTCGTAGACCGGCTTGTTGCCGTAGCGCGCCGGCGGCTCGGCCTTCGGCGTCGGCTCGACGAGCTTGCTGACGTCGACCGCGGGCGCGGCGGGTCCGCCGTCGTGCTCGTCGCGATAGCGCTCGGCCTGCGGTCGCTGCATGTCGTCGTGCGGCGGCGACGCGCCGCGCGTGTCGCGCGGCGGCGACGTCTCGCCGCGCGGCTTGTGGCTCGCGCAGGCGACGAGCATCAGCGCGAGCGCCCCGGCGACGAGAAGCCGCGTCACGGGCCGGGCTCCACGACGCCGTCGGCGATCTGCTGCGAGAGCTGCCACACCGCCATCGAGTACAGCGGGCTCTTGTTGTAGCGCGTGATCACGTAGAAGTTCTGGAACGCGAGCCAGTACTCGGGACCACGCTCGCCGTCGAGCGTCAGCAACGTCGACAGCATGTCCGCTTCGACGTGGCTCAGCGGCGCGTAGCCCCACGCCTCCATCTGCTGCACCGGCACCTTCGGCTCGATGCCGTCCTGCGGCACGGCCTGCACGTTGGCCGCCGGCTGCGCGCGCACGACGACGGGCGCGCCGTCCTGCCAGCCGTGCGCCGCGAAATAGTTCGCGACGCTGCCGACGATGTCCGGCAGCGAGTTCCACAGATCGATGCGCCCGTCGCCGTCCTCGTCCTTCGCCCACTGCGCGATGCTGGTCGGCATGAACTGGCCCCAGCCCATCGCGCCGGCGTACGAGCCC
>DATFRS010000245.1:0-14891 GCA_035263065.1 Rhodanobacteraceae bacterium
CGGCGCGCAGCGCCTCGAGCAGCGCGGCCGCGTTCGCGAATTTGCGACTAGCCACCCGCCCGCGCAGAGATTCGACCAGCACCGAGCTCGCGGCGACGCCGACGTCGGCGCCGATCAGGATGGTCTCGAGCTCGTCGAGCAGTGCGTCGTCGAGCACCGGATTGCGCGCGAACAGCGACGTGAGGCCGCGCGCGAAGCCGCTCCCCGAAAGACGTTCGCGCCATGAGCGCTTCGGCGACGAAGCGGCCTCCGCTTCGGGCTCTGCGGCAGCAACGGGTGCGGCTTGCGCGATCTCGGTCGCGCGCTCGCCTTCGTCGGGCAGCGGCGCGGCCGGGGCTTCCTCGCCCGGCTTCTTCTTCCAGAACTTCAGCATCGAGGGACGGTATCGGTGAAAATGCGATCGCCATGCTAACACCCGCGGCTGTTGCGCCGCGGAAAAAGCGGGCCATCGACACGGGACGCATCCATGCATCGGGGCACGCCGGCCGGACCGCCGGGGAAACTGCGCATCGTCGCCGGCCGCCTGCGCGGCTCGCGCCTCGTCGTGCCCGACAAGGCAGGGCTGCGGCCGACATCCGATCGCGTGCGCGAGACGCTGTTCAACTGGCTCGCGCCCTTCATCGACGGCGCGCGCTGTCTCGATCTCTATGCCGGCACCGGTGCGCTCGGCATCGAAGCGCTGTCGCGTGGCGCCGCGTCGGCGACGTTCGTCGAGAGCGATCGTGCCCTTGCGAAACTCCTCGCCGAAAACCTCGCGCGGCTCAAGGTCGAGAACGCGCGCATCGTCGAGTCCGACGCGCTGTCGTACCTGAAGGGCAGGGCGGAGCCTTTCGACGTCGCGTTCGTCGATCCGCCGTTCGGCGCGGATCTCTGGAACGAGTCGGCGCGGCGGCTGGACGAGGGCGGCTGGCTCGCGCCGGCCGCGCTCGTCTACGTGGAGTCGCCGGCCGACGCCGAGCTCGCGCTGCCGCCCGGCTGGATGCTGCACCGCGCCGGCCGCGCCGGCGCCGTGCGCTTCGCGCTGTATCGTCGCGCGGCGGCCGATCCGCTAAGCTAGCGCGGCTTCCGGCAGCGCCCAGGCAGGATTCATGGCGACTTCTCAGCAACGCTCGCGTGTGGCGGTCTATCCGGGCACGTTCGATCCGATCACGAACGGCCACGTCGATCTCGCCACCCGCGCCGCGCCGCTGTTCGACCGCCTGATCGTCGCGATCGCCGATTCGACCAGCAAGGGCCCGAGCCTCGGCCTCGCCGAGCGCATCTCGCTCGCGCGCGTCGCGCTCGCGGGCATCCCGAACATCGAGGTGCGCGGGTTTTCCTCGCTGCTCGCGACGCTGGTCGAGGAAATCGGCGCCGGCGTGATCCTGCGCGGCCTTCGCGCCGTATCCGACTTCGAGTACGAGTTCCAGCTCGCGAGCATGAACCGGCATCTGATTCCGAGCGCGGAGACGCTGTTTCTGACGCCGGCCGAGCAATACAGTTTCATCTCCTCGTCGCTGGTGCGCGAGATCGCGCGCCTCGGCGGCGACGTGTCCGGGTTCGTTCACCCGGTCGTGCAGCAGGCGCTGCGCAACAACTATCGTTCGACCACCACCACCTGAAGGGCAGCAAGACCATGCGCAAAATTCCCGCCATCCTCGTCATCGCGTGTGCCGCGACGTTCGCGCTCAGCGCGTGCAACCAGCAGGAGCAGCAGCCCAAGGATCAGCAGGCGGCGGCCGCGCCGCAGATTGCGCCGATGCCGACCAACGCGAACGACAAGAACGCCTGGAAGCAGTATCTGGTCAGCGTCGTCACCGCCAACATGCAGGGCGTCAAGACCAATCATCCGTACATGTACTTCGTGCCTTCGGGCGACGACGACACGAGCAAGTCCGATCGCCAGAACCAGCTCGACAACGTCAAGAACGTCGTCGCGCGCGGCGTCCTGCCGGGCAACATGATGGCGTTCGGCGGACCGGACTCGAAGATCACCTCGGACCTCATCGTCGAGGCGTTCAAGGACGCGCAGGCCGGCGCGTTCAAGGACGTCGTCGTGCTGTTCATCGGCAAGCCCGCCGATCTCGACGCGGTGAAGCAGGCGCTCGCGTCGTCCGGCGCGGACGTGCGCTTCGTCGAGGCGAAGTAAGGCCGTTACGATTTTCCGGAGCCCTCCCCATCGAGGGGAGGGCGGGCGAGGGCGTCCTACTTCGCCGCCTTCAGCCGCGCTCCCTTGAAATAGAACACGCGCAGATCGAGCCCGCGCTGGCTGCGCCCGATATACACGAAGCGCGGATTCCACCACACCGCCGTCCGCCCCTTGTCGCGGAAGCGGTTGTTCTCGAGCTCGAGCAGGATGCCAATGCACGGATAGTCGTGCTCGCGCGCGTACTGCTCGAGCAGCGCGCATGAGCGCTTGAGCAGCATCATCACGAGCGGCGTCGAGCGCCAGTCCTTGCCGACGAACGTGCGCCAGTAATAGACGGGTTGCGCGAGGCTCGGCGGCGTCATCCCGATCGCCGTGCAGACGCCGGCCACCGTGCCGTCGCGCGTCGTCGCGTGCATGACGACCTGCGGC
Organism: Rhodanobacteraceae bacterium; assembly: GCA_035263065.1. Taxonomy (GTDB): domain Bacteria; phylum Pseudomonadota; class Gammaproteobacteria; order Xanthomonadales; family Rhodanobacteraceae; genus Dokdonella_A. The sequence goes on from DATFRS010000245.1 coordinate 2,558, forward strand.
AGGCGCTGCGTCATCTGCGTCTCGTCGTTGAATGCGCCTTCGCGCTGCCAGAACGCGCGGATGGCCTCGGCGCTGTCCGGCGCCATGGCTTGCCAGTCGACGGTGAAATCGAAGCCGGAGTCGGGTTGCGTCATGCGACGAAGGATCGGGGCTTGGGTGGCGTCCCATCGTCGCAAAGTCGCGCGCGCTTGGCCACTGGTCGCAAGGAAATGCCCGATGTCGCGGCGCCGCGGCAGAAGAGTGCGCATTTGTGCTGCATTCGGCGTGTTCGGATGCCTCGTGACGCCGCGTTTGGTCAATGCCGACAACGAAGGAGCAGGGCCATGCCGCTTGCGAAGTGCTCGACCCGATTCGTTCCGTTTGGAATCTGCGTGACGCTGCTGCTTTGCATCGCTCGGTTCGCGTGGGCGGCGCCGCCGCCGATCGGCGAGATCACGGTCAACACCAGCACGGACGACGACGACATCGACTCGCCGCCCAACGGACGCTGCACGTTGCGCGAGGCGATGCAGGACGCGAACTCGCACAGCCAGTGGATGGGCAAGACCGATTGCGCGAGCGGCGGCGTAGACAAGACGGTGATCAAGTTTTCCTATACGCCGATCGCGATCATCATCAATCCCGAGTTCGGCGAAATCTTCGTCAGCGCCGAGGTCGAAATCCTGGGCCCGGCGACGATCTCGGGGCCACCGGCGCCGGCAAAATCGCGGATATTTCACGTGACGGCCGCAGGCAACCTCACGACAACCAACGTCGACGAGAATTACGGCGTCGGCGATCTCGATTCCGGCGGTGCCGGGCTCGTCGAGGGCAGCGGCGAGATCCACATGCTCGGCGGCCAGCTCAGCCTCAACAAGGCCGACCGCGGCGCCGGCTGGGCGATCTATGGGCTCGGGGAGTTCGAAGACGTCGATGTGACGGCCAACGAAGCGGCCATCGACGGCGGTGCATTCTGGATCGGCTCGAACGCGGTGCTGATCCTGAATCGGTGCACGGTCGCAGCGAATCGGGCGCGGCGCGCCGGCGGCGGCCTGTTCGGCGACGCGGGACAGCCAAACATCACAATCGTTCGGACGGCGTTCGTCGGCAATCGCGCCGACGGCGACGCGACGGGCGGCGGCGGCGCCGCACAGGTCAGTGGCTCGTTCCTGATGTCGGACTCGGTCGTGACCGAGAACTACGCGGGCGGATCGAAAGGCGGTCCGGGCCTCTATTTCACCGCGGGGACCAACGTTGCGATCTCCGATTCGGAGATCAGCAAGAACATCACGAACCTCTCCGACCCGAACGCATCCGGCGGCGGTGTTCGCCACGACGGCAACGCGAGCGCGATGCTTGTCGAACGCTCGAACCTCGCCGGCAACATCGCATGGGTCGGCGCCGGTGCGTACCTCGGGCCCGGCACGCTCGCGTTCTTCGTCAATACGACGATGACGCGGAACTACGCCGACGTGCGCGGCATCCTGACGCGCGGCGACTCCGGAGCCGGCTCGGCGGTATATGCCGACGATGCGTTCGTCTCATTCGTCGGCGTAACGCTCAAGGACAACACGGGCTTGACGCAGATCACCGCGCGCAAACCGGGCAGCTCCGTGCGCTTCGACAACACCGTGCTGTGGGCGCAGGCGGGCGTCATCAACTGCGACGGCGAGGGCTCGTTCAACGCCGCGACGAGCGTGCAGAATCTCGACTGGGTCGGCGGCTCGTGTCCGATGCCGGCGCTGACGAACAAGGAAGCCGAGGTATTCGCGGGCGCGATCGACCAATTCGAAGCACCGGTCTCGCCGCCTGGCATTCCCGTCGAACATCGCATCTGGTTTCCGGCGCCGGGCGGTCCGCTGATCCATGCCGGGAATCCCGCGGTCTGCACGGACCCGATGACGCTCGCGAATCAGGACGAGCGGCAGGTCAAGCCGCGCGCCTCCTGCGATATCGGAGCGATCGAGCAATGAGCGATCGTATGATCAGCTCACCTGCTCCGGCGGCGCCGGCGTCGCCGCATACCCGATCGGCTCCGGCGGCTTCGTGAATCCGACTTCGCGCAGCGCATCCTCGGGCAACGCATACGACGTCGCGAGGTGCTCGCCTTCGTGGATGATCTCGGGGAACAGGATGCCGGGCAGCGCCTGCACCGCGAAGATCTCCTGCACGCCGCCCGTGAATTTGAGGAGCCCGATCGTGTTGCCCGTGCCGATGTGCACGGCCCACACGCCGCTCTGGCGGTCCTTGTTGTCGTCGGTGATCTCGATGTCGGTGAACGCGTTCGTCTCGCGCAGCTGCGAGAGGCCGATGAACGCGACGGGTCCGATGAAGTCGAGCCCGCGCGCGAAGCCCGGCACGCTCGCGATGTCGGTCTTGGCGCCGGTCTTCGGATCGATCGTGCAGAGCTTGCCGCGGCCCGATTCGAGCACCCACAGGCGGTTGTCGTACCAGCGCGGCGAATGCGGCATCGAAAGCCCGCGCACGACGATGCGGTCCTGCGCCATGTCGAACAGGATGCCGCCGTCGCGCTTGTTCTCGCGCCAACCTTGGGGCTTGTTCGATTCGCCGAGCGCGGTGAGATAGCGCGGCTTGCCGTCGCGCATGCCGAGCCCGTTGAGATGACAGCGATCCTCGGGCGCGTAGTGGCTGACGAAGCGCGGACGCCAGCGCGGCACGAAGCTCGATTTCATGTCGAGCGTGCACAGGCACGAGAACAGCGTGTTCACGAACCAGAGATCGCCGTGCTTGTCGAACGCCATCTCGTGGATGTCGATCGCACCGGTGATGTGCCCGCGCCGCGCGAGATAGACCGCGTCGTGGCGCGGCGGATCCTGCAGGCGCTTGGCCACCGCAGGCATGTTGCGGAATTCGGCGATCTCGATGTGCGCGCCGAGCGCGAGCCGCTCGTTGTCGGCGGCCATGCCCATGGGGCGGTTGAAGCTCCGGAAATGCGTGTTGATCGAGTTGCCGTCGGGCCGCAGGATCACGAGCTTGCCGGCCTGGTACGTCGAGACGACGAGGCAGCCCTTGAGCTGGCGCAGGAGGTCCGGGAAGTTCGTCGTGTGGACGCTGCCCAGCACTTCCTGCACGGTTTTCTGCGGCGCGCCTTCCGGCGCATTCGCGCCGTCGGTCGGCGCGGTCTGCGCCGCGGTCGCGATGTCCGCGGTTTCGCTGGTTTCCGGGGTGGGATTGTTCATGTCGGCACCGTCGATCGAGCCCGCCGTTCCTCTTCGGGCGCCATCGTATCGGAAAAGCGTGCGCCGACGGCGCGGATTCCGGGTGCCGGCTATGCGGCCGGCTTCCTGCGCACGTAGAGCTGCTTGCGCACGCGCGCGACGACGCTGCCGCCGGCGGTCCTGACCTCGGTTTCGACCCAGCGCAGGTATTTCTCGCCCCCGGCGGTCGCGGCGCGGACTTCGTCGACGAGCGCATCGTCGAGGTCGAACTCGGCGTGGACGGGCTCGCGCGTCGCCTCGACGAAGTCGATCTCGCCCGACTTGTCCCAGACGATGTAGCCCGCGCCGAGGCGGCGCAGCATCAGGATCATCCAGAACGGATCGGTCATCGCGAACAGGCTGCCGCCGAAATGCGTGCCGACGTAGTTGCGGTTGTACCAGTGCCGCCGCAGCACGACACGCGCGCGGCGGAAGTCGTCGGAGATCTCGAGCACGCGGATGCCGGCGAAGAGGAACGGCGGCCAGAGATTCATCGCGCGCCGGAGCGCACGCGCCGACGGCATGCGCATGGCGGCGTCAGAACAGCAGCGATGACATCTTGCGCCGGTACGTGCCGACGAGATCGGCGTCGTCGAGCACGCTGAACGCCGCGACGAGATGCTTCTTCGCCTGGCCGTCGTTCCAGTTGCGGTCGGCCTTCAGCACGCCGAGCAGCTCGTCGAGGCCGGCGGCGGGATCGCCGTCGAGCAGAAGACGCAGGCCGAGCATGTCGCGCGCCGCATGATCGGCGGGATCGCGCGCGAGGCGCTGTCTCAGCTCCGCGATCGGCGGCGCATCCTTGACGGCGTGCGCGAACTCGAGCTGTCCGCGCAGGCGGCGCGCGCGATCGTCCGAGGCGAGGTTCGCCGGCAACGAATCGAGCTCGGCCTCTGCCGCTATCGCGTTGCCCGCGCGCATCTGCGCAAGCGCGAGATCGAGCTTCAGTTCCGCGCGCTCCGGCTCCGCCGCCATTTCCTGCTGGATGCGGGCGATCGCCTGCTCGGGCGTTTCCTGCACGGCTGACATGTCCTCCTCGACGAGCTCGCCGTCGGCGGCATCGCCGCCCTGCACGTGACGCGCGAGGAATTCGCGGAGCGCATTCTCCGGCAGCGCGCCGGTGAAGCCGTCGACGAGCTGGCCTTCGCGCACGAGCACGACCGTCGGAATGCTGCGCACGCCGAACATCGCGGCGAGCTGCTGTTCCTTGTCGCAATCGACCTTCGCGAGCCTGACCGCGCCGTTGTATTCGCCGACAACCTTCTCGATCAGCGGCCCCAGCGTCTTGCACGGCCCGCACCAGCTCGCCCAGAAATCGACCAACACCGGCTGCTCGAACGAGGCGTTGATGACCTCGGCCTCGAAGTTGGCCTGGGTGGCGTCGAAGATGAAGGGCGAGGGTGTCGCTGCTGGCATGACCTGGCTCCGGAGGATCGCCGAACGGAGATTGTGCCAGCAGCGCGTGAATCCAAGGCGCGGCGGTCGGCCCGCCGCGCCTCGCGAGGCTCAGTAGCCGAGCAGCTCCTCGCCTTGCGCGATCGACGACGGTGCAGGCGTCGCCTCGGCGAGCGGCGTTTCCTTGCCGTCTTCCTTGTAGACCACGCCGTCCTTCATGACGAAAGCGACGTTCTGCATCAGCTTGATGTCGTCGAGCGGATTGCCGTTGACCGCGACGACGTCGGCAAGCTTGCCGGCTTCGACGGTGCCGAGATCCTTGGTCTTCTTGAGGAGCTCGGCGGCGTGCGTCGTCGCCGCCTGCAGCACGAACGCGGTCGGCATGCCGGCTTCGACCATGTACTCGAATTCCTTCGCGTTGCCGCCGTGCGGATAGACCGCGGCGTCGGTGCCGAACGCGATCTTGACGCCGGCCTTGTACGCACGGCCCGCGGTCTGCTGGATGATCGGCCCGACCTGCTTGGCCTTCGCGGCGATCTGCGCGGGGTAGTAGCCCGGCACGTTCGCCTTCTCCTCGACGTATTTGCCCGCGATGATCGTCGGCACGTACCAGGTGCCATGCTCCTTCATGAGCTTCATGTCGGCATCGTCCATGAACGTGCCGTGCTCGATCGAGTCGACGCCGCCGATGATTGCGCGCCGGATAGCCTCGGCGCCGTGCGCATGCGCGGCGACGGTGAAGCCGTAATCGTGCGCTGCCGCGACGACGGCCTTGACCTCGTCGATCGTCATCTGCGCGTTGTCGACGCTCGACGATTCGTCGAGCACGCCGCCCGAGGGCATGATCTTGATGACGTCGGCGCCGTCCTTGTAGTGCTGGCGCACGGCCTTCCACGCGTCATCGGCGCCGTTGATGATGCCTTCCTTCGGGCCGGGATCGCCCTGCAGGTCCTCGCGGTAGCCGTCGGTGTCGTCGGCATGGCCGCCGGTCGATCCGATCGCGCCGCCCGCGCTGAAGATGCGCGGCCCCGGCACGATGCCGGCGTTGATCGCGTTGCGCAGCGCGATCGACGAATTGTGTCCGTCGCCGAGGTTGCGCACGGTCGTGAAGCCCGCGTCGAGCGTGCGCCGCGCGTAGACGGTCGAGCGGATCGCGTAGTCGGCGACGTTCCAGCGGAACTGGTCGGTGTAGCCGGTCGGGCTGGTCTGGCCGGTGAGATGCGTGTGGCTGTCGATGAGGCCGGGGAGGCACGTCGCGCTGCCGAGCTCGACGGTCTTGGCGCCGGGCGCCTCGGCGCGGCCGGGCTTGACCTCCTTGATGCGCTTGCCGTCGGTGATGACGGTGGTCTCGCCCAGCAGCTTGCCGCTATTGGCGTCGAACAGATGCCCGCAATGGAGCGCGACGGGTGCCGGCGGCGCGTCGGCGGCGAAGGCGGGTGTCGCGAGGGCAGCCGCGACGAGCACGAAGAGGATGTTGCGCTGCATGACGAGTCGGTCCTGGCTGGGCAAGCGCCGGATCATAGCGGCTTGGCCCCGACCGACATGGGCCATTGGGCATGGGATAAAAAGTAAAGAAAGCGACGCTGCAACAGTGGCGGGCGTAGAATCCGGCCAAACTGGGGAGCCCCGACATGAAGTCTCATCGGATGCTCGAGGTCGCGCGAAAACGGCTCTTTCGCGCCGGCGCGGTGTTCCTTCTGGTTACCGCCGCGATCGGCAGTGCCGATCCGTGCCGTTCGGTCGAGCGGATCGCGCCGACGCCGACCGGTGTCGGACGCCTCAGCGACGACATGGGCGCCGCCGCCGCGCTCCTTGGCGATACCGCTGCCGTCGGCGCACCGGGTACGTTCGTCGGCGGCGCGGGTTCCGCGGGCGTCGTGGACATCTATCGTCTTCAGAACGGCGCATGGCAGGAAGAGGCCGTGTTGGTCGCGCCTGTGCCCGCCCCGAACTCGCTGTTCGGTTCGGTCGTCGCGATCGGTCAGGACCTGCTGGTGGCGGGAGACGGCGGCAACCTCTACACGTTCGCCCGCACCGGTTCCACGTGGCAGCAGGTCGACGAGTTTCCTTCGGCCGGGTTCTTGCACCAGATCGGCCTCTGGGGCGACACCCTGGTGGCGGGTGGATCAGTCTTCGTGAGGTCGGGAAGTGCCTGGCAGAGTCAGGCGACGCTGACAGCGGACGACGATGGCCTTTTCGAGTCGATGGCTATCGACGGCGATCTGGTCGTCGGCGTCAGCGCCAAGTGGGTGGGCCTCAGTTCGTACTCTCGCGACGTCTATTTCTACGCGCGTTCGGGAGACCAATGGACGCGCGAAGGAAAGGTGCCGCTCGGCGAAACCCTGATCTCCACCACAGTGGCCTTGGCGATCTCGGGGAATACAGTTCTCGTGGGTGCCCCGGTCAGTTCGTTCGGCCCGACGGCAAGCGTGCGTGTCTTCGACAGGGACAGCGCCGGCAACTGGATCGATCACGGCATTCTCGACACCGGCGGACCGCTCAGCGGCGCGCTTCCTGTCGCGATCCAGGGCGACGTCGCGGTCGTCGGTTCGCCGTCGGACTGGACGGCCTATACATTCATACGCACGAATGAAACCTGGACCCGCGATCAGCATTTCAACGACCCGCTGGCGCGCTGCTTCGCGGCGGTCGCAGTGTCGGAGTCGACGCTCCTTGCGGGCTGCCCCTACTCCTTCGTTCCGGCGGTCGGCTACGGTGTCGCCGACTTCTTCTCGCTTGCCGAGGTGCCGCCAACGCGAACCGCGAACTTCGGCCATGGCGACGCGCGCGCGAATGAATCCTTCGGGGCCAAAGTCGCCGCAGGCGGCAGCACGGTCGTCGCGACCTCGGATCTCGCGAGCTATTTCTTCGATCGCACGCCGACCGGCTGGACTCAGACGAACCGGTTTCCGGCGCCGCCGACGCACGTCGCTGCAGGCTCGGTCGCGCTCGACGGGAACACGGCGGCGATCGGCTATCCGCTGCAGATGTCCGGCGGTACCAGCGAAGTCGATGTCTATACGCGTCCGGCGGGCAACTGGGTGCTGCAGGCGGTGATCCCCGCCCCAGTCTCGAATGACTACCCGAACTTCGCCAACACGATGGCGCTGCAGGGCGATCTCCTCGTCGTCGGCGAGCAGGACGCGTCTTCGAGCACCTGCCGCGTGTACAAACGGACCGGGACGCTTTGGCATCCAGGGCCCGATCTCAACCCATCCCCCGGCGCCCCGAACGGCAACTTCTGCTGGTCGGTGGCGATGTCCGGCGACACGCTGATCGTGGGCGCGCCGGGCGCCGACATGGGGCTCGAGACCAACGCCGGCGCGGCCTACGTGTTCGTCTGGACGGGCACCGCGTGGGCACAGCAGACGCAACTTCACGCGCCGCTGGTCGCCGTCGGCGCGGGTTTTGGCGTGTCGGTCGCGATCAAGGGCGATACCGCGGTCGTCGGCTCGAACAGCGATTTCAGTCCGTATTCGAGCACGCGCGGCGACGTCAACGTGTACAGACGCTCCGGCAATGCGTGGAGCTGGCAGGCGACGCTCGTTCCGGCCGGCGCAAGCGCGCCGGGCAACTACGGCTATGCCGTTGCGATCGCGGATACCGAAGATCGTGTCGTTGCGACAGCGCCCTGGGACTTCGGGCTCAGTCCGGCTCACGGCGTTGCCTATGCTTTCGCTTTCGACGGCGCCACATGGTCGTCGAGCACCACGTTCCAGGCGTCGCCGCCGTATGGTCCGCCGGCGGGCGACTGGTTCGGCATCAATGCGGCGTTCATCGGCAGCGAATACGTCATCGGCGCGACGGCCGATGGAGACGGCGGCGCGGTCTACGTTGGGCCGACTTCTGAAGGCATCTTCGCCGACGGCTTCGACGCGGCACCCTGAGCTAGTACAGACATGCAAGCGGAAAATCAGGGGTCGCTTCTTCCACCTGAACACTACAGACCAGGCCCCGCAATTGTCATGGTCTCGTGAAACCGCCAAGCACGCAGTGGAACCCCACCGCCGATCCGCTTAAAGTCCTCCCGACCGAGCCGGGGGGCGAGACGTCGTGACGATTTCTGCGGACGACCTGCAACGGATGGCAGCGCGCACCGAAGACCCGGGTCTCTTCGAGCGCGTCTACGACGAACTGCACCGGCTGGCACGCCGCGAGCGCCAGCTGGCGGGCAAGGACCTGACGCTCAACACGACGGCGCTGGTCCACGAAACCTATCTCAAGCTCCGCGACCACGTCGGCGAGACGACGACGAGCGCGCAGTTCTTCACGCTCGTCGCGCGCGCGATGCGGCAGATCCTCGTCGACTACGCGCGACGCCGCGAGGCGCGCAAGCGCGGCGGCGACTTCACCTGGACCGAGCTTTCCGACGACCTCCCGGAAGCCGATCGCGCGCTGGCCGACGTGATCGCACTCGACGGGGCGCTCAACGCCCTGGAGCTCGTCGATCCCGAGCTCGGCACGCTGGTCGAATTCCACGTGTTCGCGGGCCTGCCGATGGACGATGTCGCTGCGCTGCGCGGCATCTCGACGCGCACGGCGTTCCGCGAATGGCGCAAGGCACGCGCGTTCCTGCTCGAGCGCATCGCCGTCGGCCCTACCGCGGCTTGAGACCGCGATGGACGCGCAACGCTGGCGACGGATCAGCGCGCTGTTCGACGAGATCGTCGAGTTGCCGGAATCCGCGCGCGGCGCGGCGCTCGATCGCGTCTGCGCGAACGATCGGACCTTGCGCGACGAGATCACCGCGCTGCTGCGCCACGACGCGGCGGCCGAGCGCGATGCGCCGACGCTGCTCGACGCGCCGGGCCACGTCGCCGTCGACTGGGCCGAGCACTCGAATCCCGACAGCACCGACGTCGCCGGCCGCTCGATCGGCCGCTGGCGCGTGCTGCACGAACTCGGACGCGGCGGCATGGGCGTCGTCTACCTCGCCGAGCGTGCGGACGGGCAGTTCGAGCAGCGCGCGGCGCTGAAGCTGATCCGCACGGACGACGACAGCGCGGGCCTGCGCCGGCGCTTCCTGCGCGAGCGGCAGATCCTCGCCGACCTCGAGCATCCGAACATCGCGCGCCTCCTCGACGGCGGCATCGCCGAGGACGGCCGTCCGTATTTCGCGATGGAATACGTCGACGGGCGGCCGCTGCTCGACTACGTCGGCGAGCACGACTGCGACGCGCGCACGCGACTCAAGCTCTTCCTGCAGATCTGCGATGCATTGCAGTTCGCGCACCGGCGCCTCGTCGTGCATCGCGACATCAAGCCGTCGAACGTGCTGGTCACGGCCGACGGCACCGTGAAGCTCCTCGATTTCGGCGTCGCGACGCTGCTCAGTCCCGGCACGGTCGACGACACGCAGACGCGCATGCATCCGTTCACGCCGGCGTATGCGGCGCCGGAGCAGCTCCGCGGCGGTCTCGTGACGACGGCGGCCGACATCTATGCGCTCGGCGTGCTGTTCTACGAGCTTCTGAGCGGCGCGCGTCCGTACCGCCTCGACGAGAACGCGACGCCGATCGAATGGGCGCGCCTGATCGACGGTCCGCTGTGCAGCGCGCCGAGCGTCGCCGCGACGACGGTGACGCGCGATCCGACGCGCCGCCCGCGCGTGCCGCCGCTGCCGGCGCGCACGCTGCACGGCGACCTCGACCTGATCGTGCTGACGGCGCTGCGCCGCGAGCCCGAGCGTCGCTACGCCTCGGTCGAAGCGTTCGCGGCCGACGTGCAGAACTATCTCAACGGCAAGCCGATCACCGCGCGCGCCGACAGCGCGCGCTACGTGATCGGCAAGTTCATCGGCCGCCATCGCGTCGGCACGGCGGCGGCGACGGTCGCGACGCTCGTGCTGTTCGCCGCGCTCGGCGCGGCGCTGCTGCAGGCGCATCGCGCGCGCGAGCAGGCGCAGCGCGCCCGCGCCGCGGCCGCGCTCGCGCAGCAGCAGACGCGGCGCGCCGAAGCGGTGCGCCAGTTCCTCGTCGGCGTGTTCGAGCAGGCCGAGCCCGACGCGAACCAGGGCAAGCCGCTGACGGCGCACCAGCTCCTCGAGAAGGGCGAGCAGCAGCTCGGTCGCGGCCCGGAAGACCTCGCGCTCGAAGCCGACGCGTCCGCGCTGCTCGCCGATCTCTACGAGCAGATCGGCGACTTCGATCGCGCGCAGGAACTGCTCAAGCGCGCGCTCGCGGCGAGCGAGAAGGCGACGCTGCCGGACGACATCAGGGCACGCGTGCTGATCGGCGTCGCCGGCGTCGAGGACGACAACGACGAGTACGACGTCGCGATCATGCACGCGCGGCAGGGCATGCAGCTCCTGCAGGAATCGATGCCGGCCGCGGCGGAGCTCACGGCGAAGGCGCACAACATCATCGCGCACTGCCTGATCGGCAAGGGCGATGGCGACGCGGCCGAGGCGCTGCTGCGCGATGCGCTCAAGCGCGACGTCGCCGCGCTCGGCAATCGCAACGAATCGGTCGCCGAGGAATGGGTCGAGCTCGGCACCGTGCTCGGCAACGCCGGCCGCTACGACGAATCCGAGGCCGCGTTCCAGCAGGGCATCGAATCCTGGCGCGCGATGTTCGGCCAGAACAGCTTCCACGTCGCGCACGCGCTCAACGAGCTCAGCAACATGCTGAGCGACAAGGGCGACTTCGCCGGCGCCGAGCGCGCGCTGCGCCAGTCGCTCGCGATCCGCATGGAGACCGTCGGGCCGAAGCATCGCGACACGCTCATCGTCGAGCACAACCTCCTCGTGACGCTCGAGCTCGAGGGCCGGCTCGGCGAATCGCTGACCCAGCGCGTCGCGCTGATCGAGCGCGCCAGGACCTCGGCGCAGATGCATCCGCGCGATCTCGGCTCGTATTACAGCGCGGCGGGCCGCGACCTTCGCGATCTCGGCCGCATGGACGAGGCCGAGGCGATGTTCGCCAAGGCCCAGAGCGCGTACGAAGGCGCGCTCGGCAAGGACAGTCCGCAGAGCGTGCCGTCGCTGCGCGGCCTTGGCACGAGCTTCGCGCTGCAGGGCCGCTATGCCGAGGCCGAGACGGCGCTGCGCGCCGCCGTCGCGATCCTGAGCCAGCACGGCGACGGCAGCTCCATCCAGATCGCGAGCCTGCGCACGGACCTCGGCCGCGTGCTGCGGCTCGAGCATCGCCTGCCGGAAGCGCTGACCGAGCTGCGCGCCGCGAACGATATTTTCGACCGCCTGAACTCGACGGATCGGGGCCGCTTCCTGGCCGCCGCCGAGCTCTCGGAAGCCGAGCTCGATGCCGGCGACGTCGAAGCAGCGCTGGCGAGCGGCGGTTCCAGTCTCGCGCAAGGTCGCAAGGTGCTGCCGCAACAGCACTACATGCTTGCGATGCCGCTCTTCGCGCTGGCGCGTGCCGATCTCGCCAAGCACCGCTACGCCGAGGCCGAGGCGCTGCTGCACGAGGCGCTCGCGCTGCGTACGCCGCTGCTGCCGGCGTCCGATCCGCGCATCCTCGAAGTCAAGGTCGCGCTCGTCGCGGCGCTCGAAGGGCAGGGGCGCACGGCCGACGCGAAGTCGCTCCGGCCCGAGCTCGAGCGGGAATTGCGTGCGCTGCGCACCTCCTATGCGGACGACCTGCGCACGCGGATGCCGCCCGCGCCCCACGCCTGAGCATCGTCACGCGGCCTTTACAAAGCGGCCGATCGCGCCGTCCCGGGCGCGGCTTTTCCCCGAGTTGGCATCGTTCTCCCGCAGTTTGCGTATGTATAGGTACCGCCGGTCA
>DATFRS010000246.1:0-9649 GCA_035263065.1 Rhodanobacteraceae bacterium
GCGTAGCACTTTGTAACGCGTCCGGACACCGCGGCGGAACGCGATTTTCCGCGCTTGTGCGCGCCCCCGGGGCCGACTACGCTCGCTCCACGATGTGCGGCTCCGGCACCGAATTGACCGAATGGCGCGACAGCGCGCTCCGTTTCGAGGGCGCGCTGAACGAGTGCGTGCTCGGCCTTTCGCGCGCGGTTCGCCTGCTGACGATCGCGGTGTTCGCGCGCGGCCACGTGCTGCTCGAAGGCAACGTCGGCGTCGGCAAGACCACGTTGCTCCGCGCGGCGTGACAGTCTGCTACGCGCGCTGTGCGCTTGTGGAACAGCGCGGCGCTGAACGGAACGGAAAACAAACGGCCGGCATCGCTGCCGGCCGTCCGTTCACCCTTGCGATGAAGCTCAGCCCGTCGGCGGGCCGTCGAAGCCGTCGGCGAAGATCGTGTCGTCGACGACGACGCACGGATCGAACTCTTCGTTGACGTTGAGCGGCGTCAGGCCGTCGATGTCGTAGCCGCCGGCCGCCCAGATGCGATCCGTCGCGGGATCGATGTCGGCCGGGAAGTTGCGGCGCGCCGCCGTCAGCGGCGGTCCGAGCGACCACGCGTCGGCGACCGGATCGTAGATGTCGACCTCGTTGCTCGGATTCGGCGCAACGCGACCGCCGCCGAGCACCCAGATCGTGCCATCGCTCATCGTCACCGCGCGCGTCTCGGCGGTCGCACGCGGAATCGGCGTCGTCACCGGCGAAAGCGTGTCGGTGTCGGGATCGAATACCGACGATTCCTGCGAGTCGAGCAGCGTGAGGTTCACGTCGTCCCAGGCCGATCCGCCGAGCAGGTAGATGAGGCCACCGGACATCGCGGTCGGGATGTAGCCGATCGGCGTCGGCAGCACCGAGGTCATCTGCGTCCAGCGACTGCCTTCGGCCGCGGCAGGATCGAACTGGTAGATCGTGTCGAGCATGCCGACCCCGATGTGGAAGCCGCCGAACACGAACAGCTTGTTCTCGTACACGGCCGCGCCGCCCGGCAGCATCGTGCCGTCGGTGTTGCCGATCCACGGATCGTTCGTCAGCGTGATCATCGCGTCGCCGACCGGATCGTACTGGCGCACTTCGGTCGTCGACGTCGTCGCGCCGGCCGCCGAGCCGCCGACCACGACGATGAACTGCGTGCCGCCGAAATCGAGCACGCCGCCGACCATGTTGTTGACCTGGCCGTCGGCGAACGTCGCATTGCTGGCCGACCACGTGTCGGTCGCCGGATCGTAGATGTTGACCTGCATGAAATCGTCGCCGGCCACATCGTCCATGCGGCCGCCCATCAGATAGAACTTGCCGTCGGGTGGAAAGAACGTACCCCACGAACGCACCACGGTGGTCGGGAACGTGGCTTTCATGTTCCACGAACCGGGTGGCACGCATCCTTGCGGTGCTGCCGCCGCTTCGGCCGCCGACACCGAGAAGGCGGCAACGAGCATCGACACGAGAAGGCGTTTCAGGAATCGAGACTTGCGCATGTCTACTCTCCCTTGGACTTGATGGTGAACCTCAAGGGAAGACCGGACGAGCGTCGCTGAGTCCCGCGCGGGGGCGGGAGCATTGAAAACAAGGAGCAGGTTCCAAGTTTCCGCCGCGCGACGACTTGGCCAGACGTTCCTTAACTTTCAAGGTCCGCGGCGAGAGTAGTCCCAAGGTCGCGCCGCATGCAAGCAATCCCTTCCGCGCTGCAGCGCAAAAGCGCCGCTTTTTCCTTTCGGCCGCCTTTCAGCGCGCGGCACCGCCAGCCTTGCAGAGCCTGCTCCTGCCGACACGCCGCATGAGCGCCAGCTTGCTAAGCTCGCGCACCCGCGAGCGGAGACCGGCCATGGACCAGCGCGTCATCGATCTCTACAACGTCTACATCCACGGCAACATGCCGCGCCGCGATTTCCTGCAGCGCCTCGCCGGCATCGCCGGCAGTGCCGCCGCGGCCAGCGCGCTGCTGCCGCTGATCGAGTGCAACTACGCGACGGCCGCGCAGGTACCGGCCGACCACGCCGAGCTCGAGACCGGATATGCGAGCTATGCGGGCCAGCGCGGCAAGGTGCGCGCGTACGTCGCCAAGCCGAAGGCCGCGAAGAAGCCGCTGCCGGGCGTGCTCGTGATCCACGAGAACCGCGGGCTCAACGCGCACATCGAGGACGTCGCGCGACGCGCGGCGCTGGCGGGTTTTCTCGCGGTCGCGCCGGACGGTCTCAGCGCGGCCGGCGGCGCGCCCGAAGACCAGGAAAAAGCGCGCGATCTCTTCGGCGCGACCGATCGCGCGGTGATCGACGCCGACGTCGTCGCCGGCGTCGGCTACTTCGCCGAGCGCAAGGACTGCAGTGGAAAGATCGGCGTCGTCGGCTTCTGCTACGGCGGCGGCATGGCGCTGCAGTGCGCGGCGGAAAAGCCCGATCTCGGCGCCGCCGTCGCGTTCTACGGCGCAGCGCTGCCGCCCGAGAAGATCGACGAGGTCAAGGCGCCGCTGATGATGCATTACGCCGGCAAGGACGAGCGCATCGACGCCGGCATCGCCGACTTCCGCGCCGCGCTCGATGCGCACGAAATCGCCTACAGCCTCAACATGTATCCCGGCACGCAACACGGTTTTCACAACGACACGAGCGCCGGGCGCTACGACGCGACCGCCGCGAAGCTGGCGTGGGCGCGCACGATCGCGTTCTTCGATCACTACCTCAAGGCGTGAGCGTCACTCCGCCGGCGCCTCGACGCGCGGGCGGCGCGACCAGTCGAACTCGACGATGACGCGGCCGCCGCCGGCCGCATCGCTCGCTTCGATGCGCGCGGGACGTCCGTTGCCGTCGCAGACCCAGAGGCGCACGTCGCCGTCGGCGTTCGCGCCCGGCAGCTGGCCCGACGCGCGGAACCGATACGCCTGCGCCTCGCACTGGCTCGTCTTCGCGCGACCGTCCTCGCGCACGTCGCGGATCGACGCGATCGCCTTGCGCATCTCGCGCGGGTCGAACGCGGTGACCGGCAGCAGCGAGCGGTCCGCCGGCGTCCAGAAACCGAGCGCGCTGATCCAGGCGCCCTGCGGCGTCACGATGAATTCCATCGACTCGGTGCGCGCGTGGATGCGGTCCGGGAAGATCGCTTCGATGTCGCCCGCCACCGACGGCAGATCGGGGCCGAACACGTGGCCGCTCGCGTGCGCGCGAAAGCCGCCCGCCGCGATGATCCGATCGAGCGCCGCCTGTACGTCCGCGCGCGCGTCCGCGTGCGCGAGCACCGGCGCGGCGGCGAGCAACAGTACGGCAAGGCGTTTCATCCGGCACTCCCCGGCGACGCGACGGCGCCAGTATCGACGGCGGCGGATGAACGCGCGCTCATGCGAGATAGGTCGTCTCCAGCGCCCGCTTCAGCCAGCCGGCCAGGCGCCCGGCCCACTCGGCTTGCCCCGCCTCGCTTTCGATCAGGTCCTGCCGTACCTCGATCTCGACGTGCGGCAGGCCGCGCGCTTCGCCGTGCACCGGAATCGCGTAGTCGGTGCCGTCGCTGACCGAGTACGGCTCGTTGTCGCCGGCGACCCACTCGCCTTCGTCGCGGATCAGCTCGAGCAGCGCGTGCGACAGGCGCGCGTCGCGGTTGTAGAGCATGCCGATGTGCCACGGCCGCGCGACCTCGTGGAACACCGGCGTGAAGCTGTGCATCGAGATGAGGACGGGCGCGCGCGCCGCCGCTTCGCGGCGGTCGAGTTCCGCGGCGATGCGCGCGTGGTATGGCGCGAAGATCTCGTTGGCACGCGCGTCGCGTTGCCCGGACGTGAGATCGCGGTTTCCCGGCACGTCCGTGCGCTCGCTGCGGAGCGTGATCGACGTCGGCGACGTCAGCGGCCGGTTGCAGTCGATCACGAGTCGCGAATACGTCTGCGCGATCAGTGTCGCGTCGAGCTGCGCCGAAAGATGCGAGGCGGTGCCGAGCGCGCCGATGTCCCATGCGATGTGCCGCGTCAATTCGCCCGCCGGCACGCCGAGATCGCCGAGCGCGCGCGGAATGCGGCGCCCGGCGTGATCGCAGATCAGGACGAACGGCGACGCGCCGTTCTCGCGCAGGACCGTGAAAGGCGACGGCTCGTCGTCGGCGAGGAGGCGCCGCGCCGCGGTCCCGGCGGCATCGATTCGATTCATGACGCGATTGAACGGTATTCCGCGCGCCGCGGCAATCGGTCAGCCGGCGAGATCCCAGCGGCGCAGGATCGTGTAGCGCGCTTCGCCTCCGAGCTCGCTGTCGACCAGCACGAACTCGCGCACCGGCCACGCGATCGGCTCGATCGGCATCGGCGGCAGGCGCCGCTCGGCCTGGCGCAGCACGGTGACGTGAGCGACGAGCGAATCGCTGCCCGCGATCTCGACGTCCTGCTCGCGCAGGCGCGCGCCGAGCGATTCCCACAGCGCGACGAGCCCGTCAGGCACCGTCGTGCAGCCGATCCACCACGGAATGCTGCGGTTCGCGAAGCTGCCGACGCGATCGAGCACGAGCTCGAACCGGCGCGCGTCGACCCGATCGCCGGCGGCGACGGCGCGTGCGACGCGCTCGTCCGACGACGGATCGTGGCGTCCGAGGAAGTGCAGCGTCACGTGATAGCGGCGGCGCGCAATCCAGCGGCCGCGCGAGGCGAGATCGTGCCGGAGCTTGCGCGCCGCCGCGTCGAGCGCGTCGCGCACGCCGGCGTCGGGCCAGAGTGCGAAGAAGAGATTGTGCGCCGGCCCGTTCGCCATCGCCGGATTTTCGCAGACGCGCGTCTCAGCGCGGCTTGCGTGCCCGCTTCGTCGCAGCCCAGCCCGGGATGCGAGCCTCCATCGCGTCGACGATCGCGTCGCTGACGCGCTGCGCGAGCTCGGGTGTGAGCTCGACCGCGCCGGACTTCGCAGCCGCGACGAACTCCGCGGCGCTGCCGGTCGCCGAAACGGCCGGCGCGTAGAAGATGTCCGTCCGATTGTTCGGATCGCCCGTGTTGGTCTCAGTGAACATCGGCACGAACACGGCGCCGACGCTGGACAGGCCCTGGTAGTCGCCGAGGAAATAGCCGCCGGCGCCGGGCGACGTCGTCACCGGCGCGAGCGCGAGATCGAACGGCACCGCGATGCGCGTTTCCTGCCAGGTCGTGCCGCCGGCGGAGCGCGCGAGCCAGTAGTCGGTCAGCAGCGTCGCGCGGTCGCTCGTGTTGCTGCGGAAATCGTAGTACGTCACGCCGATCATGCCGTCGCCGCGCGCATGCACCATCGGCGAGAAGGCGGGAATGTTCGCGGCCGAGTTGACGCGCACCGGCGCGCTCCACGTGAGGCCGCCGTCGCTCGAGCTCGCGAGCGCGATGCCGTCGTGTGCGCCGCCCGTGAAGCGCGAATCCTGCCAGACGACATGAAGCGCACCGCCGCTGCCGACCGATATCTCGCCGAGCAGCGCGCTGTCGCGCACCGGCGCGCCGGTATCGGGATCGCGCGTGCCGACGGTGAGGAGATCGGCGACGCGGATCGGCGCCGACCACGTCGCGCCGTTGTCGGTCGAGCGGATCACGCCGAGGAAGCCGGTGAATCCGCCGCCCGCCGTCGCGTCGAGCTCCGTGAAGAGATCGACGAGCGTCCCGTTCGGCAGCACGACGAGCACGTTGCCGATGGTCTGGTTGTTGAGCCCGGGATCGTAGATCGGGCGCGCCGTTTCCCACGTGATGCCGCCGTCCTGCGAGCGCGCGAGATAGGTCGGACCGAAGCCGTCGGCGGTGAGGCGATCCCAGACCGCGTAGACGAAATGCGGATCGAGCGGATCGGCCGTGACGGCGCCCTTGTCGCTGAACGCGTTCGCGCCGTCGAGGATCAGCGTCGCCGGCGCCGACCACGTCGCGCCGCCGTCGACCGATCGGCTCGCGAGCACGGCACTCGCCGAGCCCGGCGCGAGCGCCGCGCCGTCGAACGCGAGCGCGATGAGGTTCGCGGTGCCGTCGGGGCCGAACGTGATCCACGGATTGCTCGCGCGCTCGTAAGTGCCGCCCGCGCAGCGCGTGAACGGCAGTGCGACACGCGCCCAGCTGGTGCCGCCGTTGAGCGACGAGCCCGCGACGATGCCGTGCGCGCCGCCGCTCGACCAGCGGTCCTCCTGCCAGACGGCGGCGACATTCGCCGTGTTCGTCGGATTCACCGCGAGGAACGGTTCGACTTCGGCGTTGGCGTACAGCGTGCCGACCGGCGGCACGCCGTCGCACCCGGCCGCGAACGGCGATGCGCCCGATGCACGGTACTGCGGATCGACCGTCGGCGGCGGAGGCGGTGGCGGCGGCGGAGGCTGCATCGACGACATGCCGCTGTTCGACGAACCACCGCCGCAGGCGGCGATCGCGAGCGCGAGCCCGGCGGGCAGCGCCATCCCAAGGAACGCGATCGACAGCCTCATGATGCGCCCTCCGCGCCGGCAGTCCCGACGACAGCCTAGCGCGGCCTGCGCTCATCGCAGGGAACCCGTCGCGGCTTTCGCCCGGTTCGGCGCGGATCGGCGCCGCGGACCTACGTATACCATCGTAGGTTCGCGGGCGCATCGGCGGCGCGCGTGCAGGCGCCGCCGGAAGAGCTACGCTCAGCGTTCGCCCATGTAGTCGGCCTTGCCGAGCTCGACGCCGTTGTGGCGCAGCAGCGCGTAGGCCGTCGTCAGGTGGAAGAAGAACTGCGGGATGCCGTAGGCGAGAAGATACGCTTCGCCACCGGCGAACTTCCGCTCGCGCGGCGTGCCCGGGCGCAGCACGATCTCGCGCTTCTCGGTGCCGTCGAATTTCTTCGCGTCGACGCTGTCGGCGAACGCGAGCGTCTTCGCGATACGCGCGTGGAGCTCGGCGAACGTGCGCTCGTTGTCCTCGTAGGAAGGCACCTCGACGCTGGCGAGGCGCGCCGGCACGCTCTTGGCGAAATCGCAGGCGATCTGCACCTGGCGCAGGAACGGGAACATGTCCGGGAAAAGCCGCGCCTGCAGGATCGCGTCGGGTTCGATCTTCTTGTCGGCGATGTGCTTCTCGGTGATCGTGAGGATCGTGTCGAGCGCGCCGAGCATCTTCTTGAACAGCGGTACTGAAGCCGAATACAGCGGGTGATTCATGGCAACGTCCTGTCGGGGGTTGAAGGGCGGATGCGGAGGATAGTCGTTCGTCGCGCAAGCGGCGAGACCGCCGCTGCGCGAAAAACGAAGGAATCAAGACCGGGCTGGCGGCCAAACGCTTGCAGACGCCGCGCGAAGCATCCGCTCCCTGCGGCGTCTTGCGGTCACTTGCGCTCGGCGGCGCTCGCGTCGCGCTTGGCGCGAAATTCCGAGTCCTCTGCCCAGTCGGGCCAGCGCGTCGAGTTCGCAAGCTCCGAGCCGACCTCGTACAGCACGCCGAGATCGTGCGACATGCCGGCGAACGTCCAGTCCGCGCGCCATTCGTCGGCGGGCTGGTGGTAGCGGTTCGTCACGTAGTCCTTGTGCTCGGCCTCGCCCTCGGCGATGCCGCCGGTGACGAGATCGTTGCCCGAACCGAACGACAGCGCCGGCACGCCCTGCTTGGCGAACGGGAAATGATCGGAGCGGAAGAAGTGCCCCGCTTCGGGATGCGGATCGGGCGAGTACGCGAGATCGGCCTTCTTCGCGTCGGCGACGAGGATGTCGAGGAGCTCCGACTTCGCGTCGCCCGACGTCGTAAAGTTGTGCGCGGGGCCCATCGGATCCAGCGCGTCCATGTTGAGCACCGCGACGGTCTTCGCGAGCGGATAGAGCGGCTTCGACGCGTAGTATTCCGAACCGAGCAGGCCCTTCTCCTCCGCCGTGACGTTGAGGAACACGACCGAGCGCTCCGGCTTCGGCGCGTGCGCGAACGCGCGTCCGAGCTCGATCAGCGCGGCGGTGCCCGTCGCGTTGTCGACCGCGCCGTTGTAGATGCGGTCGCCCTTCGCGTCCGGCGCGCCGACGCCGAGATGGTCCCAGTGCGCACTGTAGACGACGGTCTCGTCGGGACGCTTCGTGCCGTCGATGCGGCCGACGACGTTCTGCGAGGTGATGACGCTGGTGTCGACGGCGTAGTCGGCGTCGAAGCTCGCGCCCTTCAGCACGACCGGCTTGAACTCGCGCGTGCGCGCCTCCTTCTTCAGCGCCTCGAAGTCGAGGCCGCACTTCTTGAAGAGGTCGGCCGCGAAATCGCGCTGCACCCATGCCTCGACCTTCGGATGCACCGACGCCGGCTTGTCGCGCACGACGTCGAACTGCGTGTTGATGTTCGAGTTCTTGACGGTCTTCCAGCCGTACGAGGCGGGATCCGTCTCGTGCACGATGAGGAGGCCGAGCGCGCCCTGCCGCGCGGCTTCCTCGTACTTGTAGGTCCAGCGGCCGTAATACGTCATCGCCTTGCCGCCGAAGTCGCCGACGCCGGTCTCGAAATCGGGATCGTTGATCAGCACGATGCCGACCTTGCCGTGCAGGTCGATGCCCTTGAAGTCGTCCCACTTGCGCTCGGGCGCCTTGACGCCGTAGCCGAGGAACACGAGCGGTGCGTCCTTGATCGCAATGCTCTTCGAGCCGTCCATCGCGGCGCGCACGGCGATCTCTTCGCCCTGCGTCAGCGTTTCCTTCTTGCCGCCGACGGCCACGGCGAGCCTGGGCGTGCCGGAGATCTGCGCGCGCAAGAGCGGCACGGCCTGCGTCCAGGCGCGCTGGCCGTCCTTGAGATCGCCGCCGGGCGACAGGCCCGCCGACTTCATCTGCTCGATGACGTAGGCGACCGTCTTCGTCTCGCCCTCGGTCGCGGGACCGCGGCCCTGGAACGCGTCGGAAGCGAGCGTCTTGACCTCTTCGGACAGTTTCTTGGGGTCGATCTGCGGCGCGGCAGCGGCGAAGGCGGCGGACGTCATCGAAAGCGCCGCGAGGGAGACCATCAAACGTTGCAAGGCGGGAGTCCTCGGTCGAAAAGCGGACGCCGATCCTAAGGTCAGCCCGCGCGCGAGGTCCACCGCCGAAAGGCATGCCTGACCTTTCGTTGCGGAGATTGCGCCATACGGCGCTGCCGAGCTCGCCGGACCGTGACGGTATCGGCTCCAAGCCGCCGGTTTTTCTAGCGGTCGCCGAAGACGATGCTGCAGCAGGTGACGGCGCCTTCGGCCTTCTGGAGCTCGGAGACGCCGACGGTCGCGACGTCGATGCCGGCCTCTTCGAGTCGGCGCCGCGTGCGCGGAAAATTGTCGGGATAGATGATGCGATCGCCGATGCGCAGCGCATTCGCCGCGTGCGGCTCGTCGGGATCGATCTCGATGCGGCGGAACGCCGCGAACACGTCCGCGTCGACCCAGTCGGGATTGATCAGCACGACGCCGTCCGCGACCGCGGTCACCGCCGACTTGAGATGCAGGCACTCGCGCGTCGGCACGCCCTGCACGGCGTAGCCGTACACGTTGACCAGCGCATCGAGCTGCCGGACCGCCTCGGCATTCGTGCGCGCCGCCTGGCCGACGTAGATCGTGCGGCCGATGCGCAGCACGTCGCCCCCGTCGATCGTCGCCGGCGCCTCGATCGCGCGGATCGGGCGGAACGGCAGGAGCGCCGCCGCGACCGATTCGACCTCGCCGCGCCGCGATTCCGCGCCCGGCCGCGTGCGGATCGCGATCTCGTC
>DATFRS010000247.1:0-4391 GCA_035263065.1 Rhodanobacteraceae bacterium
GCGCCGGCGTCGCTGCGTGCGCTCGCGTCGGCGTGGCGCAGCTTCTTCCGCTGGCTTGCGCGCGAAGGCGAAGTCGCGATCAATCCGGCGACCGGCCTGCGTTCGCCGCGCGTGACGCGCAAGCTGCCCGAAGTGCTCGACGCAGACGAGATGACCGCGCTCGTCGAAGTGCCGGGCGGCGATCCGGAAGCGGTGCGCGATCGCGCGCTGTTCGAGCTGCTCTATTCGAGCGGGCTTCGCGTCTCCGAGCTGTGCGGCGTGCGCTGGCGCGACCTCGACGCGGGCGACGGCTCGCTGCGCGTGACCGGCAAGGGCAACAAGACGCGCATCGTGCCGGTCGGCGCGAAGGCGCTCGAAGCGCTCGCGGCGTTGCGCGCGCAGGACGGCGGCGAGGATTCCGATCCGCTCGTGCACGGCCGCGGCGCCAAGCCGCTGACGCCGAACGGCGTGCGCGCGCGACTCAAGAAGCGCGCGCAGCAGCAGGGTGTTTGGAAGCGCGTCTATCCGCATCTGCTGCGGCATTCGTGCGCGAGTCATCTGCTCGAATCGTCGGGCGATCTGCGTGCGGTGCAGGAGCTGCTCGGTCACGCCGACATCGGCACGACGCAGATCTACACGCACCTCGACTTCCAGCACCTCGCGAAGGTCTACGACGCCGCGCATCCGCGCGCACGGCGCAAGCGCGCCGGCGGATAGCGCGCCGCGCGCAAGTTGCTGCGCTTCCCGCGCGAGTGTGCCGTAAACGGCAGCAGGCGCGGCTTCCAGCGTCGATTCGGCGAATTCGCCCGCCGCGCCTGTCTCACGCCCGCTCGCGATGGCGTTCTACGCGCCAGCCCCAGTTCGGGGTCAGCCGCTGGAGGAGGCGGTTCATGCGTAGGAAACGTCAAGCGATTCATTCATCGCTGCTCGCACTCGTGCTGCTCTTCGCCGCACAGTCGGCGTCGGCGATCGTCACGGTCGGTCCGGCCGGCAGCGGATGCTCGTACACGAAGATCCAGGACGCGATCGACGTCGTGCTCCGCAACGAGCGCGACCATCCCGACGAAGTCGATCCGTACATCGGCGTCGCCGGCGACAACTTCTACAACGAAGCGCTGGTCATCGACAGCGGCGGTGTCGACGCCTACGTCGACCCGTTCGGCGTGCAAGAGGCGTTCGTCCAGATCTACGGCAACTACGATCAGAACTGCAACGATCTGCCGGTCAACACCACGGCGTCCGTCGGCGCCGGCGGCAGCCAGTCGGGCAACAGCGTGATCGAAGTCAGGGGCGGCAACGCGGTACGCGTCGTTCTCAATCATTTCGTCCTGACCGATGGCAGCGGCGCCGTTGCCGGCGGCGGCATCAACTTCCACGCGGACGCGGCCGGGTATCTGGATCTGTCGAACGTCGACATCACCGGCAATCAGGCGAGCTTCGGCGGCGGCATTTCCGTCAGCGGTCACGCGCCCGGCTTCACGCTGGCGCTGCATCCCGGCGTCACGATCGAGAACAACACCGCCGACAACGCCGGCGGCGGCCTCTATCTCGGCGGCGAGACTTTCGCCTATGCGACCGAAGGCAACGTCGTGTTCGTCAACAACACGGCGGGCTCGGACGGCGGCGGCATCGCCTTCGAAGGCCACGGCAATCTCGATCTCGGCGGCGTGCAGATGGCCGGCAACCACGCCGCCAACGGCGGCGCCATCCTCGTGAACGCGGACAGCCCGTCGGCGATCAACCTCTACGACGGCGTCTTCATCGCGGGCAATACGGCGGATCAGAACGGCGGCGGCATGCAGATCGGAGGTCAGGCGACCCTCACTTCGCTCGCCACGAACGTGGCGCCGCAGATCTTCCTCAACAAGGTGCTGAGCGACACGGGCGCGGGCGGCGGCATCGACGTGCGCGGTCCGGCGCATCTCCTGTTCAACGGCGCGGTCTACGACAACTCGGCGGGTTACGGCGGCGGCATTTCTGCGCTTGCCGGCGACGATTCGCTGGAGGACGTATATGTAAGCCTCACCGCCGCCAATCCGTCGTCGCCCGTTTCGGTGTCGGACAACGCCGCGTCGCACACGGGCGGTGGGATCTTCGTGAGACCGGGCACGCACTTCGATACCGGCGGCGATTTCTACATTTACGCTGCGGTGTGCGCGCAGGACTTCCTCATCAATGGCAACACGGCCGCGCAAGGCACCGCCATCTACGCCGACGAGGACCCGGGTGACGTCCTGACGCCGTCGTGGGGCAGTTCGGTGGCCTTGAACGGCGGCGGCGTGTCGGGGCACTTCGGTTGTCCGGCCGTCGCCCGCGCGTGCGCGGCCGGCGTCGCCTGCAACCAGATCAACGACAACTATCAAACGGGCGGATCCGTGGGCGACGGGGCGACGATTCTGGTGCAGGACTCCAGCAGCCTCGTCGTCAACCGCGTGACGTTCCAGGGAAATCAGGGCGGACACGTGCTGCGCGCCGTCGAAGACGCCGATCCCATCGAAGCGCATACGCTGTTGATGACCGACAACCAGGTCGACGGCGAACTGATCCACGTGGACGACGGCGAAGACGACGACATCACGATCACCGACAGCACGATCGCGCACAACGCGATCGCGGCCGACCACGTGATCAGGGCGCCGGGCATCGCGCTGCTCAACACGATCATCGCCGAGGACGTCACGCAGACCGTCGATTTCGGCGGCAACGACGAGGTCGATCGGCGGCATTTCGAGTTCGTGCTGACCAATCCGGCTGACACCACGCTGGCGGCGGGCGCTGCCCTCGTCCTGTACGACGCGCCGTGGTTCGTCGACGTCGCCGCACGCGACTACCATCTGGCGCCTTACTCGCCGGGCCTGGACTTTGCGCCGGCGAGCGACAACGTGCCCGACCTGGACAAGAACCCGCGCAACGTCGACCTCGCGCAGATCGCGGATGTCCAGGGTCCGCGCGATCTCGGCCCGTACGAGTTGCAGTCGATCCCGACCGATCCGCCGCCCGAGTGCAATCCCGACTCGATCTTCTGCAACGGATTCGAGGAGTGACCGCGACGGCTTAGTCGCGCCGGGGCAAGGCGGTCAACGCCTTGCCCCGGGTTTTTTCCGTCGCCCCGCAACGGGGCGGGCCTTGGTTTCAGCGGGGAAACCCCCCAATTCGTCGGTTCCCCAACGGTCCCGACGCCATGGCCGACACCTTCCACGCCACCACCATCGTTTCCGTCCGCCGCGGCGACCGCGTCGTCATCGGCGGCGACGGGCAGGTCACGCTCGGCAACACGGTCATGAAGGCCAACGCGCGCAAGGTGCGCCGCCTCGGCAAGGGCGACGTGCTCGCCGGCTTCGCCGGTGCGACGGCCGACGCCTTCACGCTGTTCGAGCTCTTCGAGCAGAAGCTCGAGAAGCACGGCGGCAACCTCACGCGCGCGGCCGTCGAGCTCGCCAAGGACTGGCGCACGGAGCGCCGTCTCGGCCGGCTCGAAGCGCTGCTCGCGGTCGCCGACAAGTCGACGTCGCTGATCGTGTCCGGCAACGGCGACGTGCTCGAGCCCGAGAACGGGCTCATCGCGATCGGCTCCGGCGGCCCGTATGCGCTCGCGGCGGCGAAGTCGCTGCTCGAGCACACCGAGATGGAGCCGCGCTCGATCGTCGAGAACGCGCTCAGGATCGCCGGCGACATCTGCATCTACACGAACCACAACGTCACGATCGAAGAGCTGTAGCCGCATGTCCGAACTCACGCCCCGCGAAATCGTCAACGAGCTCGATCGCTACATCATCGGGCAGAACGCCGCCAAGCGCGCGGTCGCGATCGCGCTGCGCAACCGCTGGCGGCGCATGCAGCTCGATCCGCAGCTGCGCGACGAAGTCACGCCGAAGAACATCCTGATGATCGGCCCGACCGGCGTCGGCAAGACCGAGATCGCGCGCCGTCTCGCGGCGCTCGCGAACGCGCCGTTCATCAAGGTCGAGGCGACCAAGTTCACCGAGGTCGGCTACGTCGGCAAGGACGTCGAGCAGATCGTGCGCGATCTCGCCGACAGCGCGGTCAAGATGGCGCGCGAGCAGGCGAAGTCGCGCGTTCGTGCACATGCGGAGGATCGCGCCGAGGATCGCATCCTCGATGCGCTGCTGCCGCGCCGGCAGGGCGTCGGCTTCGCGAACGAGCCGGCAGAGCCCGATGCGCGCGACGGCGAAACGCGGCAGAAACTGCGGAAGCAGCTGCGCGAAGGCGCGCTCGACGAGCGCGAAATCGAGATCGAAACGCAGACCAATCTCGGCGTCGAGATCATGGCGCCGCCGGGCATGGAGGAGATGACGAGCCAGCTCCGCGGCATGTTCCAGTCGCTCGCCGGGCAGCGCAGCCAGAAGCGCAAGCTCGCGATCGGCCAGGCGCGTCCGCTGCTCGTCGAGGAA
>DATFRS010000248.1:0-6218 GCA_035263065.1 Rhodanobacteraceae bacterium
CGGCTCGGTGCCGGACAACGGCGCACCCGGCACGAAATTCGGGATGACCTGATCCGGCAGGAAGTCGCCGCCGCCGACCACTTCCTGCATCAGGAGGCGCTTGTCAGCCGCCGCGGCGATGTTGAAGTTGATCGGATCGCCCGAGTCGACCGCGGTCTGCGCGGCAACCATGAACGCGTCGTAGGTCGGCGTGCCGGGTTCGACGCCGGCCGCGGCGAGTCCCGCGCGAATCCGCGGACCGAACGTCGGCGAGCCGTCGAGCAGGCGCGCGATGCCGCCGCCCGGGACGCTCATCATGCCGACGTTCACGTTCGGATCGATCGTCAGGAACATCGTGCCGACGATGCTGCCGAGCGACTGGCCGACGAACGCGATGCGCGAACCGTCGAAATCGGCGCCCGCCGAGTAGTGCATCGACGGCACGGCGTGCGCGAGCTCGAAGAGATCCGCGACGCCCTGGCGCAGGTTGTCGCGCGAGGTCAGGAGGCTAGACAGGTTGATGAACCAGCTGCCCGAAGGATCGATCGTGCCGTCGGGTCCCGGCGCGCCGGTCGAGTTGTCCTGAAAATCGAGATCGAATGTGCGCTCCTTCGCACCGAGCGCCGCGAACGGCGTGTTGCCGATGTAGAACGGGTTCGCGGTGTCGGTGATGCCGTGCAGCGGCAGGTCGATCGCGACGACAGCGAAACCCTGCGCCGCCATCGTGCCGGCGATCGCGAACGCATCGGTGCGGTTGCGCGTGATGCCGTGCTCGTAGATCACGACCGGCCAGCCGGTCGAGGGCTTGCTGCGGCCCGAGCGCGAGTTCGGCAGCGTGACGACGACCGGGACCGTCTGCGTCGAGGTCGCGACCGGGAACGGATTGCAGTAGGTGACGTTCGTCGACGTCGGATCGAGGCCGAAGTCGGCGCATTGCGGAATGTACGCACCGGGCGCCGCGTGCCAGAACTGGTTGAGCGGCGCGATCGGATTGTCGGCGCTCGGCGCCGACAGGTAGTACGGCAGGTCGATCGTGCCGATGTAGATGTCGGCGACCGGCGGCAGGCCGACGCCGAGATCGCCGAGCGTCTTGCCGGTCGGCGCGAGATGCGTCGTCGCGGGCGGCGACGCCTCGACGACGGCGTCGATCGCCTGCAGCGCGACGGTCGTCGACTGCGTCGTCGCGACCCACGACAGCGCGATCGATCCCGGCGACACGCCGGCGGCGCTCGCCGCGGCTTCCTGCGAGTTCGTCAGCTGGCGCAGCGGCTCGAGCGCGCAGGCCTGCGAGGCGGGCAGCGCGGGCACCGTCGACTGGCCGCCGGAGCAGAGCGGCGACGTGCGCTCGGCGAGGAGATACGGCAGCGAGGCGCGGATCGGCGCGCCGGCCGCGTTGCGGATGCCGGTCGTCAGCACGGCCATGTACGAGGTCATTTGTTCGAGCGGGTGCGTCGGCACGATCGCGAGCGTGCGCCCGCTCGTGTCCGACGGCGCCAGCGCGACGACGAATTCCTGCGGCGAGGCGAGCTCGCGGACGACGCCGGTGACGCCGCCGCCGGGACCGGTGAGCGTCACTTCGAAGACGCGCACGGTGTCGCCCGGCACGAGCGACGTCGGATCGAGCGGCATGTTGAACGTGGTCGACCACGGCGCGCTCGTGGAAAAGCCGTCGAGCGCGCTCATCGCGACCTTCGGATCGCCGAAGTCGGTCGGGTCGGCCGAGGGAATGTTGAGCGTCAGATCCGTCGTGCCGAGCAACAGGAGGTTGGTCGGGAACGGCACGATGCCGTTGGCCGGATCGAACGTCGCGACCGGATGGAACGGAACCGGCGCGGTGTAGTCGTGTGCGCTGACTTCGCGAATGGTGCACACGAACAGAAACGACGACGCAACGGCAGCTGCCGTGATCAAGCGGACCTGCATGGTGGGCACCCTGTGACGCGGAGGACGACGAGGCATCTTAGGCGGTTCAAACGCGCGTTGGCAACGCTGCACCGCCGCGAAAATCGGGCCGTGAAGGATCGATGATGCATCGCACCACAGGCGGCTTGTTCAGGCGATCGGGGGCGGTGTCCAGGTGCCGGCGCCGGGGCGGAAGTCGCGCGGGGTCCAGCCGAAATCGGCGGCTGCCGGAGCGTTGTCGGCGACGAGGTCTTCACGCAGGCGATCGAGCGCGGCGAGGCTCATCGCGCGAAACGCCGGCAGGGCTCGCGCGATTCCGCCCGCGGCGCGCGCGAACGCGAGCGGCACGGGCAGGGGCAGCGTCGCGACGGGAAGCGAATCCCGGACGCGCGCAAGCATCGTCGAGAACGCGAGCCGCTCGCCGCCGCCGGCCGCGTAGACGCTTTGTGGAAGTTGCCGCATTGCGGCGAGCCTGAGGCACGCCGACGCAAGGTCGTCGGCATGCACGGGCTGGCGCAGACCCGTCGCGCCGGCGACCGAAGGGAAGACATGCCAGCGACGCGCGAAGCGGGCGATCGGCGTGAGGCTCCGATCGAGGCCGGCGCCATAGATCAGCGTCGCGCGCAGCACGGTGGCTTCTGCGCCACGCGCGGCGGCGGCATTGGCGAGCCTCGCCTCGGCGTCCACGAGCCGCGCGGCGACGTTGCGCTCGCGCGGATCGGTCGAGGCGTCCTTCGTCACGGCGCTCTGCGAGCCGAGCGCGACGACGCGTGCGCGCCCGGTGCTTTCGGCGTACCACTCCACGAAGCCGTCGAGCGGCCCGAGACTGAAGATCGCATCGCCGGCGGGCAACGCGGGCACCGGCGCGGGCAGCGCGCCGACGATCCAGCGGACGTGCGGATGCGCGCTCTCGCGGGATTCGCGGCTGACCGCGACGACGTCGTGCCCGGCATCGATCAGCCGAGGCAGCAGGAACCGACCGACCGCGCCGCTTGCACCGAAAACGACGGAAACCGGCATCGCGCCCGTCAGGCCGGGACGTGCCGCACGTGCACCGGCAGCACGACCGTGAACACCGAGCCCGCGCCGGCCTTCGTGCGCACCTTCACCGAGCCGCCGAGCTGGCCGACGATCTGCCGCACGACGGTGAGGCCGATGCCGCCCGCGGCGTCCGCGGATTTCGTCGTCACGAAAGGATCGAAGATGACGCCGAGCATCTCCTCGGCGATGCCGGGGCCGGTGTCGCCGACGTCGATCTCGACGAGGTTGCCGGACGTGCGCGTCGCGACGCTGAGCTTGCCGACGCCGTTCATCGCCTCGCTCGCGTTGTTGATGAGGTGCAGGAACACCTGCGCGAGCTCGCCGGGCTCGGCCGTGATCTTCGGGAGCTCGCGATAGTCGCGCACGATCTCGATGCGGCCGCGCAGGCGCCGCTCGGCGATGCGCAGCGCGTGGTCGATGCTGAGGTTGACGTCGACCGGCTGCGCGTCGGCCGGGCGGTTCTCGGCGAACTGCGACAGGCTCTGCGTCAGCGCGCCGATGTCGCGCAGGCTCTCGGCCGCGGTTTCGAGGAGATGGCGCGATTCGTCGAGCGCCGAGCTCTTCTCGAGATTCGCACGCGCCTCGAACAGGGCCCGGCGCGCGCCTTCGACGTGCACGACGAGCTTGTCGAGGCTCTGCTTGTCGGCGCCGAAGATCAGCTCGACCGGCTGCAGGCAGTACTGCACGGCGGTGTCGTAGCGCTTGACCAGCGTGCGGTAGTCGACGAGCTGGCGCGCGGCGTGGTCGACCTGGCTCCTGACCGAGGCGAGCGGCGCGTCGAGCTCGTGCGCCGTCGAGCCGAGCAGGCGGCCGAGCGGCGCGAGCCCCGCCGCGCCGACGGCCTGCGCCTGGTTCTGGCGCATCGCGTCGGTGGCGTTCTCGGCCTCGATCTTGGCGAAGCGCAGCTGCGTCGTCAGCGCGCGCTCGGACGCGAGCTGCCGCGCCAGCCAGACCGCGGCGCCGATCGCGACGACTGCGATGATCCAACCCACCCACATCATGCGCTATGCCCTCCGCATCGAGCGCCAGAGACCGCGAACGGCGCGCCGTGTTCCGCGCGGCTCACGATCCGTGCGTCAACCAGGCCTCGCCGACCAGGAACAAAGCGTAGGCCGCGAGCAGGATCGCGCCTTCGCGCCGCGAGAGCTCGCCGTCGCTCTTCATCATCGGATAGATCGCCACGCCGAGCACGACCAGCGCCGGGATCTCGATATGCTGCAGCGAGCGCGCCGCACCGACGGTCTGCCAGAGCGAAAGCCCGCCGGCGAGCAGCAGCACGCTGCCGATGACCGCCGCGAATGCATGGCCGATTGCGAAATCGCCCTGCCCACGCTTGGCCGCGATGAGCGTCGGTGGCACGCTCGCGAGCGCGTTCGCGCCGCCGAGCGCCGTAAGCCCGACGACCAGCGGCGAGACCTTGCAGCCGTTCGCGATCGCCATGGAACCGTCGACGAGCCAGACCGCCGCGAACGGCAGGATCACGAGCCCGATGACGAGCCGCGCCGTGTCGCGCCAGACCAGCATCGCGGTGCCGGTCGCCGCGGCGATCTCGTTGCGCATCTCGGCCGACTCGCTGCGCGCCGCGCGGCCGACGAGCCAGGCGACGACCATGTAGGCGAGGATCAGGATCACGCCGTCGTGGATGCGGAACGGGAAGCCCACGTCCATCGCGCCGACGCGCGCGTCGAGCGTCAGCAGCCAGAACAGCACGGCCGACGCGACCAGCGCCGGATTGGCGACCGCGAAGAGCTTGAGCCGGGCGCGCAGCGGCGCCGCGATGGCGCAGATGCCGAGCACGAGCCCGATCTGCGCGATGCTGCCGCCGACGAGGTTGCCGAGTGCGAGCTCCGGCTGGCGCGCGTACCCCGCGGCGAGCGTCACGGCCAGCGCCGGCAGCAGCGCGCCGAACGCCGTCGAAGCGAGCCCGACCACGTAACCCGAAAACCCGCTGCGGAGCGCAAGACCGCTGACGCCGCGCACGAAGCTGTCGGTGCCGAGCAGCAGGAGGACCGCCCCCAAGACGAAGCTTCCGACCTGTGCGAGCATGTCCGCCCCTCCAGCCGACCGGCAGCTGAGTCTATCCGGATGCCGGCGGCGGGCAATAACTTCGGCGCAATGGCCGATGTGCGAGGATGGGTGCCACAGGGATCGAGACTCCGGCGCGGCTCGACGCCGGCGGCTCTCGCAACGTTACGCGGAGGCATGATGATCGCTCGCATCTGGCGCGGAATCACGCTGGCGGAGAAGGCCGACGCCTACGTCGATTACCTGAACGAGACCGGGCTCAAGGACTACGCGAAGACGCCGGGCAACCTCGGCGTGACGGTGCTGCGCCGCCTGCAGGGCGAGCACTGCGAGATCGTGCTGATCTCGCTCTGGGAATCGATGGCGGCCGTGCGCGCGTTCGCGGGCGAGAATCCCGAGCGCTCGGTGTACTACCCCGAGGACGAGCAGTACCTCCTCGAGATGGAGCCGCTGGTGCGGCACTACGAAGTCGCCGATCGCCTCTTTCCGGGTGACATCGATCCGAAGAACATGGCGCCGATCGAGCGCGCGAGGCGCTAGCCGAGCGCCCAGTCGACCGCGTCCTCGGCATGGATGCGCGTCGTGTCGAACACCGGCACGTTCGTGTCGTCCGCGCCGACCAGCAGGCCGATTTCCGTGCAGCCGAGAATCAGCCCTTCGGCGCCGCGCCCGACGAGCGAGGCCATGATCCCGCGATACGTGTCGCGCGAGGATTCGCGGATCACGCCGAGGCAAAGCTCGTCGTAGATGATGCGATGGACTTCGGCGCGCTCGCCGGCGTCCGGCACGAGCACCGAGAGCCCGTTCCGCTCCAGCCGGCCGCGGTAGAAGTCCTGCTCCATCGTGAAGCGCGTCGCGAGGAGCCCGACTTTCGCGATACCCGCCGCGCGGATGCGGCGCGCGGTCGCGTCCGCGATATGCACGACCGGGATGCGGATCGCGGGCTCGATCACGTCGAGCACGCGATGCATCGTGTTCGTGCAGAGCACGAGCGCTTCGGCACCGGCGCGCTCGAGCGCCTGCGCCGCGTCCGCCAGCACGTGTCCGGCCGTCGCCCAGTCGCCGGTGTGTTGCAGGCGCTCGATCTCCGCGAAATCGACGCTGTACAGCACGAGCTTCGCCGAATGCAGCCCGCCGAGTTTTTCGCGCACGCGCTCGTTGACGCAGCGGTAGTACGGCAGCGTCGATTCCCAGCTCATGCCGCCGAGGAATCCGAGCGTGCGCATGGGGACGACGCCTACTTCTTCTTCGGCACGTAGAGATCGGTAATC
>DATFRS010000249.1:0-12125 GCA_035263065.1 Rhodanobacteraceae bacterium
AAGCCGCCGCCCGCGTAGGCATTGCCGGCCGCCGTGCTGGCGAGATTCCCCGACATCGTGCTGTGCTCGAAGACGAGCTGGCCGACCGCAACGACGCCGCCGCCGACCGCGGACGACGGCGTGCCGCCGACGAGGGCGACCGC
The DNA here is from genome assembly GCA_035263065.1 of Rhodanobacteraceae bacterium. Classification (GTDB taxonomy): domain Bacteria; phylum Pseudomonadota; class Gammaproteobacteria; order Xanthomonadales; family Rhodanobacteraceae; genus Dokdonella_A. The sequence continues at coordinate 144 of DATFRS010000249.1, forward strand.
GCTGCTGTGCCTGACGGTGCTGTTGAACATCACGACGTTGCCGAGCGCGAGCACGCCGCCGCCGACGATGTACGTATCGCCGCTCAGCGCGCAATCCGAGACGACGACGCCGAACAGCGAGAGATCGCCCGCGGAATACAGGCACCCGCCGCCGCGCAGATCGGTCGGCGTCGCCGGTGTCGTGTAGCTGCCGTGCGTCAGCGTCACGCTGCTGATCGAGAGCTCGCCGACGCCGCCGTGCCGTATCACGCGATCGGCATAGACGCCGTCGATCGCCAGCGCGTCCGCGCCGGGTCCGACGATGTCGAGGTCGTCGACGTCGACGCTGATCGCACCGCTCTCGAGCGTGATCGTGCTGCACGTGAGCGCCGTGAGGTCGACCGTGTCGCCGGTCGAAGCGACGAGCACCGCGTGCCGAAGCGTGCCGTCGCTGCCGTCGTCGGCGCAGCTCGTCACCGGAATCACGATGCCGCCGTCCGGATGCGGCGTGTCGTGATGCAGGCGCGGACCGATGACCGCGTTCGGCAGGCGATGCGCCGGCAGGACCTCGCCGCTCCGCAAGGGGATCGGCAGGCGCGGCGCGTCGGCGGCGCCGGCGCAGGTCGAGCCGACCGCCAGCGCGGTGCCGAGGCAAAGCGCCAGCGGCGCGCGGCCGAGGCGGGTGATCGCGGATGTGTCGCGTGTGTCCATGTCTTCCCCTTGTCCGCCGCGCGCGCCACTCCCGTGACGCGCTCGCATGAGCAACTACGCAAATTCCGGCAAGCCGCGGGCATCGCCCGTCGAAGCGGGCGAATCGGTGCCGAGCATCGCAAGGTCGATCCAGCCGCCGTGCTCGCGCGAGCGAGCGACGCGACGCAGGCCGGCGTCCCTGTTGAATCGACTCGCGCGACCTCCCTTGCCGCGCGCTGGTGTGCGCAGGCGTGACCTTAGGCAGGCCCGCCCGTGGTGTCCAATGAATGTCCTTGATGGGGCGATAGAGTCACGTTATGGCGAACACGGGCAAACCGGCAGGCTGGTCAAACGCCCCGGTCGCCGACTAGATTCGTGCATCGCGAGGAGGTGGGGCGCATGAACAGGATCTGGATCGTCGTGCTGTCGATCGCGGCGTCGCTGCCGGCCCAGGCGGCGCGGCCGGTCGTCGCGATCACGGACGTCGCGGTCGTCGACGTCGGGCGCGGCCGCGCGATCGGTCCGCGCACGGTGCTGATCGAGGACGGCCGCATCGCATCGATCGACGCGCCGGCGTCGGCGCGCATTCCCGACGGCGCAGAGCGCATCGACGGCAAGGGCCGGTTCCTGATCCCGGGCCTCGTCGACCTGCACGTGCATCTTTTCAACAATGCGTCGAAGCGACCGCCGAACACGTGGACGTTTCCTCTGTTCGTCGCGAACGGCATTACCGGCGTGCGCGAGATGGCGGGGACGCCGCAGTCGATGGCGACCGTCAAGGCATGGCGCAAGGCGTTCGACGACGGCACGCTCGTCGCGCCGCGCGTGCTGGCCGCCGGCGTCGTCGACTGGGGCTCGTCGCCCGAGGAAGCGAAACAGCGCGTCGACGAAGCGGCCGACGCGGGCGCGGACTTCATCAAGGTGTTCTCCGAGCTGCCAGAAGCGGAATGGCGCGCGGGCCTCGCCGAAGCAGAGCGCCGTTCGCTGCCGCTGCTCGGCCACGTGCCCGCGGGCGTGACGTTGCTGGACGCGGCGCGGGCAGGGCAGCACGACAACGAGCATCTGATGCAGGCGTTCGAGGCGTGCTCGACGATCGAGCGCGCGATGCTCGACGAGCGGCAAGGCCTCGCCGGCAACGAGCTCGGCGAGCGTCGCGACGCAGAGGAGTCGCGCGTGCTCGACGCGTTCGATAGGCGCACGTGCGAGCGTGTCGCGCGCGAGCTCGCGAAGACGCACCAGGCGCAGGTGCCGACGCTTGTGCTCGCCTACGTCGAATCGCAGCCTGCGCGTCCGGCGGCGGACGATCCGCGCTGGAAATACCTTCGCGCCGACGAGCGCGCGCGCTGGCTGCGCATCGCCGAAACCCTCACCACAGACGAACGTGCGGTCGCCGCGCGCCGTTGGGCCGTCGCGCGCAGGATCGCCGCGAGCTTCCACGCGGCCGGCGTGCCGCTGCTCGCAGGCACGGACACGCCGATGCCGAACGTCTATCCCGGCTGGTCGCTGCACGACGAGCTCGAACGGCTCGTCGACTCGGGCCTGTCGCCCGCCGAGGCGTTGCGTGCGGCGACGCTCGGCCCGGCGACGTTGCTCGGCATCGCCGACCGGTCCGGCACGGTGGCAGCCGGCAAGCGCGCCGATCTCGTGCTGCTCGACGCGGATCCGCTGCGCGACATCCGCAACACGCGGCGCATCGACGCGGTCGTGCTCGACGGGCGGCCCTTCACGCGCGAGGCGCTCGACGGGCTGCTGTCCGACGCGGCGAAGGCCGCCGCGAACTGACGCCGCTCACGCCGCGAGGCGGTGCTCGTAGTACGGCCGCTCGCGGTCGTCGAGAATCGCGTAGGCCTCGGCGAGCGGCCGGCCTTTCGGCGCGAGCCACGCGTCGACGTTCGCCTCGCGGATCGGAATGATGCAGCGGTCGTGGCCGGCCGCAGCGATCTCGGCCGGCGGATCGTCGGTGACGGCCGCGAACGAGAGCAGCGATTCGTCGCCGCCTTTCCAGTGCGACCAGAGGCAGGCGACGACCATGTCCTGCGTCGGCCGCGGGCGGAACTCGAGCACGATGTTCTCCTCCTTCTCGCCGGGCGCGAGCTCGCGGCCTTCCATGCGATGGCGACTGACGTTCTCGAAGAACGCGTTCGCGACCATCACGGCATGGCGGCGCCCGAAGAGATCGCGCCAGAAGCCTTCGAGGTTGTCGCGGCGCGCGTTGTACGTGCCCGGGAACTTCGCGTCGTAGAGCGCCGGCTTGCCGGGCAGGCGGCACTGATAGCGCATCGGCACGACGATGCGGCGGCCTTCCTTCATGACCATGACCGGCGCATGCCAGCCCGGGAAGATCCGCGAGTCCTCGTCGTTGAGCTCGGTGCGCTTGAGGTCCGCGAGCTTGCCGAGGCACCACTCGATCTTCTCGGTCGCGATGCGCCGGTGCTCCGTCGCGGCCTTGGTGGTCTTCGTCTTCAGCGTGCGCTCGGCGTCGGCGAGGCGCTTCTTCTGCTTGAACAGCTCCTGCTCGAAGCTCGCCGCCTGGGCCTTGTCGTAGGCGTCGATCATGGCCTTGATCTGCCGCTCGTCATCGGTCTCGGGGTGCGCGAAGGCGGCGTCCATCGCCTTCGGGATCCTGATCTTCGCGCCCTGGCTCCGGCTCCAGTACAGGCGCACGAATTCCTGGATGCCGATGTCGGCACCCCAGTGGCGCACGTAGTTCTTGTAGCTCGCCCAGATCTGCGCGGAGTAGCACACGGCACGTCTTCGCGGATGAATGTCATCTATGTAAACGCGGCGGGCCGGTCGGTCAACCCCGCCTGAACGCGGAAGCCGAACGCCCGCAAAATGGATTTTTGGAAGGTTTCGAAACGTTCAGGCGCGCGTCGTAGATTGGGAGGTGCGCCAACGACCTTGAACCCTCCCCGCTGTTGGCGCCTTGGGCGTGAGCCCCATACGCAGGGATGACGAAGAGGCAGGGACGCCCGTTGTTCGAATCGCGGACGCTTCGAGTACGGGGAATTCGCGTCCGTGAAGGTCGCGCGGCGGAGGTCACAGCGCCGCGCGGCCGCCTTTTTTTCCGCCCCGCCGTCGCTAGAACACGAACATCCCGATCGCCGCGCCGAACATCAGGAGCGTCGTGACCGCGACGACGACGCGCGTGACCGGCGAGCTGGTCTGGCCGAGCATGACTTTCGAATCGCTGGCGAGCAGATAGATCGACACGAGCAGGAACGGCGCGAGGACGCCGTTGACGATCGCCGACCAGAGCAGCGCCTTGATCGGATCGATGCCGATGAAGTCGACGATGATGGCGACGACGGTCGCGACGATGAACACCGTGTAGAACGAGACGGCCTGGCGGAACTTGTTGTCCAGGCCGTAGGCCCAGTCGAACGTCTCGGCGAACGCATAGGCCGCCGAGCCTGCGAGCGTCGGAATCGCGAGCAGGCCCGTGCCGAGCACGCCGATCGTGTAGAGCAGGTAAGCGAAGTTGCCGGCGAGCGGCCGCAGCGCCTCGGCGGCGTCGCGCGTCGTCGCGATGTCGGTGTGGCCGCTGCGATGGAGCGTCGCCGCGGTCGTCAGAATGATGAAGAACATCACGAGGTTCGAGAAGAACGTGCCGACGCCGACGTCGATGCGGCGGTCGACGAGCTCGGTCTTCGTCGCGCCCTGGCGTGCGATGAGCAGGCGCCGGCCCATCGCCTTTTCCTCCTCGACTTCCTGGCCGGCCTGCCAGAAGAAGAGGTAGGGGCTGATCGTCGTGCCGAGGATCGCGACGAGTGTCGCCCACGCGTCGTGGCCGCTCGGCCATGCGGGGGCGAACGTCGAGCGCAGCACCTCGCTCCAGTCGGGTTTCGCGATGAACGCGGTGACGACGTAGGCGAACAGCGCGAGCGCGAGCCATTTCAGGACGCTCGCGATCTGGTGATAGCGCAGGCGCACCGTCGCGAAGCAGATGCCGAGGCCGAACACGGCCTCGTAGAGCTGCGAAGGCCCCGCGCCGAGCATCTCGGCGGCGTCGCCCATGCCGGCGAGATCGGCGGCGATGTTGATCGTGTTGGCGATGAGCAGCGCGAGCGAGAAGACGCCGACGAGCCAGCGCGGGAACTTCTGCCGCAGCGCACCGGCGAGGCCCATGCCGGTCACCATGCCGATGCGCGCGCACATCATCTGCACGCAGCCCATCAGCGGCCACGTGAGCAGCGCCGTCCACAGCATGCTCGTGCCGAGCTGCGCGCCGGCGACGGAGTAGGTCGCGATGCCGGACGGATCGTCGTCCGCGGCGCCGGTCGTGACGCCGGGCCCGAGCGCGCGCAGGAAGCGCCGGTGGGGCGGCGGGCGCCGGGACTTCGTGCCGGGCTGCGCGGCGCTTTCGTGGGCCATCGACGGTCTCCTCGCCTGAGCAGCGAGGAGACCGTAACAGACGCGTTTCGTTCAGTGCACGCGTTACCAGACTTCGCAGTGCTGGTCGCCCTGGCGGACCATCGGCGCGTCGGCCTTGCACTGGAACGCCTGCTGGAACGCCGGCAGGTTCGAGAGCGGGCCGTTCACGCGGTACTTCGCGATCGGATGCGGGTCGCCCTGGACCATCGTGCGCTGCGTTTCGGGACGGATCTCGTCGCCGCGCCACTGGCCCCACGAGATGAAGAACTGCTGGTCCGGCGTGAAGCCGTCGAGCGTCGGCTCCGGCTGCTTGCCTTCGCGCGACTTCTTGTACGCGAGATACGCGAGCTTCGCCCCCGCGAGATCGCCGATCGACTCGCCGAGCACGAGCTTGCCGTTGTGATGGATGCCGGGCTCGATGAAGTAGCCTTCGAACTGGTTCACGACGCACTGGCCGCGCGCGGTGAACTGCTTCAGGTCGGCGTCGGTCCACCAGTTGTCGAGGCGGCCCTGCGCGTCGAACTGCGCGCCCTGGTCGTCGAAGCCGTGGCTGATCTCGTGGCCGATGACGACGCCGATCGCGCCGTAGTTGACCGCGTCGGTCGCGCCGACGTCGAACGCCGGCGGCTGCAGGATGCCGGCCGGGAACACGATCTCGTTGAGCAGCGGGTTGTAGTACGCGTTCGAGGTCGGCGGCGTCATGCCCCAGCGGCCGCGGTCGACGGGCTTCCCGACCTGCCTGCGGCCGTCGTCGACGTTCCAGCGCGCCGCGGAGACGGTGTCGTCCCAGTACGAGCTGCGCGAGACGGCGACGCCGGCGTAGGTCTTCCACTTGTCGGGATAGCCGATCTTCGGATTGAACGTCGAAAGCTTCTCGATCGCCTTCTTCTTGGTGTCCTCGCTCATCCACTCGAGGCCGTCGATCGTGTCCTTCATGGCCAGGAGGATGTTCTTGACCATGTCCTGCATGCGCGCCTTCGCCTCCGGCGGGAAATACTTCTCGACGTATTTCTGGCCGAGCGCCTCGCCGAGCTGGTTGTCGGTTGCCTCGGCGCAGCGCTTCCAGCGCGGCTTGATCTCGGTCGCGCCGGTCAGGAACGTGCCGTTGAACGCGAAGTTCTCCTTGACGAAGTCCGCGGACAGCGTGTCGGCGGCGGCGTTCAGCACGTGCCATTCGAGGTACGTCTGCCATTGCGGAATCGGCGTCGTCTTGAGCTCCTTCTGGACCTCCTCGACGAACTTCGGCTCGGTGACGTTGACGGCATTGCGCGGCATCTTCGCGGCGTCGAAGTACTGTGCCCAGTCGAAGTCCGGCGCCAGCTTCGAAAGATCGGCGAACGCGGTCTTGTGATCCTGCTGCTTCGGATCGCGAAGCGCCACGTTGTCGAGCGACGCTTCGGCGAGGCGCTTCTCGAAAGCGAACACCGTCTCCGCGTCCTTCTTCGCGGCGTCGGGCTTCGCGCCGGCAAGCTCGAACATCTTCGCGACGTGCTCGTGATACTTGGCTCGCGCGTCGACGAAGCGCTTCTCGGTCTTGAGGTAGTAGTCGCGATCCGGCATGCCGAGGCCGCCGGCGGTCACGTGCGCGATCACGACCGTCGGGTCGTGCAGGTCCTGCTGCGCGGCGATGCCGAACGGCACGGCGATGCCGATGTCGTGCAGGTGGCCGATCGTCTTGTCGAGATCGGCGCGCGTCTTGACCCCGCGGATCTCGTCGAGCAGCGGCTGCACCGGCTTCGCGCCGAGCTTGTCGACCGCAGCCTCGTCCATGCACGCGGCGTAGAAATCGCCGGAGAGCTGCTCGGCGCTGCCTTTGGGCCAGTCGCTCTTCGCCGAAAGCTCGGTCAGGATGTCGCGGACGTGCTCCTTGTTGATCTCGCCCGATTCCCAGCGCCTGCTCCAGCGGTCCATGTAGTCCGGGATGGCGTGGCTCTTGCGCCAGGCGCCGTTGGCGTAGTCGAAGAAATCGTTGCAGGCGTCGCCGCCCTTGTTGATGTCGTTCGGGTCGATCCCGTGCAGCGCGTAGGCGGGCGTGCACGCGGCGGCGATGCAGAGGGCGACGACCGTTTTCCTTAGGGTTCCGGACATGGCGACGATCCTTGCGTGTTGAGGACCGCGCGATCCTAGGCGAGCGCTCGCGCGCGTCGCATGGCCCGAATGGCATGGGGCTTCAGTCGCCGCGAAGGCGTGCGGCCTGCGTCGTCAGATAGTTGCGTTCGGGGATGCTCGCGGTCTTGCCCGCGGCGGCGAGATAGTGGGCGATCGCGCCTGCGCGGTCGCCCGCGCGCTCGAGCAGGTGCGCGCGCACGGCGTCGAGACGGTGATGGCCGGCGAGGCGTCCGTCGGCGACGAGCGCGTCGAGCAACGCGAGCCCGGCCGCCGGGCCTACGACCATGGCCGTCGCAATCGCGTGGTTCAGCGCGACCATCGGATTGTCCGACAGCGATTTCAGCACACCGTACAGCGCAAGGATCTGCGGCCAGTCCGTGTCCTCGGCGCGCGCGGCCTCGTCGTGCACGGCGGCGATCGCGGCCTGCAGGCGATACGGGCCGACCGGATGCCTGCGAAGCGCCGCGGAGACGAGCGCGATGCCTTCGGCGATCGTTTCGCGGTTCCACAGCGAGCGGTCCTGCGCGTCGAGCGGAATCAGCGTGCCGTCCACGGCCGTGCGCGCCGTGCGCCGCGCATCGGTCAGCAGCATCAGCGCGAGCAGGCCCGCGACTTCGCCGTCGTCGGGCAGCAGCGCGTGCACGGCGCGGGTCAGGCGGATCGCCTCGTTCGAAAGGTCGGTACGCTGCAGCGCGTCGCCGCCGCTCGCCGCGTAGCCTTCGTTGAAGACGAGATAGAGGACGTGCAGCACCGACGCGAGCCGCGCGTCGCGCTCGGCGGCATCGGGCAGCTCGAACGGAATGCCGGAGGTGCGGATGCTCTCCTTCGCGCGGACGATGCGCTTGGCCATCGTCGCCTCGGGCACGAGGAACGCATGCGCGATCTCGGTCGTCGTGAGGCCACCGACGGCGCGCAGCGTCAACGCGATCGCCGACGACGTCGTCAGCGCCGGATGGCAGCACATGAAGAGCAGCGTCAGCGTGTCGTCGGCGTCGACGAAGTCGGCTTCGAACGACGCGGGATCGCTGAACGGCCATTCCTGCCGCGCGAGCTCGGCTTCGCGCAGGCGCCGCGCGCTGTCGCTGCGGATCGTGTCGGTCATGCGCCGCGCGGCGACGTGGATCAGCCAGCCGCGCGGATTGTCGGGCAAGCCTTCCGCGGGCCACTGTGTCGCGCCGGCGATCAGCGCTTCCTGCACGACGTCCTCGGCCGCGGAGAAATCGCCGAAGCGACGCACGATGGCGCCGAGCACCTGCGGCGCGAGCTCGCGCAGCAGGGACTCGACGCGTCGTGCCTCGATTGCGCTCACACGTCCTGGCAGGGAGCGCTCATGACCTGACGCACCTCGATCGGCATGTTGAGCGGCACGCCGTCCTTGCCGGGCGCGTCCGACGCGGTCGCGGCGATCTGGTATGCGCGGGCCGGGCTGTCGACGTCGACGATCCAGAAGCCGGCGAGAAATTCCTTGGCCTCGGCGAACGGACCGTCGGTGTCGGGCGTGCCGTCCTTGCGCGCGCGAATGCTCTTCGCTTCCTCGGGGCCGGCGAGGCCCTGGGCGTCGACGAACTCGCCCGAGGCGGCGAGCTTCTTGTTGAGGTCCATCATGAACTGGATGTGCGCCTGGATGTCCTTCGGCGGCCAGGTGCCGATGCCGGCGGTGGTCCAGCCTTCCTTCGGGGCGTGCATCATCAGCATGTACTTCATCGTCGTGCTCCTCTCGGTTCGACGCCCGAAGCAGGCGCCTTCACGGACAAGTCGGAGCACGAGGCGCGTTCTGGACATGCCCCGAAAGGTATTGCGTGAAGACCCCGATGCCCCGCGGGAAGGATAGACGACAACGCTGTGTCGCGCTCCGTTCGGGGCCCGAGCCCGAGTGCGCAGATCAGCGCAGCGCCGGCCGCGCCTGCGGATCGATCGGCATCGGCGGCGGATGGTCGATGCCCGGCAGCGGCGGTTCCTGGATCGGCGGCTCCTGCGGCGGCGGCGCCGGTCGCGGCGGCTGCGGCGGCGAGGGCGGTCGCGGATCGTGAAATCGCAGGTCGCCGAACATCGTCATTCCACGCGATACAAGCCCGTCGCGAACGGCCACGCTTCGTCGCACCAGCGGCGCATCAGCGTGAAGCCGCTGCCCTGCGTGAGATCGTCGAGCTCGTCGCGCGAATACTTGTGGCTGTTCTCGGTGTGGATCGTCTCGCCGGCGAGCAGCGACACGGCGAAGCCGCCGGCGCCGATCGTGACGGTCTGGTCGCGCAGCGATTCGACGTGCATCTCGACGTTGCGGCGCGCGCGATCGAAGCGCACGCGGTGGCGGAAGCCGGCGAGGCGGAAATCGGCGTCGAGCTCGCGGTTCATGCGCACGAGCAGGTTGAGATTGAACGCCGACGTCACGCCAAGCGCATCGTCGTACGCCGCGAGGAGGCGCAGCTCGGGCTTTTCGAGATCCGCGCCGAGCAGGAGGCCGTCGCCCGGCCGGAGCTGGCGCCGGATCGACTCGAGGAAGCGGAAGCTCGACAGCGCGTCGAAGTTGCCGAGCGAGCTCCCGAGGAACAGCACCAGCACCGGCGTGCCGGGCGAGCGCAGCTTCAGCGCTTCCTCGAGCCCCGGCAGGTATTCGCGTGCGATGCCGCAGGTGTCGAGCGCCGGAAGATCGGACAGCGAGCGCTTGACGCCGTCGAGCGCGGTCCGCGAGATCTCGACGGGACAGTACGTCACGGGGCGCTGCGCGAGCAGCGGTTCGAGCAGCGCGCGCGTCTTGTCGGCGACGCCGCTGCCGAGCTCGACGACGAGCCCCGCCGGGCACGCCGCGGCGATTTCCGCCGCGTGCAGCGTCAGCAGGCGCCGCTCGGCGCGCCAGACGCCGTACTCCGGCAGGCGCGTGATCGCATCGAACAGGAACGAGCCGAGCTCGTCGTAGAGATACTTCGGCGGCAGCGATTTCTGTCCGTCGCGACACAGGCCTGCGCGCACGTCGCGCAGGAACGCATCGTCGCGCGTCGCGGCCGGCAGCGGTGTCCTGGGAGCGATCCAGGTGTTCACGAGGTCAGTTCGCCACACAGCGGAAGCCCGAGTAGACATAGGGATAGTGCGGCTGGAACCAGTTGCGGAACGAGCGGCGCAGCAGCGGCGCGGCGGTCAGCGCCGAGCCGCCCTTGAGCACGTAGTGCGTGCCGTCGAAGAAATCCGCCGAGTAGCCGGGATACGCCGCGAACGGACGGAATCCCTCGAGCGGCGCGAACGGCGTCGACGTCCATTCCCAGCCGTTGCCGGCGAGCCCGCGCACGCCGAACGCGCTGTCGCCGTCGCGATGCGCATCGACGCTGCGCGGATCCCACGAGCGGAAATCGAAATTACCGCGCCGCGAATCGGGCGCTGCCGAGCCCCATGGATACGCGCGCTCTTCGCCCGCGGGCGTGCCATAGGCCGCGCGATGCCACTGCGCCTCGGTCGGCAGCGCGAGGCCGGCCCAGCGCGCGTACGCGCTCGCCTCGGCGTGGCTCACGTAGACCGGCCAGTCGAGCGGCAGCGGAATGAGCTCGGTCAGCGAGCGGTAGAACCAGCGCCGGTCGAGCCGCGTCCAGAACGCCGGATGCGTGATGCGGTTGTCGCTGCGCCAGCCCCAGCCGGCCTCGGTCCAGTAGTCGGGCGCGTCGTAGCCGCCTTCGGCGATGAAGCGGATGTAGTCGCCGTTGGTGACCATGCAGCGCGAGATCTCGAACTCGGGCACGTCGACGCGCTGGGCGTCGTGCTCGTTGTCCCAGGCGAACGTCGTTGCGCTTTCGCGGTCGACGCCGAGCGTCGCGACACCGGCCGGGATGCGCACCATCTCGCTCGCGTGCACCGGTGAGGGGAACGGGCCGGTGCGGCGGATGTGCCGCACGATCGAGGAGCGGTTGATCATGTAGGCGAGCGTTTCCGCGTGCATCAGCCGGTGCTCGATCGCGACATCGACAAGGAACGCCGTCGACGCCTCGTCGAGGTGGCCGCCGAGGTGCTCGGCATCGAGCGCCTGCGGCAGCTGCACGTCGAGCGCGCGGCGCACGGCGTGGTTGTACGCGCGCACCTTCGCAAGCTCGGGCCACGCGCTCGCAGGCTCGTTCGGCAGCTCGCGGCCGCCGGTCGGGTCGATGCCGAACGCGAACAGCGCGTCGAGCGGCGACGACGGCCGACGTGCACCGGTGCGCTCGCCGAGGAGGTTCCAGTCGAACGCCTCGAGGTGGCCGAGATAGAAGAGGAAGCGATGGCGCTCCGGGATCGGCCGCTCTAGCAGGTGTGCGGGCGGCACGAGATCGAACAGCACGTCCGTGCGGCGGCGCGCGTCGGCGAGACGTGCGAGGAGGAGGCTGCGCGAAGTGCCGGCGTGGGCTGCGCTGATCATGAGGGGCGCGCCTGGCGCGCGGTGCGCGACGTCGACCGTCTCGATGCGGAACGCTGCGGCGCCGCGGCATGCGACTCCTGCATGCGTCGCGCGAGCCAGCCGACCGCGAAGGCCGCGAGGCCGACGATGAGGACCGTCTCGGCGGTGTGGTTCGCGACCAGCTTGCGCGTCGAGCGCGAGGCGCGGCGGCCGAACGCGCGCAGTTCGTCGTTGGCATCGCGCGCGTAGTCGGCGGCGGCCTGCGGCAGGCTCTCGCCGGCTTCGCGTGCCTTGTCGAGCCAGCGCCGCGATACGTCGGCGGCCTGTCCGTTGCGCAGCGACGAGGGCCAGGGCCAGGGGTTCATCATGGGGCTGTTCCTTCCATCGGGAGTGCGGGCGGTGTCATCACGGATTCGCTTCCGGGCTGGCGCGAAGATCCTTCGCATCGACGCTCTTGACGCCCTTGACGCCGTTGG
>DATFRS010000250.1:0-12408 GCA_035263065.1 Rhodanobacteraceae bacterium
AAGTACTCGGACGATCCCTCGAAGGAGCAGAACCATGGCCTGATGCCGGACGCGCGCTCCAAGCAGTACGTGCCGGCGTTCTCGGCGGCGGCGCAGTCGCTCAAGATTCCGGGAGAGATTTCGCAGCTCGTCCACACCAAGTACGGCTACCACATCCTGAAGCTCGTTTCGCGCACGTCAGACACGCAGCTCAAGTACGACGAGGTCAAGGACCAGCTGGTCGATGACCTTCGCAACGAGTACATCAACAGGTCGGTGAAGACGCACTCGGACGAGCTGCGCAACCAGCCGGTCGATGCGAATCCCGACATCGTCGTCTCGCTCCGCGATCGCTACGGCACGGTCGCGACGCCGGACCTGCCGGCACCCGCGATGCCGGGCGAGGACGCGCAGGCGCCGGCACGCTGACGCAACGCATCGCGGCCCGCGGACCCGCCGGCCGCGGGCGGCAGGCGCGCACGTCGCGTTCGGCCCGCGTCGCCGCTAGTATCCGCGCTGGCCTCACTCAAGATCGCGACCGATGCCCGTCGCCCGCCTGACGCTGCGCTTCTTCCGCCGCGAGCTCGGCAACCGATTCGCCGGCAGCTTCACGGGCGGCCTCTGGGCGCTGCTGCAGCCGCTGGTGCAGCTCGCGGTCTACGCGTTCGTCTTCGTGCACGTCTTCAAGTCGCGCATCCCGGGCGCCGACGCGCCGGGCTACGTGCCGTTCCTCGTCACGGCGCTCTGGCCGTGGACGGCGTTCTCCGAGGCGATCGTGCGCTCGACGACCGCCGTGCAGGACAACGCCGCGCTGATCGGCAAGGTCGCGCTCCCGCGCGAGGTGCTGGTCGTCGCGACCGCCGCGTCGAGCTTCGCCGTGCACCTCGCGGGCTTCGTCGCGATCCTCGTCGTGCTCGCGCTGACGGGGCAGGGCGTTTCGCTCATGGGGCTCGCGCCGGCGCTCCTGCTCTACATTCCGCTCTTCGCGCTCGCGCTCGGCATCGCGCTGATCTGCGCGGCCGTGCAGGTGTTCGTGCGCGACCTCGTGCAGGCGCTCGGCCAGATCATGATGCTCCTGATGTTCGCGGCGCCGATCTTCTACGACTCGATGCAGGTCCCCGAAGGCGTGCGCGGCTGGCTGGCGCTGAATCCCTTCACGTTCTACGCCGACGCGTTCCGCGCGCTGCTGCTGCATCACGGCGCGATCGACCTGACGCGCGTCGCCTTCGCGCTCGCGACGGCCGCGGTCGTGCTGCTGCTCGGCCACTCGCTGTTCCGCCGCCTCGATCCGCATTTCGAGGACTTCCTGTGAGCGCGGTCCTGATCGAGGCGCGCGGCCTCGGCAAGGCGTATCCGAAGGTCCATCGCAACGCGGATCGCCTGCGCGCGCTCGGCAGGCTCCTCTTCAATCTCGGCGACCGCGAGCGCGTCAGCGTGCTGCGCGACGTCGACCTCGACGTCGTGCGCGGCGAATCGCTCGGGCTCATCGGCGAGAACGGCGCCGGCAAGTCGACGCTCCTGAAGCTCATCACCGGCGTGCTGACGCCGTCGAGCGGGACGGTGCGCGTCAACGGCACCATCGGCGCACTGCTCGAGCTCGGCGCGGGCTTCCATCCCGAATATTCGGGGCGCGAGAACATCGCGATGGCCGCCGCGCTCTACGGCCTCGACGGCGCGCTGCTGCGCGAGCGCATCCCGAAGATCATCGCGTTCGCCGACATCGGCGACTACATCGACGAGCCGGTCAAGCACTACTCGTCCGGCATGGTCGTGCGCCTCGGCTTCGCGGTGATCGCCTCGCTGAAGCCCGATCTCCTCGTCACCGACGAAGTGCTCGCGGTCGGCGACGAATCGTTCCAGAAGAAATGCGTGCGCTGGATCGAGGATTACCTCGCCGGCGGCGGCACGCTGATCCTCGTCTCGCACAGCATGTACCACGTGCAGAAGCTCTGCCGTCACGCGTGCTGGCTGCGCGGCGGCGAGATCGCGATGCAGGGCGATGTGTTCGACGTGACGCAGGCCTATCTCGCCTACCACGAGCAGAAGTCCGCGCCGTCGACCGAGGCCGCTGCCGCGCGCGCCGGTCTTGAGTTCAGCGTGCTCGGCGTCGAGCTCAACGGCGCCGGCGGCGACCAGCCCGTCGTGCTCGAGTACGGCGAACGGCTGCGCGTCGCCGTGCGCATGCGCTCGCGCGACGGCCGCGCGCCGAGCCTTGCGGTCGGCATCGTGCGCGCCGACGGCACGCCCGTCTACGGCGTCAGCAGCGACATGGACGGCGCCGTGCCGGAGCGCTCGGGCCCGGGCGAGTACCGCGGCGAGATCGAGTTCGACGGCCTGCCGCTCCTGCCCGGCAGCTACAGCGTGCGCGTGCACCCGATGGACCCCGAAGGCGTGCGCCTCTTCGACACGGCCGAGCGCGGCCTCGTCGTGCGCGGCGCCTCGCGCGAGTTCGGCCTGGTCCGCCTCGCGCACCGCTGGATCGGCGCCGGCGCGGGCCCGGCCTGACGTTTCCTGCAGGCGCGGCGCGCGCATGCGAAAATCGCGGACCGCGCCGCCGCGGATCCGAACGCCATGAACCCACCCGACGCATCCGCCCTGCCATTCACCGGTGAGCGCTTCACGCCCGAGTGCGTGCGCGAGATCTGGTACGAGCACTGGCACCGCTACGTCTTCGCGCGCCGCCTCGCGCAGGGCCGGCGCGTCCTCGACGCCGCCTGCGGCGAGGGCTACGGCTCGGCGATGCTCGCCGACGGCGCCGTCGGGGTCGTCGGCGTCGACATCGACGCGCCGTCGATCGCGCACGCGCGCGAGCGCTACGTGCGCAAGAACCTCCGCTACGAGACCGGCGACGCCACCGCGCTCGATTTTCCCGACGCGAGCTTCGACCTCGTCGTCTGCTTCGAGACGCTCGAGCACCTCGAGGCGCAGGAACGGCTGCTCGAAGGCTTCGCGCGCGTGCTCTCCGAAGACGGCCTCCTCGTGATCTCCTCGCCGGACAAGCACACGTACAGCGAAGTGTCGGGCTTCAGGAACGAGTTCCACGTCCGCGAGCTCTATCGCGACGAGCTCCTCGCGCTCGTGCAACCGCATTTCAAGTCGCTGCGCCTCTACGGGCAGAAGCTCGTCTTCAATTCGGCGATCTGGGCGCTCGATGCGTCCGGCGGCGCGTGCGAGGCGTGGACGGCCGATCGTCCCGGCAAGTCGATCGCGCCTGCGCTCCACTACGAGCCGCTCTATTTCGTCGCGATCTGCGGCAAGCGCGCGCTTCCGGAGCGCCTGCCGGCGCTGTCGCTGTTCGGCGACCGCGACGAAAGCGTCTACGCGCACTACAATCACGAAGTCCGCAAGAACATGGACGCGGGCCGGCGCATCGCCGAGCTCGAGTCCGAGATCGAACGCCTGCGCGCCGGCACGCCGGCCGCACCCGCAGGCGACGAAACCGCCCCGCGCCGGTCCTGGTGGCGCCGCCGCAAATCCTCCGACGCATGAGCACCGAGCTTAACTACCGTATCGACTACGGCACGCTGAACCCCGCGCCGACGCCGCCGCGCACCGATCCGGAGGCGCCGCTGTTCGCGTCGGAGGACGGCGTCGTCGCCTCGCTCTCGAACAACGAGTGCATCTTCCAGACGCGCCGCACCGGCGATACGCACGTCATGACGTACCAGGTGCTGCAGGCGCTCGATCAGTGCCGCGAGTTCCGCACGCTCGACGAGCACGTCGCGCGCATCCAGACGACGATTCCCGGCCTGCAGGCGCAACGCGACGGCGTCAAGCGCGTGCTCGAAAGCCTCGGCGCGCGCGGGCTCCTCGTGTCGGACGCCGATTTCCTGCGCCGGCTCGCCGTCGCGCCGGCGGCGACGCCGGCGTCGCTGCGCGCGGTCTTCATCCGCGCCTGCGATCGCCCGGCGCAGCTCGAGCGCCTGCTGAAATCGCTCGCCGAATGCGAGCGCCGCTTCCGCACGACGCGCCGCTACGTGCTGATCGACGATTCGACGTCGGCCGACGCCGCGAACCGTCACCGCGATCTGTTGCGCGAGTTCGCGCGCGCGACCGGCTGCAAGCTGACCTATCTCGGCGCGGCCGAGCAGGCTCGCTTCGTCGAACGGCTCGCCAAGGCCGTGCCGAACGCGGCGAAGGTGCTGCCCTCGCTGCTGCTGCGCTCCGCCGAGCCGAACGGCTTCGGCGGCGGCCGCGCGTGGAATCTCGCGCTGCTGCTCTCGGCGGGTGCCTGCATGGTGCTGCTCGACGACGACCAGTGTCTGCCGCTGCGCCGTCCGGACGACGCGCGCGAGGGCATCGATCCCGATCCGTCGGCGGTCGCGTTCACGCGGTTCTACCGCAACATCGAGAATGCGTTCGGCGCCGGCGAGGAGATCGCGGGCGATCCGTTCCAGCTGCATCTCGATCTCATCGGCCGGCCGTTCGGCGCGCTGCTCGCCGACCCGCGCTACGCGATCGACCGCAAGGCGCTGCGCGGGCTCGGCCTCGGCCGCCTGGATCATCTGCGCGCCGACGCGATCGTGATGTCGACGCGCCACGGCGCGTACGGGAGCTCGCGCACCGAATCCGGCGCGTGGCTCTACCAGCTCGATCCCGAGAGCCGCGCGGAGCTCTGGGCCGATCGCGACAGCTACCTGCGCAACGTCGAAGGCGGGAGCCTCTGGTACGGCCATCGCCAGGCGCGCGTGACGACCGCGGGCATGTTCACGCCGTTCGCGCTCGACAACAGCCGCATGCTGCCGTGCACGAACGCGCTCGGGCGCGGCGAGGACGCGCTGTTCGCGCAGGTCGCGCGGCTCGCGCATCCGGATTCGCTGTCGATCGAGCTGCCGGTCGCGATCGGCCACGCACAGGAAACGCAGCGCCGCCGCTCGGACCGCACGCTCGCCGCGCCGCCGCCGCGCTTCAACTATTTCGTCGGCGACTTCGTGCAGCGCCAGCTCAGCGAGTTCCTCGCCGAAGATCCGTCGCAGCGTCTGGATCTTCTGGCGGCGAACCTCCGCGACATCGGCGGCGCCAGCGAAACGCGGCGCCTGCGCATGCTGCGCGAATATCTCGCCTACGTGCGCGCCGACGCCATCGAGCGCCTGCAGCAGCAGTACGAGAGCGCGCAGAACGCGCCGATCTACTGGCAGGCCGACGTGCGCGCGATCATCGAGGCGAACGGCCGCGCGCTGACCGCGAAGGCGCCGCCGCGGCTCGCCGACTGGCCGGAATCGATCGACGCGGCCGGCTGCGCTGCGATGCTGCGCGAGGAGACCGGCCGGCTCGCCGCCAGCTACGAGGCGTGGCCGGCGCTCTGGGCCTTCGCGCGCGAGCAGGGCGAGCGCCTGCTCGGCGCGCTTTGATCGGAGCGAAGATGAACGACGCGGTCGCACGGCGGAGCGGCCTGACCAGCGTCGTCGTCGTCGCCGCCGACAGCGGCCCGCTGCTGCTGACCGCGATCGAGGCCGCGCTCGCGTCGAGCGTGCCCGTCGAAGTCCTGCTGGTCGACAACGCCTCGTCCGACGGCGCGCCCCATCGCGCGATGGCCGTCCATGCCGGCGACGCGCGCCTGCGCCTGCTGCGCCAGCCGGACAACATCGGCTTCGGCCCGGCCTGCAATCGCGCGGCGGCGGTCGCGGCGGGCGATGCGCTGCTGATCCTCAATCCCGATTGCACGATCGAGCCGGGGACGATCGGCGCCTTGCGCGCGATCGCCGCCCGGCAGCCCAAGACCGGCATCCTCGGCGTCGAAGTCGTGTCGCCCGACGGCGAGCCCGCGCGCGGCAACCGCCGCCGCGAGCCGACGCTTCGGCGCGCGCTGATGACGATGAGCGGGCTCTCGCGTCTCGAAGGGCGCTGGCCTTCGCTCGCCGGCGTCGAGATGCCGCCGCGCCCCGATGCGCCTGCCGTCGAGCCGGTCGAAGCCGTGTCGGGCGCCTGCCTGTTCGTGCCGCGCGCGGTATTCGACGTGGTCGGCGGCTTCGACGAAGCCTATTTCCTGCACGTCGAGGATCTCGACCTCTGCCGCCGCGTGCGCGACGCGGGCCATGTCGTCGCGATCGCGCACGCGCTGCGCGCCGTGCACGCGCAGGGCGGATCGAGCCGGCACCGGCCGCTGTTCGTCTCACGGCACAAGCATCGGGGCATGTGGCGCTACTTCACGCGGTTCGATCCGGCCGCGAAGAACCCGCTGGTGCGCGGGCTGGTCTGGCTCGGGATCTGGGCGCACTTCGCGCTGACGGCGCCGTTTCGACTCGCCCGGCGCGCGAATCCCCGAAACGACGACGGCGCCTTCGGACACGCGAGCTAGTCGCGCACCCGAAAGCGCCGCCGGCGACGGCTTTCTAGCCGCCGAGGTACTGCTGGATCGTCGTCTCGCAGGCGTTGGCCGCGCAATCCGGGCTGTTCTCGTTCGGATTGGTGAAACGGATGTTCAGGAAGTAGTCGCCATCCGGTTCGATAGTGCACGCGTGGAACATCTCCGCGCTGACGCGCCAGGTCAGGAAGACCTGGTCGTCGTTGGCGGAGTTGAGCGCCAGACAGTACGGATCGACCGGCTCGAAGTCGCCGCAGGTGCGGCTGATAGAAGCGTCGATGTGCGGGCCGCCGCTGTATATGACGTGCTTCAAGCGTCCGTAGAGCGACGAAGGCGCGGTGAACGGCACGTGGAACGCGGCGCCGACGTATTCGTTGCGGCCGATCGTCTTGATCGTCGGGCTGGTGCCGGGTACGCCCGGCCAATCCGTCAGGTCGTCCAGCGCATCGATGTGGCCGAAGATGTTGTCGAACTCGGAGACGTCCACGTTGTGGCGGACGCCGTTCGGCAGGTACAGGATGTCGCTCGTGCTGCGGTAGTTGAGCGGGCCGTGGGGAGAGGAAATGGTGTCCGGGCAGCTTGCGCCCGAGTCCATTCCGTCTTTGAAGATTCCGTCGTTGGGTTGGGTCTGGGATGTCGCTGCAGCGAGAAGCAGGGCGGCGATGGAGATCATGGCGTTGTGTCTCGTTCTGGGTTTCTGGGAAAACGCCTGCCATGGCTCATGGCGCAGGGCACAACGTGTAGTTATGCGCGGCCGCTCCCGCGGCGCTGCTCCGCGCCGCGGACTGGCGTACCGACTTTGGGTGGAACCCTCGCCGGCGTGCAGTATGCATTAATGCCGGCTGAATAGGGTTAAATTTTATGGAGGATTAAAGGCTTATCCATTTTGCTTAAGACGTCACACAAACCGGAAAAACCCGTCAGCGACGGTGCCGGTTGATGGCGTCGACCAGTGCTCTCGCCGCCGAGCGGGCGGAGTCGGCGAAGTCTTCGCCGGAACCCGCGTAGAGGATTGCGCGGGACGAACTGATGACGAGGCCCGTGCCGTCGTCGGTCGAACCCTCGCGCACGACGGCTTCGACATCGCCGCCTTGCGCACCTACGCCCGGGACGAGCACGGGCATGTCATCTACGATCGCGCGAACGTCCGAGAGTTCCTTCGGATAGGTCGCTCCGACGACGAGCGCGCAATTTTTGTGCGTGTTCCATTCGTTGGCGACGATGTTCGCAACATGCTGGTAAAGCTTTCGTTCGCCGACCGTTAGATCCTGCAGATCGCGCGCACCGGCATTCGATGTTCGGCAGAGGATCACGACGCCCTTGTCCGCGCGCGCGAGGAACGGCTCGAGCGCATCGCGGCCGAGATACGGGTTCACAGTCACCGCGTCGGCGCGATAGCGATCGAACGCTTCCGACGCGTAGAACGCCGCCGTGCTGCCGATGTCGCCGCGCTTGGCGTCGAGGATCACCGGCACGCCCGGATGCTGCGCGTGGATGTGCGCGATCAGGCGTTCGAGCGCATCTTCCGCGCGATGCGCGGCGAAGTGCGCGATCTGCGGCTTGAAGCAGCAGACGAGATCGGCCGTCGCGTCGACGATCGCGCGGCAGAATTCGAAGATCGCGTCGGGCTTTCCGCGAAGGTGCGCGGGGAAGCGCGAGGGCTCGGGATCGAGGCCGACGCAGACGAGCGAGTTGTTGCGGCGCCAGGCTTGCTTGAGCGAATCGACGAAGGTCATGGCGGCGTGCCTTTCCCTTCTCCCGCTTGCGGGAGAAGGTGCCGGAGGCGGATGAGGGAGGCTTTTCGCAAGCGTGCCCTCACCCTACCCTCTCCCGCAAGCGGGAGAGGGGATGAAGTGCGCGGTGCTCACGCAAGCTTCTTGTAACGGATGCGATGCGGCTGCGCGGCTTCGTCGCCGAGGCGGCGCTTCTTGTCTTCCTCGTACTCGCGGTAGTTGCCCTGGAAGAACTCGACGTGCGAGTCGCCCTCGAACGCGAGGATGTGCGTCGCGATGCGGTCGAGGAACCAGCGGTCGTGCGAGATCACCATCGCGCAGCCGGGGAATTCGAGCAGCGCCTCTTCGAGCGCGCGCAGCGTCTCGACGTCGAGGTCGTTCGACGGCTCGTCGAGCAGCAGCACGTTGCCGCCCTGCATCAGCGTCTTGGCGAGATGCAGGCGTCCGCGCTCGCCGCCCGAGAGCTGGCCGACGATCTTCTGCTGGTCGGCGCCCTTGAAGTTGAACCGGCCGATGTAGCCGCGCGAGGGCGTCTGGTACCTGCCGACCGTGATCATGTCGGCGCCGCCGGAGACTTCCTGCCACACGGTCTTCGAGCCGCTCAGCGCTTCGCGCGACTGGTCGACGTAGGCGAGCTTCACGGTCGTGCCGGTGACGATCTCGCCGCTGTCGGGCTTCTCGACGCCGGTGATCAGCTTGAAGAACGTCGACTTGCCGGCGCCGTTCGGGCCGATGATGCCGACGATCGCGCCGGGCGGCACCTTGAAGCTAAGGTCATCGATCAGCAGGCGATCGCCGAACGACTTCGAGACGTGCTTGAACTCGACGACGAGATCGCCGAGCCGCTCGCCCGGCGGGATGTAGATCTCGTTGGTCTCGTTGCGCTGCTGGTATTCGACGGCGTTGAGCTCCTCGAACCGGTTGAGGCGCGCCTTGCCCTTCGACTGGCGGCCCTTGGCGCCCTGGCGCACCCATTCGAGCTCGCGCTGGATCGCCTTGCGGCGCGCCTTCTCGCCGGCCTCTTCCTGCTGCAGGCGCGCGTCCTTCTGCTCGAGCCACGACGAGTAGTTGCCCTTCCACGGAATGCCGCGGCCGCGATCGAGCTCGAGGATCCACTCGGCCGCGTTGTCGAGGAAGTAGCGATCGTGCGTGACCGCGACGACGGTGCCCGGGAAGTTCTGCAGGAAGTGCTCGAGCCACTCGACCGACTCGGCGTCGAGATGGTTCGTCGGCTCGTCGAGCAGCAGCATGTCGGGCTTAGAAAGCAGCAGCCGGCACAGCGCGACGCGGCGCTTCTCGCCGCCGGAGAGGTTCGCGATCTTCGCGTCCCACGGCGGCAGGCGCAGCGCATCGGCCGCGATCTCGAGCGTGCGCTCCAAGGTGTGCGCATCGCTCGTGGCGAGGATCGCCTCGAGCCGCTGCTGCTCGGCCGCGAGCTTGTCGAAATCGGCGCCTTCCTCGGCGTAGGCGGCGTAGACGGCCTCGAGCTTGGCCTGGGCCTCGAAGATCTCGCCGACGCCTTCCTCGACGGTCTGGCGCACGGTCTTTTCCGGGTCGAGCTGCGGCTCCTGCGGGAGGAAGCCGATCTTGATGTCGGGCTGCGGACGGGCCTCGCCGTTGTAGTCCTTGTCGACGCCGGCCATGATCCGGAGCACCGTCGATTTGCCCGAGCCGTTCAGGCCCAGGAGGCCGATCTTGGCGCCCGGGAAGAACGACAGCGAGATGTCCTTGATGATTTCGCGCTTCGGGGGGACGACCTTGCTGACCCCGATCATGGTGTAGATGTACTGCATTGCCGGCGTTGCTCCATGGCGCACGCGAAGCCGGCGGCGTGAAGCTCGGCCGGGCGTGCCAGAAAAAGGCGGGAAGCCGCTGATTATCGCCGATCCGGCCGTCCATCGCCATGCCGCGGCGGTTGGGTGGCCGCCTGCGAGCCTGTAACATCCGCGGCATTTCCCCCGCCGAGGCCGGATTTCGCCCATGTTTGCCAAGGACACGCGCATTGCCGGCTACGACGACGAGCTCGCCCAGGCGATCGCCGCCGAGCGCCGCCGCCAGGAAGACCACGTCGAGCTGATCGCGTCGGAGAACTACGCGAGCCCGCGCGTGCTCGAGGCCCAGGGCTCGGTGCTCACGAACAAGTACGCCGAAGGCTATCCCGGCAAGCGCTACTACGGCGGCTGCGAATATGTCGACATCGCCGAGAAGCTCGCCATCGAGCGCGTCAAGGCGCTGTTCGGCGCCGGTTACGCCAACGTGCAGCCGCACTCGGGCTCGCAGGCGAACCAGGCCGTGTACTTCGCGCTGCTGAAGCCGGGCGACACGATCCTCGGCATGTCGCTCGCGCACGGCGGGCATCTCACGCACGGCGCCAAGGTCAACCTTTCCGGCAAGCTCTTCAACGCGGTGCAGTACGGCGTCGACGCGAACGGCCTGCTCGACTACGACCAGATCGACGAGCTGGCGCACGAGCACAAGCCGAAGATGTTGATCGGCGGCTTCAGCGCGTACTCGCAGGTCGTCGACTGGGAGCGCATGGCGGCGATCGCGAAGTCGGTCGGCGCGTACTTCTTCGTCGACATGGCGCACGTCGCCGGCCTCGTCGCCGCGGGCGTCTATCCGAATCCGGTGCCGCACGCCGACGTCGTCACCTCGACCACGCACAAGACGCTGCGCGGCCCGCGCGGCGGCATCGTCGTCGCGAAGGGCGGCGACGAGGACCTCGAGAAGAAGCTGCAGAGCATCGTCTTCCCCGGCATCCAGGGCGGCCCGCTGATGCACGTGATCGCCGCCAAGGCCGTCGCGTTCAAGGAAGCGCTCGAACCCGAATTCAAGACGTACCAGCAGCAGGTCGTGAAGAACGCGAAGGCGATGGCGAAGACGCTGATCGCGCGTGGCTACAAGGTCGTCTCGGGCGGCACCGAGAACCATCTCTTCCTCGTCGACCTGATCGGCCGCGACGTCACCGGCAAGGACGCCGAAGCCGCGCTCGGCGACGCGCACGTCACGGTCAACAAGAATGCGGTGCCGAACGATCCGCGCTCGCCGTTCGTGACGTCGGGTTTGCGCCTCGGTACGCCGGCGGTGACGACGCGCGGGTACGGCGAGAAGGAATGCGTCGACCTCGCGAACTGGATCTGCGATGTGCTTGATGCGCCGGCGGACAAAGGCGTCATCGAGAATGTGCGCGGAAAAGTCACCGCGCAGTGCCAGGCTTTTCCTGTTTATGGGTGAGCGGTGAGCCGTGAGCGGTGAGCGGAAAAGGAAAGCGGACATCGTCGTGAGCTCTTTCTGCTCACCGCTCACGGCTGAGCGAGCGTACCGCTGACCCCATGCACTGCCCCTTCTGCCAGCACGACGACACCCGCGTCATCGACTCGCGCGTCTCCGAGGACGGCGCGACGATCCGCCGGCGGCGCGAGTGCGAGGCGTGCGGCGAGCGCTTCAACACGTTCGAGACGGCGGAAATCAAGCTGCCGGCGGTCATCAAGAGCGACGACCGGCGCGAGACGTTCGATGAATTGAAGCTCCGCGCCGGCTTCCAGCGCGCGCTGCAGAAGCGGCCCGTGTCGAGCGAGCAGGTCGATGCGGCCGTGCGCACCGTCGTCGAGGAGCTGCGTCGCAGCGGCGAGCGCGAGGTGCCGTCGATGCGCATCGGCGAGCTCGTCATGCGCGAGCTCAAGAAGCTCGACCAGGTCGCCTACATCCGCTTCGCGTCGGTCTATCGCAGCTTCCAGGACGTGCAGGAATTCCGCGAGGAGATCGAGCGCCTGCAGCGCGACCTGCCCGCGATCGAAGGCCTGCAGCTGCCGCTGCTCGACGAGCCCGTCCCGCGCAAAGTCAAAGGCTGAGCCGGCCGTGTTCTCGGCGAGCGACCATGCGCTGATGGCGCGCGCGCTCCGGCTCGCCGAGCGCGCGCTCTGGACGACGCAACCGAATCCGCGCGTCGGCTGCGTGATCGCGCGCGGCGACGCCGTTGTCGGCGAAGGCTGGCACCAGCGTGCCGGCGGTCCGCACGCCGAAGTCTTCGCGCTGCGCGACGCCGGCGACCGCGCACGCGGCGCGACGGCTTACGTCACGCTCGAACCCTGCGGCAAGCAGGGCCGCACGCCGCCGTGCGCCGACGCGCTGATCGAGGCCGGCATCGCGCGCGTCGTCATCGCGAGCGAGGACGCGTTCCAGCAAGGCGCCGGCGCGCTCGATCGCCTGCGCGCCGCGGGCATCGCGATCGAGTCGGGCCTCCTGCGCGAGCCCGCGCGCGAGCTGAATCGCGGCTTCTTCAGCCGCATCGAACGCAAGCGGCCGTGGGTGCGCATCAAGACCGCGACGACGCTCGACGGCCGCACGGCGCTGGCGAGCGGCGAGTCGAAGTGGATCAGCAGCGAAGCCTCG